>NZ_JBFAIM010000040.1:0-118056 GCF_040654715.1 Nonomuraea sp. NPDC050643 | reverse complement strand
CACCCACCATGATCAGGCGTCACCACCTACCCGAACACCGCCAAACAAACTCAGACAAGGGGCATGACCTGCGATTTCAGGATGGAATTAGCCCATTCGGGACCCGATGGCCTGCAGGTGGCACATCATGCCGCCGGGCACGGCCAATGCCCTTGAGCGTGCCGGCCCGCCGGCGGACATCGCGTCGGCGATCGCCTTCCTGGCTTCCGACGGTGCCCGTTACGTCACCGGCGAGGTGCTGGACGTGGGCCTCGGATCTGAGCTGCTGACACAGCCCACCCACCCCATGCACTGCCGTGTCAGGGCGGCAACGGCCTGGTATCAGGGCGGTCGGCGAAGCTCAGCGCATGAACGGTTCAGCGATCGCGGTCACGAGGCCGGGTGCGACCCGGCCGGCGCGATCAAGAACTCCGAGCAGCACCTGGACGGCCTTCCGCCGTTCCATCACGTGAACAGGAGCAATACCATGTCGATCATCCTTACCGACCAGGACAAGCTCACCCTGCGTACCGCCGCGTGGGGTGCCGTCTCGCTGATGTCGGCCGCCGGTGCCGCCGGGTCGGCGCACAAGGTCGCCACGCACGGCTCCATCGCCTTGACCTCCGCCACCGGCCCGGTCGGGCACGTGCTCACCAAGGCGCCCAAGGGCGTCAAGTACGGCAAGACCGTCGCCGAACTCGCCGACCAGGTCCTGCCCGCCCTGACGGCGTCCATGACCCTGCTCAGGCAGCAGGACCCGGCCGAGGCCGACAACTTCCGCAGCACGGTTATCGTCGCCATCGACGCCGCCACCCACACCCAGTCCAGCCCGACCCTGGCCGACATGGCCCGCAAGATCAACGAAGCCCTCGACGCCGCCTGATGAATGCCGACCTGTGCGGCTACCGCTGCCACGAGGGCCGGCTTCCCGCCTCACGGCGCTCGCGAGATCGAACACTGTAGGCAAGGAGAGTCATGATGGGGCACAGCGACAGCGGCTTCTCCGGGACGGGGCTGCGCAGGCTGCGCGGGGCTGGCCGTCGCGCTGCTGGCAGGGACGGCCACCCCCGCGATGGGCAGTGTGACAGCGGGGAGGGGCGCAGCCGGGCAGGAGCGTACGGAGCTGCGGAAGGCCATGGAGGCGTTCGTCGATGCCGGCTTCACCGGGGTGCAGCTACGCGTGCACGACGAGCGAGGCGAGTGGGCCGGCAGTGCGGGGGTGCGCGAGCTGGGCCAGAGCGGTAAGCCGCCGACGAACGGGCGGTTCTGGGCGGGCAGCAACATCAAGACCTTCACCGCGACCCTGGTGCTGCAACTGGTGGCCGAGGGCACGATCGGGCTGGACGATCCGGTGGCCGGTCACCTGCCCGAGTTCGGCCTGGACCGGCGGATCACCGTACGGATGCTGTTGCAGCACACCAGCGGCCTGTTCAACTACACCTTCCAGAAGCTGGTGGACGGGCTCGTCAAGGAGGTGGTCTGCGACGGCCAGGCGGCGGGCTGACGGGTCGAGCTCAGGGGGTGATGGTGGCCGTGCCGCGTCCATGCGGGCCAGGGCGGCCGGGGTCGGCAGGCGTCCGATGTCGGTCTTCGGGTCGCTGTACGCGGCGCCCTGGGCCAGCGTGGATGGTGGGGTTTGTTCGCTATGCGGCGTAGGTCTCGAACTCGGTGACCTTTGGGGTGCCGGTCGAGCCGGTGATCCTGAAGGTGATCTTGCTCAGCGAGGTCGAGGTGAAGGTGATGGTGCCCGCCCCGCTCCCGGACTTCAGGACCGCGCCGGTGCCGGCGTTGACGAGTTGCCAGGAGCCGATGCTGCCCGTCGAGTCGGACGCCTCGCGGATGACGACCCTGGAGACCGTCGTGGCGGAGCTCCACTTGATCGAGATGTCGCCGGTCGAGCCGGCCGGGGACCAGTAGGTGCTCACGTCGCCGTCGCGTACGTTGCCATAGCTCGTCCCGTCGGCCTTGCTGGAGCCGTCGGAGCCGGCTCCGGTGCTGAGGTTGGGTCCGCCGGGCGAAGGGGTCGGCGTCGGAGTAGGGGTGGGCGTGGGGCTGACGGTCGGTGTCTGGGGTGTGCAACTTCCGTTCGACACCTGCAGTCCCTTGTTGGCGCCGGCCGTCTGCCGGACGATGGCCGGTACGCAGCTCGCCCCGTCGAGGCTATAGGAGTACGGGATGCTGACGGTGGTGTTGGACTGCGGGTTGGGTCCGGCGGGGGCGTTGTCGCTGCCGGGCGCGGACCAGGTCACGTTGTCGAAGATGTTGCCGCCGACCTGCCAGTAGCCGGCCTCGCTGGTGTAGAAGGTGCCCAGGACGTCCTTGGAGTCCTTGAAGTGGTTGTTGTCCACCTTGGCGCGAGCTCCGGCCCGGGAGTTGATGCCGGACTCGTGGAGGTTCACGTAGGAGTTGTTGTAGATGTGGGCTATGCCGCCACGCAGCAGGGGCGTACGGGAGTCGATGTTCTCGTACAGGTTGTGGTGGAAGGTGATGAAACCATTTGAACGGTCGCTCTCGCTGGACCCGATGAGCCCGCCGCGGCCGGAGTTGCGCAGGACGCTGTAGGACAGGGTCACGTACTGGGTGTCGTCCTTCATGTCGAAGAGGCCGTCGAAGCCCTCCGACTCGCCGCCCGAGGCCTCAAGGGTGACGTGGTCGACCCAGACGTTGCGGACGCCGCTCTCCATGCCGATGGCGTCGCCGCCGTTGGAGGTGGGCGAGCCCGACTTCTTGACGTTACGGACGGTCACGTTCTGGATGATGATGTTGCGGGCCTCGCGGATGTGGATGCCGAGCTGGTCGAAGACGGCCCCGCTGCCGACCCCGATGATCGTGACGTTGCTGATCTGCTTGAGTTCGATCACGCCGGCGGCGGTGTTGCAGCTTGCGCCCGACACCTTGGTGGTGTTGCCGTGATTGATGGTCCCCTCGACCTCGATGGTGATCGGGGTGCTGCTGCTGGCCCGGCCGCACAGGGCCGCGTGGATCGCGGTCCCCGTCGAGGCTCTCACCGTCTGCCCGCCCGCGCCGCCGGTGGTCCCGCCGTTGCCGGTCGCGTAGCCGGTGGCGCTGCCGACCGCCGCCGACGCCTGGAGCATCGGCAGGGCCACACCGACCGCGACCGTGGTGGCCACTGCGGCCAGTGCCGCCTGGAGTCGCAACGCGACTGCTCGTCTCATCCTCGTCTCACCTTCTGCTGCGGACGACCTCCACCGAAGGAAAGCGCTTTCCGTGCGTCCGTGTCAACGAAGCCTGAAACGTTCATTTCGCCGCCCGGCGCGGACGAGGGAATCGCCGGCGCGGCCGGGCGCAGTGGGTTCGCTGCAAAGATCTCTGTGCAGGTCAACCAGCGTCACGCGTGGATCGTCGCTCCGGCAGGCGTCCCACGTCGGAGACCGGTCCTAGATGGCTGAGCTTGTCGGGGTTGGCTATGGAGTGGATCGCCTGGATCGCGCCGTCGGTGATGTCAAGTTCGACCACGCTGGCCACGCGCTCCTCGGCGTCGTACAGTACGGCGCCCGGTCGGCCGTTGACCCAGGCGGGGCGGAGGGAGACGCCGAACATCCGGGCCCGGCGCAGGCCGGTGACGAGCAACTGGGCGACGCGTCCTGGTTCGGCCGCCGGCTTTCCGAGCGCCCGTGCCTTGCCGCCGCCGTCACCGTGAAGGACCACGTCGGGGGCGAGCATGGCGAGCAGTGCGTCCATGTCGCCGCCCGCGGCGGCCTCGAAGAACCTGCGGGCCAGCTCCTCACCCTTCGCGCGCCGTGCCGGGGGTGGCGCGCTGTCGTGCCTCTGCCCCCCGGCGGCTATGCGTTGTCTGGCGCGGGTGAGGATCTGCCGGCAGTTCGCCTCGGTCTTGCCGGTGAGCCTCGCCACGTCGGCGTGGCCGTATCCGAACGCCTCCCGCAGCAGGAACACCGCCCGCTCCACCGGCGAAAGGGCCTCCAGCAGTACGAGAAACGCCATCGACAGCGAGTCGGCCAGCTCAGCGTGCTCGGCCGGGCCCGAACCGTCGGCGGGTACGACGACCGGTTCGGGCAGCCATTCCCCGACGTACGTCTCCCGTCGGACCCGCGCCGAACGCAGGTGGTCGATGCCCAGCCGCGTCACCGTCGTCGTCAGGTACGCCTTCAGGTCGGTGATCGTGGTTCCCGCCTGGCGCGCCCGGGTCACGCCGAGGAACGCGTCCTGCACGATGTCCTCGGCGTCGCCCACCGATCCGGTCATCCCGTACGCGATGGAGAACAGCAGCGGCCGGTACGAGGCCATGCCCGACTCATCTCCGCCGGTTCGCGTACCGCGGCTCATCTCCTTGGCCAGCCTTCTTGTCCGAGGGCACTTTCGTACGACGTCCAGCAGGGTAACCGACACGTCCGGGCGGTCGGTCACGCCCTACCTCGGGTCACCAGGCGACGGGGCCGAAGCGGTCGATGAAGATGCCGGTCGGTCCGTCGGCGTCGAGCAGGGCGAGTTCGAGGATCGAGTCGGTGCCCTCGGTGACCGTCATCTCGCCGGTGTGGTGGTTCATGTCGGTGGCGGCGAATCTGCGGTTGGCGACCTCCCCGGGAGTGGCGATGTTGAACTTGACGTCCGGGAGCGCCTGGGCGTAGCGGACGGTGATCATGTTCAGCGCCGCCTTCGACGAGCTGTAGGCGAGCTCGTGGAACTTCGAGAAGGGCTGCTCCGGATCGGTCACGACCGTGAAGGAGCTGCCGCCGCTGGACACCATCACGACCCGCGGATTGTCCGCCGCTCGTAGCAAGGGGAGGAACGCGTGCGTGACCCTGATCGGTCCGTACACGTTGGTGTCGTAGACGGAGTGAATCTCGTCGGCCGTCGCGTCCGCGGGCGCGATGCCCTTTCCTGGCGCGCCGGCGTTGTTGATCAGCACGTCCAGGCGGTCGGTGTGCTTGCGGACGAGTCGTACGGCGTCGCTCACCGACTCGTCCGAGGTCACGTCGAGCGGGACCAGGACCACGTTCGCGCCACCGTCGGTCAGCTTGTCGGCGGCTGCCCGGCCGCGGCCTTCGTCGCGCGAGCCGAGAAAGATCGTCCAGCCCAGTTCGCCGAGACGCCGGGCCGCCTCGAGGCCGAGCCCCTTGTTGCCTCCGGTGATCAGCACCGAGGTCTGTTCCGCGTTTGTCATGGCCTCTAAGACGACATGCCCCGATCGGCTGTGACAGGTTGTGAGCGAGCTCACAAACGGGAGTGACCGGCGACGCGCAGGCGTCCCCTGGAGGACGGTCGGCCCGGGCCCGGCCTCCAGGGGGCGGGGTCAGCACACGATGAAGATGCTCTTCCAGCCCACGGGGGTCCGCTGCTCGGCGCCACGGTTGGAGGGCAGCTCGAAGTGCATCACACCCTCGGCGTTGGGCTGGTTGTACATGCGCCCGCTCTGGCCGTCGCCGTACCACTTGTAGGAGCCGTGGAAGGGGATGTTGGACGTGCCGCACTTGCTGATGACGACGCTTCTGCCGGTGAAGCCCGCACCTTCGTAGGCGACGTACTGCGAGGCGTAGGCGGCTCCTGCGGTGCCCGCGATGATGGCGGCGGTGAACGCGGAGGTGAGGATGAATCTCTTCACGATCGGCCTTTCAAGATCTCGCCCGATAGCTACCGTGTGTAAGGCTAAGGCAACTCTCCGTGCTCGATCAAGTAAAATCAGCGGCGGACGCGGTAGCGGAGGTGGGTCGCCTCCGGCGTGTCGACGACCCGTACGATGTCCAGCTCGACGCGCGACGGCAGGACGTCGAACAACCGGCGGCCACCGCCGAACAGCACCGGCACCTGGTGGATCTGCAGCTCGTCCAGCACCCCGGCCTCCAGCGCCCGCCGGGCCGTGTACCCGCCCTGCACCAGCACGTCCCGCTCCCCGGCGGCGGCCTTGGCCTGGGCCATCGCGCTCTCGATGCCATCGGTCACATAGGTCACCAGCGGGTGGTTCGCGACCGACGGGCCGGGTGGCCGGTGGCTGGGCACGAAGATCGGCACGCCGCGGCCGTGGTGGTCGCCACCCCAGTGGTCGACCTGCTCCGCGGTCCGCCGCCCCACGACGACCGCGCCGGTCGCGTGGTATTCGTCGGTGAACCGCCCGGCCGCCCCGTCGGTCCGGTGCCGCTCCCCGTCGGGCGTCAGGCCCCATTCGTGCAGCCGGATGAAGCCGTCGCCACCGGGGTTGTCCGGCCCGTCGTTCGGCGCCGCGATGTACCCGTCGAGGGACATGGACATGTACAGCACCGATGAGGACATGAGCCTGCTCCTAAACCTTCGACGGCGCGGCTCTCAGGGCTCGCGCCTCCTGCTTCTTGCCTGATTAGGCACTTTGTCCCTCCTGGCGCGGGCATCGCAAGGGAAGTGGACCGGACATTCAGCGGACATCTGTGAGCCTTCAACGACCACTCCCGCTCCCGGCCGGGCTACCTGGCGCCGGCGTCCGTGGTCAGCACGGCTAGAGCCGCACCTGCTCCGCCGACCCGGGGGTCAGCCAGTGGAACAGGCCGCTGATCCGCTTCGGCGCCCGCAGCAGGTCCTGCTCGATGCCGTCGCGGCCCTGCCGGAAGTGCTGCCAGCCTTCGTAGTGCACCGGCAGGACGGTACGCGGGGCGGCGGCCTCGCACAGCCGTACGGCCTGGCTCGCGGTCATGGTGTAGCGCAGCGGCCCGGTGAGAGGGAAGCCGACGCCGCCCAGGTGCAGCAGGATCGTTCCCGGCCGGATCGCGGCGGCGGCCCGGCGCAGCGCGCGGTGGTAGACGGTGTCGCCGGTGATCCAGAGAGGGCCGTGTTCCTGGCCGGGCCAGGTGAGGGAGAAGCCGATGACCTCGCCCACGATCGGCCTGCTCAGCGGTGGGCCGTGCCGGCACGGGGTGGCGGTGACGTCGATGGGCGGGCGGCCGGGGGCTTCCAGGCGGGTGGCCTGCCCCGCGCGCAGGCCGCGAGCCGGCAGGGGCAGGGCGCGGGCGCCGGAGGAGGTCGTCACGATCGTGCCGGCCGACGGCAGCAGGGCGCGTCCCGCGTCGTCGAGGTTGTCGCCGTGGTGGACGTGGGAGAGCAGTACGGCGTCCACTCCCGCCACGTCCGCGGCGTCCACGGTGGGGCCGGCCAGTTTGCGGGAGGAGGTCCCCCAGCCGAAGGAGTAGGTCCGGCCGGGGGGATCGAAGGTCGGGTCGGTGAGCAGCCGCCAGCCGCCGAACTCGATGAGGACGGTGGGGCCGCCGACGTGGGTGAACCTGACCTTCGTCATGGGATTCCCTCCTACGGGGTCAGGAGTGCTTCAGTGCCCAGGTGAGGGCGTGGTCGGCGATCTCCTCCCAGCCCGTCTCGGCGGGCATCAGGTGGCAGCGGCCGGAGTATTCGACCACTTCGGTGACGGTCTTCGGCGACTTGTAGTGCGCGGCGTTGGAGCGCTGGATCTTCGGCGGCATCAGGTTGTCGTGCTCACCGGAGACGAACAGCAGCGGCTTGCGGTCGTCGTTGTGGTAGTTCACCCAGTTGTCGTCCTTGCCCGGGTGGATGTTGGCCAGAGCGCTGCCCCAGAAGATCTGGCCGGAGGCGGGGATGTGGTAGCGCTCGTAGGCGGCGCGGGCCTGGTCCTCGGGGAAGGTGTTGGTGAAGGCGTAACGCCACTGGTCGAAGGTGAGACCGACGGCCTTGTGCCGGTTGGCCGGGTTCTTCAGCACCGGGAACGTGGCCTTGATCTGCGACAGCGGGATGATCTTCACCCCCTCGGTGGGGGCGGAGTTGATCGCGACCCCGGCGGCGCCGTAGCCGTGGTCCAGCAGGATCTGGGTGAACACCCCGCCCGCGGAGTGGCCCATGATGATCGGCGGCGTCTCCAGCCCGCCGATCAGCGTCTCCAGCGACTCGATGATCTGCGGGACGGTCACCTGCTCGATCGGGGCCGGGTCGGTGTTGAGCGACTCCACCTCGGCCTCGAATCCGGGGTAGGCGGGGGCGAGGACCTTGAAGCCCTTGGCCTGGTAGTGGGTGACCCAGTGCTCCCAGCTCCGGGGTGTGACCCAGAAACCGTGAACCAGGACGATCGTGTCGGGTTTCATCGTGACTCCCTATCGGGTGACGTGGCCGGTGGACGGCGTTGCGGGACTCGGAAACTCAGGAGTTCAGGAAGGCGAGCAGGTCGTCGCCGAACTCGCGCTCGAAGGCGCCGGTCAGGCCGTGCGGGGCACCCTCGTAGATCTTCAGGGTGGCGTCCTTGACCAGCTTGGCGCTCTCCAGCGCGGAGGCGACGACGGGCACGATCTGGTCGTCGTCGCCGTGCGCGATCAGGGTGGGTACGTCGAAGCGCTTGAGGTCCTCGGTGAAGTCGGTCTCGGAGAAGGCCCGGATGCAGTCGAGCGCGCCCTTGACGCCGACCTGCATGCTCCACAGCCAGAAGGCGTCGATGACGCCCTGTGACACCTGCGCCCCCGGCCGGTTGTAGCCGTAGAAGGGGACGGCCAGGTCCTTGTAGAACTGCGAGCGGTCGGCCGCGACACCGTTGCGGATGGCGTCGAACGCCTCGATCGGCAGGCCGTGCGGGTTGGCCTCGGTCTTGAGCATCAGCGGCGGCACCGCGCCCAGCAGCACGGCCTTGGCCACGCGGGAGGTGCCGTGCCGCCCGATGTAGCGCGTGACCTCGCCGCCGCCGGTGGAGTGGCCGACCAGGACCGCCTCGCGCAGGTCGAGGGTGTCCAGCAGGGCGGCCAGGTCGTCGGCGTAGGTGTCCATCTCGTTGCCGTGCCACGGCTGGCCGGAGCGGCCGTGGCCGCGCCGGTCGTGGGCGATGGCGCGGAAGCCGTGCGAGGCGGCCAGGTTGAGCTGGCCGTCCCAGGCGTCGGCGTTCAGCGGCCAGCCGTGGCTGAACACGACCGGTTGTCCCGTTCCCCAGTCCTTGTAGAAGATCTGCGTGCCGTCGGAGGTGCTCAGAACAGGCATCTCAGGTCCTTCCGAATCGGGTGTCGAAGGGATGTGGGCGTCGTTGGGCTCGACGCTAGATGCGCGGCGCCCGGCGTCAATCGGTCAGATGACTGCACCGGTACGGACGGGCGGTTCGCGTACGGCCTCGGTGAGGTCGCGGTGGCGGGTTTCCGGGGCGAACAGGACGGCGGTGAAGGCGACCGCCGCGCAGACCATGAGCAGCAGGGCGATGGGCCAGGAGGCGCCGCCGGCGCCCGTCACCAGGGCGGCCGCCACGAGCGGGGCGGGGCCGCTGGTCAGCGCGGCCGTCCACTCGCGGGCGATGGCGACGCCGCTGTAGCGGTGGCGGGTGTCGAACAGCTCGGCGAGCAGCGAGGCCAGCGCGGTGAACATGCCGATGACGAGGATGCCGTACCCCAGCGTGACCGCGAGGATCACCAGCTCGGGGCGGCCGGTGTCGATCATCCAGAACATCGGGTACGCGAACACGAGGAGCAGGAGCGCGGCGCCGAGGAAGACGGGACGGCGGCCGACGCGGTCGGCCAGCAGCCCGAACAGCGGGGTGGCCACGATCGCCACCGCGGAGGAGAGCACGTTGGCGACCAGGCCCACCGTGGCCGGCAGGCCGAGCGTCCTGGTCACGTACGACAACACGAAGACGTTCAGGATGTACGCGATCGCGCCGAAGGGGGCGTTGGCCGCGAAGGCGATCAGCATGCTCCGCGGTTGCCTCCGGAGGACCTCCAGCGCCGGGAAACGGCTCAGGCCCCGCGCGCGCTCACGCTCGAAGATCTCCGACTCCGGCACCCGGAACCTCAGGAACAGTCCGACGCCCACGCCCACGAGGCTGAGCACGAACGGCAACCGCCAGCCCCACGTCTCGAACGACGGCAGCGCCGTCACCGCGGTGAAGACCAGCGTGGCGGTCAGGATGCCGACCTGGACGCCCGCGCCCGGAAGCGAGGCCCACAGCCCCCGCCGACGCGGGTCGCTGGTCTCGGCCACCATGACCAGGGCGCCCGCGTACTCGGCTCCGGCGCCGAAGCCCTGCAGCACGCGGAGCAGCACCAGCAGGACCGGCGCCGCCACGCCCACCTGACCGTAGGTGGGCAGCAGCCCGATGCCGGCCGTGGACAGCCCCATCAGCAGCAGCGTCACGACCAGTGTGGGCTTGCGCCCGACGCGGTCGCCCAGATGACCGAAGACGACACCGCCGATGGGACGGGCCAGGAATCCGACCGCGAACGCGGTGAAGGAGCCGAGGGTGCCCGCGACGGGACTGCCGGCCGGGAAGAACTGTTCGTCGAAGACGATGGCCGCGGCCAGCCCGAACAGGGCGTGGTCGTAGAACTCGACCGCGGTGCCGATGACGGCGGCCTTGGTCACCGGTCTGCCTGTCATGACTGCCTCCTGTCGCCAGGGCGGAGCACCCGTGCCAGAAAACGTCCGGCCTGATCGATCGCCGCCTGGGCGGCGTGGGTGCCGCGCAGGGCGTTGAGCGTGAGGAATCCGTGGATGACGCCCTGGTAGCGCACCCCGGTCACGGGTACGCCCGCCCGGCGCAGCGTGGCGGCGTAAGCCTCGCCCTCGTCCCGCAGCACGTCGGCCTCGGCGGTGATGACCAGGGCCGGTGGCAGCCCGGTCAGTTCGCGCGCCGTGGCCCGCAGCGGCGAGGCGGTGCTCTCGGCCCGCCGCGCCTGGTCCGGGACGTACTGGTCCCAGCACCAGCGCATGCCGTCGGCGCGCAGGAAGTAGCCCTCGGCGAACTCCCGGTAGGAGCCGGTGTCGAACGACGCGTCGGTGGCCGGGCACAGCAGCACCTGCGCGGCCAGGCGCCCCCGGGCGGTCAGGGCCAGCGCGGCGGCCAGGTTGCCGCCCACGACCGCGATCTTCGAGGGGTCCAGGCCGAAGGCGCCGCCGTGCGTACGCACCCAGTCCAGCGCCGCCTCGCCCTCACCGAGCGCGACGGGGTAGCGGGCCTCGGGCGAGAGGCTGTAGTCGACGAACACCGTCGCCGCCCTCGACTCGTGCGCCAGTTCGCGGGCCAGCCGCTCGTGGGCGTGCTGCCCGCCGAACACCCAGTCGTCGTGGAGGTAGAGCACCGCCGGCAGCGGGCCGTCGGCGTTCCCGGGGCGGAAGAGGGTGAGCCTCGTCCCGGCGATCGGCTGCCGGATGACGCCCGGCACGCGGATGTCCGGGTGCTGCACCTCGGCCAGCGCGAGGCGGCCCGCTTTCAGCGGCATGCCGTGCAGGTAGGGAGGGTTGGCGGTGGCATCGGCGAAGGCCTGGGCGGCCGGCTCCAGCGTGGGTTTGGTCATGAGCTGCTCCAGGGACTGATGCGATGCCGAGCCGATGCTAGGAAAGAGTCAAGGCGTCAGTCATGCGTCACATGACGTACATCTGCGACAATTCGATCATGGGGGCTCCGGCGGGAGGTGCCGCATGATCACGCTCTTCGGCCGTGAGCGTGAGATGGCGGAGCTGGAAGGGCTCGTGGACCGCATTCACGAGCGCGGTGACGCCCTTGTCGTACGCGGCGTGCCGGGCATCGGCAAGTCCGCCTTGCTGGCGGTCGCCACGGCACGGGCCGAGGCGCGCGAGGTGATGGTGTCCAGCGCGTCCGGGGTGCAGAGCGAGACGCACCTGCCCTTCGCCGGGCTCCACCAGTTGCTGCGGCCGATGCTGGGCGCCGCCGGCCAACTGCCCACCCGCCAGCGGGAGGCCCTGTTCGGCGCCTTCGGGATGGCCGAGGTCGCCGACCCCGAACCCTTCCTGGTCGCACTGGCCGTCCTCAACCTGCTGGGCGACGCGGCGGCCCAGCGGCCCCTGCTGATCGTGGTGGACGACGTCCAGTGGCTGGACCGGCCCACCACCGAGGTGCTGGGGTTCGTGGCCAGGCGCGTGCGCTCGGATCCGATCGTGCTGCTGATGGGCCTGCGCGACGGCTACCCCACCAGCCTGGACGGCAGCGACGTACCCGAGCTGAGGCTGGCCCGCCTGGACTCCGCCGCGGCGGAGGCGCTCCTCGACGCCCAGGCCGCCGAGCTCAGCGTCGGCATGCGCTGGCGCGTGCTGAGCGAGGCGGCCGGCAATCCGCTCGCCCTGGTCGAGTTGCCACTCGCGCTGACCTCCGGGACGGTCACGGCCGAGGCGGGGTTCCTGCCGCTCACCGCGCGCCTGGAGCGGGCCTTCGCCGTACGGCTGGCCGAACTCCCGCCCCCCACCAGAGGGCTGCTCCTCGTGGCCGCCGCCAACGACGGTCACGACCTGGCCGACACCCTCGCGGGCGGCGGCATGGTGACGGGCGTCGAGCCGACCGCCGAGACGCTGGCCCCGGCCGTGGACGCGGGGCTGGTGGAGCTGCACGAGCAGGCCCTGCGTTTCCGGCACCCCCTGGTCCGCTCGGCGATCTACCACAAGGCCGGCCGCACCGACCGCCTGGCCGCCCACGCCGCGCTGGCCCGGGTGCACGACCGCGACCCGGACCGCAGGGCCTGGCACCGCGCCGCGGCGATCGCCCATCGAGACGAGTCCGTCGCCGCCGAGCTGGAGGAGGTGGCCGCGCGGGCCCGGCAGCGCGGCGCGATCCCGGTGGCGGTGACCGCCCTGCGCCGGGCGGCGGAGGTCAGCGAGGAGGCCACGGCCGGTGCCCATCGCCTGCTGGCCGCGGCCGAGCTGGCCTTCGAGCTCGGCCGCGGCGACCAGGCCGCCGAGCTGCTCGCGCTGGCCGAGCCGTCCGTGCTCGGCGAGCAGCCGCAGGCCAGGGTCGTCCTGCTGAGCGAGGTGCTGGGGGAAGGGCGCGACGAGGGCTCCGCGCGGATCCGGCGGCTGGTCACCACCGCCGAAACGGTGGCTGCTGCGGGTGACCGCGAGCTCGCGCTCACCATCGTCCAGGCGGCGGCCATCCGCTGCTGGTGGAGTGACCCCGGCTGGGAGCAGCGCCGGCGCGTGATCACCCTGGCCGAGCGGCTCGCGGCCGGCGAGGACGACCCGGAGCTGCTGATGGCCCTGGCCACGGCGGGGGCGGTGGAACGCGGGGCGGACGTCATCGAGCGCCTGACCAAGATGCGCGACGCCCGGCGGGACGGTGCCGTGACCCGGCTGCTGGGCGTCGCGGCGAGCACGGTCGGCGCCTTCGACCTGGTCGGCGACTTCATGGACGCCTCGATCGCCGACCTGCGGGCCCAGGGCCGGCTGGGCCTGCTCACGCGGGCGCTCAGCACGCAGGTGTGGCGGCAGATCTTCTGCGGCGACTGGGCCGGGGCGCTGCTGGCCGCCGAGGAGGCCGCGCACCTGGCCCGGGAGACCGCCCAGCCCCGCCGGCAGGCCTCGGCCCTGGGGATGCTGGCGCTGCTGGCCGGGCTCCGCGGTGAGGAGGCACGCGGCCTGGCGCTGGCCGCCGAGGGCGAGCGGGTGCTCGGCGGCTTCGCCATCAGCTCGGTCGTGGCGGTGCTGCAGCATGCCAAGGGCGTGATCGCGCTGTGCGCCGGACGGCACGACGACGCGTTCGGGCACCTGTGGCGGCTGTTCGAGCCGGGTGACGCCGCCCACCACGTCATCTGGCGGCAATGGGTGATCAGCGAGCTGACCGAGGCCGCGGTGGCGGCGGGCCGGCAGGAGACGGCCAGGCGGGCGGTGGCGGAGCTGGAGCAGGTGGCCGCCCGGAGCCCGTCTCCGATCCTGCACCTGGGGCTCCGGCACGCGCGTGCGCTGCTGGCCGACGACGCCGACGCCGAGGCGCTCTACCACGACGCGCTGAGGGCCGACCTGTCGTCCTGGCCCACCGGGCGGGCGCGCCTGCTGCTCGCCCATGGCATGTGGCTGCGCCGTCGGCGGCGGATCCAGGAAGCGCGCGTGCCGCTGCGGGCGGCCCGCGACGCCTTCGACGTGCTCGGGCTGCTCGCCTGGGGGGAGAAGGCCCGCCAGGAACTGCGGGCCGCGGGGGAGGCCAGCGACCTGCGCGTCCCGCCGGCCGCCGAGCTGCTCACCTCGCAAGAGCTGCACATCGCCCGGCTGGCCGCCTCCGGGCTGTCCAACCGCGAGATCGGCCAGCAGCTCTACCTGTCGCACCGCACCGTCAGCACCCACCTGTACCGGGCGTTCCCCAAGCTCGGCATCACCTCGCGCGCCCAGCTACGCGACGCCCTGGCGGATACGTCACGCGACTGATGCCTCTGCCCGGCATGTTCCCCGGGAGCAGGCTGGGCCACGTGCTGGTCGCCCGTCCACTGCCCGGCGGAGCCGACGTGGCCGAGCGGGCCGGCGGCGAGGTCAAGGAGGTCCACGGCGCCTCACACGTGATGATGATGTCCCGCCCCGACACGGTCGTCCGGCAGATCCTCGCCGCCCACACCGCCACCCGCTGAGATCACGCACCGAGGCGCGGTCCCACCCGGACCGGGCCTTCTCCGGCCGGGACCACTCCGCCGTTTCGTAGGGCCCGGCAGGGGCGCGGGTCTACGATCGGGGTCGTGGAGCTGTGGGAGCGCTCAGCGACACTGGAACTCCTCGACGGTCTGCTGGGCGAGAGCACGCGGGGCGGGCGGGTGGCGGTGGTGGCCGGTGAGGCCGGCATCGGCAAGTCCGTGCTGGTCACGGAGTTCGCCCGGCGGTGCGGGCGGCGGGCGCGGGTCCTGTGGGGCGGCTGCGACAGGCTCGTCACCCCACGGGCGCTGGGGCCGCTCCACGACATCGGTCGCCAGATCGGGGGCGTCCTGGCCGACCGGCTCGGCGCCGGCGCGGCCCAGGAGGAGATCTTCGCGGCCTCCTTGGAGGAGCTGTCCTGTACGCGGGGGCGGTCGCACCCCGTGGTCGTGGTGGAGGACGCGCACTGGGCCGACGAGGCCACGCTGGACTGGCTGGTGTGGCTGGGGCGGCGGATCGGCCGGTTGCCCGCGCTGCTGGTGGTGACGTACCGCGATGACGAGGTGGGGGCCGAGCACCCGATCCGCGGCGCCCTGGCCGCCCTGCCGAACGCCCTGGTGCGACGCGTACGACTGCGCCCCCTGTCGCACGGCTGCGTGACGGAGCAGGCGGCCCGGGCGGGACGGGACGCGGCGATGGTCTACCGGCTGACCGGCGGGAACCCGCTGCTGGTGACCGAGTTGCTCGGCAGCGAAGGCCCGGCGGTGCCGGACACCGTGCAGGACCTCATCCTCGATCGGCTGCGGTCGCTGCCGGGGCCCGCCAGGGACCTGGCCAGGCTGGTGTCCGTGATGCCCACCCGCGCCGACGCGGCGGTCGTGGCGGGCGCCTCGGAGCTGGTCGAGACATGCGTGGACGCGGGGGTGCTGGTGCCGTCCGGTGACGGGGTGGCGTTCCGCCACGAGCTGCTGCGCGGCGCGGTGGAGGAGACGTTGTCACCCGCGCGGCGCGGCGCGCTGCACCGGCGGGTCCTCGGCATCCTGGCGCGGGCCCAGGGGATCGACCCCGGCCGGCTGGTCCATCACGCGCTGAACGCGGGAGACGGGGCCGCCGTCCTGCGGTACGGGCGGCTCGCCGGCGCGGGGGCGGCCCGGCAGGGGGCGCACCGGGAGGCCGCGGCGCACTACCGTGCCGCCGTCGAGCACGCGGGCGGGCTGCCGGGCGGGGAGCGCGCCGCGCTGCTGGAGGCGTACGCGGAGCAGGCGTACCTGGCCGGGCTGGCGGAGGAGGCGCTGCGCGTCCGGCAGGCGGCGCTGGAGCTGCGGGAGGAGGAGGGGCGGGTCGAGCTGGTCGGCGAGAACCTGCGCATGATCTCCCGGCTGGCGTGGTGGGCGGGGCGGCGCGAGCAGGCGTGGGAGGCGGCGGCGCGGCTGGTCGCCGTGCTGGAGGACGGCGATCCGCAGCTCGCCATGGCCTACAGCAACCAGTCGCAGCTCCACATGGCGGCGCACCAGCTCGACGAGGCCGTGTCCTGGGGCGAGCGGGCCCAGGACCTCGCCGATCGGCTCGGGGACGTGGCCGCCTCCGTTCACGCGGCGATCAACGTGAGCACGGCACGTCTCGTCCGGGGCGAGGAGGGCGCTCCCGCGGCGCTGCGCGCGTCTCATGAGCGCGCCGAGGCCGCCGGGCTGGTCGACCACGCCGCCCGCGCGCTGGTCGTGCTGGCCACGGGCCCGGTTCAGCTCGCCGAGTACGGCGTCGCGGCCCAGGCCCTCGAAGAGGCGCTGGCCTACGCCACCGGCCATAACCTCGACGGCTACGTCCAGTACCTGCTGGGCGTGCGGGCGGTGGTGCGGGTGGAGAGCTGCGACTGGGACGGCGCGCTCGCCGACGCCGAGGCGTCGCTGGCCCGGGCGGTGCGAGGCGGGGTGGCCATGTTCCCCGCGCTGCTGGCCCGCGGCCGGATCCTGGCGGCCCGTGGCGACCCGGGAGCGGCGGCCATCCTGGAGGAGGCGGCCCGGCAGGCGGAACGCACCGGTGAGCCGCAGCGGGTGGGACCGGTGGCCGCCGCACGTTCGGAGCATTTCCTGTGGTCCGGCGATGCCGGGCGCGCTCGCGAGGAGGCCCGGCGCGGCCTCGACCTGGCCGTGTCGGTGTGCCATCCGGTCTTCTCCGGGGAGCTGGCCTATCGCTGGTGGCTGGCCGGCGGTGACCGGCGGCTCCCCTCCGGTACGGCGGCGCCGTACCGGATGATGCTCCACGGCGAATGGGCCGGCGCCGCCGCGGAGTGGGCCCGGCGCGGCGCCCGGTACACCCGCGTCTGGGCCCTGGCGGCAGGTGACCAGAGCGCCGCCGCAGAGGCGCTGCGGACCCTGGACGGGCTCGGCGCCGTGCGAGCCGCCCAGTGGCTGCGCGGCGAGCTGAGGAGGCGCGGGTTCACCCGGATCCCGCGCGGTCCTCGGCGGGCGACGGCCGCCAACGCCGCCGGGCTGACGCCACGCCAGGCGGACGTGCTCGCCCTTCTGGCCGAGGGCCTGTCCAACGCCGAGATCGCCGCCCGCCTGTCCCTGTCGGCCAAGACCGTCGACCATCACATCTCGGCGGTGCTGAGCAAGCTCGGCGTCACCAGCCGAGGCCAGGCCGCCGCGCTGGCCCACCGGATGAACGCGGCCGGCGAGTCGGCAATCTAGGGAGATCTCCCGAATCGCCCCATAGGGCGGCGGCTCTAGCGTTCTTGACGGGCACACCGACCGCCGGAGGATGTCGTGAGCATCGCGTACCGCCTGGAGGAACGCTTCTCCCCGGAGGCCGAGTGGGCGCTCGGCATCGACGACGACCCGGTGACGGAGCGGGTGCGGCACACCGTCGACCTGCTCAGGTCCGGCGACCCGCGAGCCGAGGACTGCCTCAGGGGGCTGGCCGACCAGTTCGCCGCCGGCGACCACCTGGCCGTCCGGCTCGTGCTGGAGGCGATCGGCGTCCTGCTGGCCGTACGGGCCGGGCGGGAGGACACGGCCGGCCTCGACACGCCTGCGAGCCCGATGACCTACGTCGACCTGGCCCCGGGCCGCTGTCCCCAGCCCGAGCGGGGTGTCGTGGTCTGCCGGCGCGAGGACGACCGGTGGCGGCTCTCCTTCGGCGGCCGTACCGCTCTGGCGGAGGACGGCGTGGGCATGCGCTCCCTCGCGGTGCTGATCGCCAACCCCGGCCGCGCCATCGACGCGGTCGACCTGGCCACCCACCCGGCGCTCCCCGATGAGCCCGCCCGTGACGCCGGCGGGACGTCCTCGATGCCGGACGACCGGACCACACACGTCTACCGGGAACACCTGTCCTGGTTGCGGGCCGAGATCGACGACCTCGAATCGGCCGGCGCCACCTGGCGTACCGGGGCCCGCCGCGCCGAGCGCGACCGCGTCGCCGCGGCACTCGCCGCCGCCACTCGCCTGGGCGGGGACGCTCGCCCGCGTACGGACCAGGAACTGGTCGGGATGGCGATCGGCCAGGCCGTCCGCCGCACCCTGACCCGCATCGCCACCGCCGACGCGGTGATCGGCGACGAACTGCGCGCCACCGTTCGCGTCGGCGTGCGTTGCTCCTATCGGCCCCGTTGAATCAGGACGATGACGATGCGGGGGTCGTCACTAGTGGTGGCTTGTCCTGCCCGTGCGGATGTGGTTCGCCGCGCTGGGCCCGCTGCGTGTCCTGCGGGAGGAGGACGACCTGCTCGGCGAGTTGAACGGCGCGCGTGACCACGACCGCCTGACCGCCCTCCTCAAGCGTTATCGGGCCATGCGGCGGTAGGCGGTGTCCCGGGCCGCTACCAGGTCACCGGTAACCGGTGCACGCCGTAGACCAGCATGTCCGACCGCATCGGCACCTCGTCGGCGGGGACCGCCAGGCGGAGCTCCGGCAGGCGGTCGAGCAGGGCGGGCAGGGCGATGCGCAGCTCGTTGCGGGCGAGTTGCTGGCCCAGGCACTGGTGGATGCCGTGCCCGAACGTCAGGTGGCCGGTCGCGTCCCGGGTGAGGTCCATGGCTCCGGGGTGGCTGAACCGCACCGGGTCCCGGTTGGCCGTGGGCAGGGAGACCGTGACCGTCTCGCCCGCCTTGATCGGGTAACCGTCGATCTCCATGTCCTCCAGCGCGGTCCGTACCAGGAAGTCGACCACCGTGAGATAGCGCAGCAGCTCCTCCACCGCGCCCGGCACCAGAGCGGGGTCGCGGCGCAGCGCGGCGAGCTGGCCGGGCTTGGAGAGCAGGGTGTACGTGCCCAGGGCGAGCATGTTGGCCGTCGTCTCGTGCCCGGCCAGGAGCAGCAGCATG
Source organism: Nonomuraea sp. NPDC050643 (assembly GCF_040654715.1). Lineage (NCBI taxonomy): Bacteria > Bacillati > Actinomycetota > Actinomycetes > Streptosporangiales > Streptosporangiaceae > Nonomuraea > Nonomuraea sp. NPDC050643. Next base: position 99,478 of record NZ_JBFAIM010000040.1, on the reverse strand, counting down.
GCCACCCCGGCCAGCTCATCGTCGGTGAGCTCCCCGCTGGACGACAGGCCACTGATCAGGTCGTCGCCCGGCCGGGCCCGCTTGCGCGCCACCAGGGCGCGCACGTAGGTGTTCACCTCGTCGATCGCCTTCTGCTTCTGCTCGGTGCTGACCTCCAGCGACACGACCGTCGACGCGTGCTCCTGGAAGTTGTCGCGATCGGCGTACGGGACGCCGAGCAGCTCGCAGATCACCAGGGCCGGGATCGGCAGCGCGAAGTCGCGCACCAGCTCGGCGGGCGGGCCGGTGCGCCGCATCGCGTCGAGCGTGCCGGCGGTGATCTCGGCGATCCGCGGCTCCAGCAGTTTCATCCGGCGAACGGTGAACTGGCCGGTCAGCAGCCTGCGGAAGCGGGTGTGCTCGGGCGGATCCATGCGTACGAAGAACCCGGGCGGACGGCGGATGGCGTCGTGCCGCCCCATCAGCGGCGTCGTCGGATGGTGGAGGTCGGGCCGGGCGCTGAAGCGGTTGTCGCCCATCACGGCACGGGCCGCCACCCAGCCGGTCACCAGCCAGCCGAGGTGGCCGTCGGCGTACCGGAGTCTGCGGATCGGGGCCTCCTCACGCCACTTCTCCAGCTCCTGCGGGGGATCGAGGGGGAGCTGACGCTGGGTGGGCATCGTGACGGGAGGGGACGCCGAATCGCTCATGTCGGACTCCTCATGGATCGCTGCCGGCCGCCTGTCCCACCCAACATCCATCACCGAGGTCGGCCCATCAATGGCACCCGTGCGGGCGAATCGAGAGACCTAGTGGACCGAGTCCAGGCGGGAACGCTGGTCCTCGGTCAGTTCCAGGTCCACCGCCGCCAGGTTCTCCTCGAGCTGCGCCACCGACGACGCCCCGGCCAGCGGGATGATGGGCAGCGCGGCTCCGATCTGCCAGGCCAGCACCACCTGGTTCATGCTCGCCCCGCACTCCTCGGCGACCTGGCGCAGCACCGCCAGCCGAGCCGGGGTCCCGGGGTGGTCGTAGTCCGGCGGCACCGGCTTGTCCTGCCGGGTGTAGGCGCCGCTCAGCAGCGGTGAGTAGGCGACCAGGGTCAGGCCGGTCTCGGCGCGCAGGTAGCTCAGCAGCTCGGGCCCCGCGGCCCCGAGGCTGCCGTCCTCGAAGATCGACTCGGGGACGTCGAGACGCGGCCGCAGCAGACTGTGCTGGTACTGCAGCACCTCGTACGCGGCCGCTCCCGCCGCGGCGGCCAGGGCGCGGGCCCGCTCCACCCGCCAGATCGCGTGGTTGCTCACCCCGAGCAGACCGACCGTGCCCTCGGCCACCAGTTCGCCGAAGCCCTCGACGGTCTCGGCGAGCGGCACCCGGTGGTCCTCGATGTGCGCGTACAGCAGGTCGATCCGGTCGACGCCGAGCCGTTCCCGGCTGCGCTCGGCCGCCTCCCTGATCGTCTTGGCCGACAGCCCCTCGGCGTTGTCGGCGTAGCCGGTGCCCGGCGCGAGCGGCCGCGCGCCCAGCTTGGTCGCGATCACGATCTCGTCACCCACGCCCCGGCTGCGACGCCAGCGGCCCAGCAGCTCCTCGCTCTGCCCGCCCTGGCTGCCGTCCGTCCAGAAGGCGTAGTTGTCCGACGTGTCGATGAACGTCCCGCCGGCCTCGACATAGCGGTCAAGGATGGCGAAGGACGTCTGCTCGTCGGTCACCGAACCGAACAGCATCGCGCCGAGGGCGAGCACGCTCACTTCGCGGCGGGTGGCCGGGCCGGTGCCGATCGATCGGTATCTCATGCCGTCTCCTTACTCCGTCCCGCGCTCCGCGGGTCTCGGACAGGAGTCTCCGTGCTGGAGCGAACTCCAGGTCAAGGCGGATCCGCGAGCGCGCCGCGCGGGATAATGGCGGCAAAGAACGCGGGCCGGGAGTGGCGACGTCGCCGGCCCCGTACACGAAGCAGGAGGCCGGCACCGGTGAGCCACTTGGTCGAAGTCCACTCGCGCAAGGCCGCCCGCATCCTCGACAGCGCGCGTGAGCTGGTGCTCGACCACGGCGCGGGCAAGGTCACCGTGTCCGAGATCAGCCGCGCGGCCGGCGTCGGCAAGGGCACCGTCTACCTCTACTGGCCCAGCAAGGAAGACCTCATTCGCGGGCTGTTCGCCCGCGACCTGCTGACACTCCTGGAAGAGGCCATCGCCCGCGTCACCGCCGACCCCGCCACGGTGCTGCCGCACCGCCTGGCGCCGCTGCTGGCGCGCACCGCGCAGAGGGCGCCGCTGGCGCGCCGGCTGCAGAGCGGCGACCAGGAGCTGGTGCGGCTGCTCACCCAGGAGGCCGGCGATCGCGAGCTGTACGCCCGCGCCAAGCCCGCCGCCATGTGCGACACGGTCATGCCGATCCTGCGCCGCCACGGCCTGATCCGCGACGACCGCCCCCTGGCCGCCCAGTCCTACGCGGTGCACGCCGTGCTCAACGGATTCCTGATCGGCATCTTCGATCCGGACACCGCGCCGCCGGGTGTCGCCGATCCGTACGCGGTGCTCGCCGACACGGTGGCCCTGCTGATCGAGCACCCCGATCCGCCCGCGGCCCCGGCCGTCGCCGCGGCGGCCGGGGAGATCGTCGCCGTCTTCCGCGGGATCCGTGACGCCGTCCTCGACCTCATCGACCGCAGCCAGACCGCCGAACAATGATCTGAACAATGATCCGCACGCGGGCCGGCGCGGCGGCCCGCGTGCGGACACCGGCGGTCAGCTCGCGCTGCAGGAGACCGTCGGCCAGGTCCAGTTGCCGTTGTGCTGGACCGTCACCCCCCAGTTGTTGCCGTTGCCGTTCGGCCGGGCGGTCAGCACCTGGGCGCTGGGGTAGCTCGCGCTGATGTTCCAGGTGGACAGGATCTGCGCGGGGGACGGAAGGTTCATCGTCACCGTCCAGTTGCTGGAGCCGCTGACCGAGACGTTGAGGTTGTAGCGGTCGGACCACTGTTGCCCGGCGGACAGCGACGCGGTGCAGCCCCCGCCGCCGCCACCGCCCCCGCCACCACCGCCGCCGCCGCCGGAGCCGCCCACGGTGATGTTGGAGTTTCCGCTGCTCTGATATCCCTCGGTCGCCAGGATCATGTAGTCATGGTTGCCCAGGTTCATGCCATTGCGGGCCCAGGCGTCGAAATGGTTGCCGGACGTGATGGTGCCGCCCGTCTTCTTGGACTGCCGGACGCTCCAGTATTGGTTGAACGTCCTGGTGCCCTCGATGGAGGGGGCGTTGTAGCGGGTGGTCTGGTAGATGTCGTACGTGCCGCCGTCGCTGGTCACGGTGCCCTTGTACGTCCCCGTGGGCCGATAGGTGCCCCAGTTGTCGACGATGTAATACTCCACGAGCGGATTTCTCGTCCAGCCGTAGAGCGTCAAATACGCGTTGCCGGACGGGTTGAAGCTGCCCGAATAACTCACGCTCCTGCGCCCGCCGGGATTCCAGCCCTTGCCGGCCACGAAGTTCCCGGTGTTGCGCCACGAGGTGCTGTAGTTGCCGCCGGATCCCAGCTCCATGGAGACCGACCCGGCGCTGTCGGTCCAGAAGGAGTAGAAGTAGCCGTTGTTGGTGCCGGTCTGGTTGGAGGTGATGGGGGCCGCGTTGGCGATGCCGGGCGTCATCGTGGTGGCCGCGACCAGCGCCACGACGCTGGCACGGCCGATGAGCCGCCTGATGCGGCCGCGTCCGCGGCTCGTCGGATGGGCGGGGGCGTCGTTCATCTGCGCTCCTCGGGAAGGCCGGAGGGCTTCGAAACTATCGGTACAGTTGCGAAAGTATCGGACCGACTTCGGCGGTCTGTCAACGAAACCTGTCAGACCCTGTTGAGGGGTAATGCCGAAAGCCTGGTCAACGACGCTGTTTGGCCGGCCTGGGCCCTCTGAAACTTTCAAGCCGCATCCGAAATTTGCCGTGTCATCAACCGAACGGTGGATTCTCGGATCAACCCCATCCACCCCTCGTCATGGCCGGCAAGTCGATTCGCCCGGAGCGGCGCCGAAAGATCCTTGAGCCATGGCAGTCATCGAAGTCACCGACCTCACCAAGAGGTACGCCGGCCTGACGGTCCTGGACAGGGTGTCGTTCTCCGTCGAGGAGGGCGAGATCTTCGGCATCCTTGGCCCCAACGGCGCCGGCAAGACCACCACCGTCGAGTGCGTCGAAGGTCTCCGGCGGGCCGACAGCGGATCCATCAAGGTCCTCGGGCTCGACCCGGTCAAGGACGGCAGAGCGCTGCGCGAGCGGCTCGGGGTGCAACTGCAGCACACCCAGCTCCCGGAGAACATCAAGGTCTGGGAGGTGCTCGACCTGTACGCCTCCTTCTACTCCGCCCCGCGCGACTGGCGGGAGCTGGTGGAGCAGTGGGGGCTGGCCGACAAGCGCGACGCCCGCTTCGGGAAGCTGTCGGGCGGCCAGAAGCAGCGGCTGTTCATCGCGCTGGCGCTGGTCGGGAACCCGCGGGTGGCCTTCCTCGACGAGCTGACCACCGGGCTCGACCCGCAGGCGCGCCGGGCCACCTGGGAGCTGATCAAGCGGGTACGCGCCGACGGCGTCACCGTGGTGCTCGTCAGCCACTTCATGGACGAGGTCGAGGAGCTCTGCGACCGGGTCGCCGTGTTCGACCGGGGCGGCATCGTCGCCCTCGACACCCCGGGCGGGCTCATCGAGGGCATCGACGCCGAGCACCAGATGCGATTCACGCTGATGACGGAGGCCGACCCGCGGGCGCTGCTCGGCGACGTGCCCGGGGTGTCGGGCGTGGTCAGCGACGGCGACCGGGTGGTCGTCACCGGCAGGGGCGACTTCGCCACCGCCGTCACGGCCCGGCTCGCCCGCCACCACGTCCTGGTCAGCGACCTGCGGATCGACAAGCGCACGCTCGACGACGCCTTCCTCGCCCTCACCGGCCGTTCCTTCAACTGACCCAGGGAGTCCTGACATGACCGCGCTCGCCAAACTCACCACCGTCGAGCTGAAGCTCCTCGTCAGAGAGCCAGGCTCGATGTTCACGGTGCTCATCCCGCTGTTCATCCTGGTGGTCTTCGGCAGCTCGATCGAGCCGGGTGACACCGTGCTGCTCCCGATGGCGCTGGCCATCGCCGTGGGGCTGGTCGGGCTGTACATGGTGCCCACGACGCTGGCCACATACCGGGAAAGGGGCATTCTGCGCCGGCTCTCCACGACCCCGCTCCGGCCGCTGAACATGCTGGTGGTGCAGGTCATGATGCAACTGGTGCTGGCGGTCGTCGCCTGCGGGCTGCTGCTGGCCGTCGGGGGGACGGTGCTGGGGGCACGCCTGCCCGGCGGGGTGGGGGCGGTCGCGGTGACGTTCCTGCTGGGGACGGCGGCGATGTTCTCGATCGGGCTGCTCATCGCGGCCCTCGCCGCGAACGGGCGCAGCGCCAACGGGATCGGCGTGCTGCTGTATTTCCCGATGGCGTTCCTGGCCGGGCTCATGCAGCCGGCGAACCAGATGCCGGTGATTCTCGCGCGGATCGGTGAATACACTCCATTGGGCGCTTTCCGGCAGTCGTTGCAGGAGGTCTGGGCGGGCGGCTCGCCGAGTCTGCTGCTGCTGGGCGTGATGGCCGCGTACGCGCTGGTCCTGAGCGCCGCCGCGGCCAGGTTCTTTCGTTGGGAGTGAGCGTGACGAGGCTGGACCGGTGGGAGCGGGACCTGCAGCGGTACCTGGCCGCCGTCCCGTACGTCCTGCTCGCCGTCTCCACCGTGCTCTACCTGCTCGCCGGGGAGCAGGGGCCGTGGTACGACCGGCTGGTCACGCTCGGCCTGGCGCTGCTCGCCGCCGCGTGGATCGCGCTCATGCAGCGCGGCTCGATGAAGGCCCTGTACGTCACCGGCCTGGTCGTGCTGATCGCGGTGCTGAGCAGCCGAGGGGTGTGGTTCGCGAGCTTCTTCGGCTTCGTCGGCTACCTCCACTCGTGGAGCTACCTGCCCGGCAAGTGGCGGTTCGCGGGAGTGACCGCCACGGCGGCCGGCACCGTCGCGGCCTACATGGGCGGCCCGCCCGAACCCACCCTGACGGGGATCCTCACGTACGTGCTGCTCACCGGTGCCATCGTGGCCGCGGTCGGCCTGTTCAGCTTCGTCGGCGAGGTCACCGCCGAGCGCAGCGCCGAGCGGAAGAGAACGGTGGCCCAGCTCGAAGAGGCCATGCGGGAGAACGCGGGACTGCACGCCCAGCTCCTGGTCCAGGCGCGGGAGGCGGGGGTCATGGACGAGCGGCAGCGCATGGCGGGGGAGATCCACGACACGCTCGCGCAGGGCCTGACCGGCATCATCACCCAGCTCCAGGCCGCGACGCACGCCAAGGACGACGAGGACGCACGCGAGCGCCACCTCGGCAACGCCATGCACCTGGCCAGGGAGAGCCTGGCCGAGGCCCGCCGGTCCATCCACGCCGTCGGCCCCGGCGCGCTGGAGTCCGCCCCGCTGCCCGACGCGCTGGCGGCGGTCGCGGCCGAGTGGTCCGAGCTGAACGGCGTACGGGCCGAGGTGACCACCACTGGTACGGTCCGTCCCATGCATCCCGAGGTCGAGGAGACCCTGCTGCGCACGGCCCAGGAGGCGCTGGCCAACGTGGCCAAGCACGCGGGCGCGGGCCGGGTCGGGCTGACGCTGTCGTACATGGAGGACGTGGTCGCCCTGGACGTACGCGACGACGGCGCCGGATTCGACCCCGAACGCGTACGCGACGGCGGCGGCTTCGGCCTGCCCGCGATGCGCAGGCGGGTGACCCGCCTGGCGGGCGCCCTGGAGATCGAGTCGGAACCCGGCGCCGGCACCGCCGTCTCCGCGAGCGTCCCCGTCGTCCTCCGGGAGGCCCCGCGTGCCTGAGACCCCGATCCGGCTGCTGATCGCCGACGACCATCCCGTGGTCCGCGACGGCATCCGCGGCATGTTCACCGGCGACCCCGGCTTCGAGGTGCTGGGCGAGGCGGGCGACGGGGCCCAGGCGGTGGACCTGGCCCGCGTGCTGGACCCCGACGTGATCCTCATGGACCTGCGCATGCCCAGGATGGACGGGGTGAGCGCCATCAAGGAGCTCGCCAGGCTGGGCCTGCGGGCCCGCGTCCTGGTCCTGACCACGTACGACACCGACAAGGACGTCCTGCCGGCCATCGAGGCGGGCGCGACCGGCTACCTGCTCAAGGACACCGGCCGCGACGAGCTGATCCGCGCCGTCCACGCGGCGGCCAGGGGCGAGGCCGTGCTGTCGCCGTCGGTGGCCACCCGCCTGCTCGGCCAGGTGCGGGCCCCCGCCGACCCGTTGAGCGCGCGTGAGCTGGAGGTCCTGCGCCTGATCGCCGACGGCGCCACCAACCGCGAGGCCGCCGCCCGCCTGTTCATCAGCGAGGCCACGGTCAAGAGCCACGTCCTGCACATCTACGCCAAGCTAGGCGTCAATGACCGCGCGGCGGCGGTCGCGGTCGCCTTCCGCCGCGGCCTCCTCGGCTCCGACAACGACTGAAAATCCGGTTATCGAGACGATCGCGTATGAATTCAGGACTCCAGAGCATTGGTCATCCCGTCCAATCCTTCTAGATTGACGATCGATGAAGGAGGATCGGATGACACAACGCATTCTGGTCACCGGGGCGACCGGCACGGTCGGCCGCCACGTGACGGCGCTGCTCGCGGAGAGCGGGGCCGAGGTCCGGGCGCTGGCCCGCAGACCGGCCGCCCTCCCGCCCGCCGTGGAGGGCGTGCCGGCCGACCTGTCGGCGCCCGGCTCCCTGCGCGCCGCGGTCGAGGGCGTCGAGGCGGTGTTCCTGGTCTGGCCGTTCGCCTCGGCCGAAGGGCTGGAGACGGTGCTGGCGGCGGTCGCCGGGCATGCCCGCCGCGTGGTCTACCTGTCCTCGGCGGCGGTACGCGACCACGAACGGCAGGCCGAAGAGCTGATCGAACGGTCGGGGATGGAGTGGACGTTCCTGCGCCCGCACGCCTTCGCGGCCAACGCGCTGCGCTGGGCCGAGCGGATCCGGGCCGGGCAGGCGGTGCGGGAGCCGTACGGCCGGGCCGCCATGGCCTTGGTGCACGAGCGGGACATCGCGGCGGTGGCGGTGCGGGCGCTGACCCGGGACGGGCACGCCGGCGCCGTCCATGAGCTGACCGGGCCGCACTCACTGACCCAGACCGAGCAGGCACACGTGCTCGGCGAGGTGATCGGCCACTCGGTGCGCTGGGAGGAGGCCTCCCCGGACGAGGCCCGCCGGGGCATGCTGGCCCGCGGCTGGCCGGCCGCGGCCGTGGACGGCGTCCTGCGCGCCCAGGCCGCGATGACCGCCGGTCCCGCCCGGGTGACCACCACCGTGGAGGAGGTCACCGGGCGGGCGGCGCGGACGTTCCGCTCATGGGTGTCCGAGCACGCCGACGCCTTCCGTCCCGCCGCGCGGCTATCGGATCTTGGATAGGTCGATCAGGTACAGGTCCTTTCCAACCGCATAGTGGAGCCTCCGGCCGGACGACTCCAACGACGGCATCGACATCGACTGTCCTTCCGGCTTGATGTGGAAGGCACCCGACTTGCCGGTGACCCGGTCGTACAGGCCGACCCCCTCAGGACCGCGCTCTCCGAACGCCGAGACGTAGAAGCGGTCCTGGGCCGGCGGCCGCAGCGAGAGCCCGAGCGAGGCGCCACCCGTCCGCTTCTCCTGCGAGCCGTCCCGCTGCCGGAAGAAGCCTTCACCGTCGGCGTTCCGGCCCGCACAGATGTCCACGCCACAGCTTTGGACCTGCTCGCCGGGGTGGCTGACGGCCGTTCTGGTCTCCCCGGTCTCCACGTTCCGGATCCGCTCGAACCGGATGCCCGTGGGCTCGCCGCCTGTTCCCGGCGCGCCGATCCAGGGCCAGGACAGCAGGTGCATCCCGGCACCGCCCTCGACCTGCGTCACCGTCCCGCCCCCGAGAGGGACGGTGTAGACGCCACCCGTGTACAGGGAGAAGACGAGCCGGCCGTCGGCCACGGCGAGCCCGTCGATCCCGCTGCCGTCCCCACCGGCGACGCTCCGCTCGGCGACGAGCCTGGGCGCACCGCCGTCCAGCGGCACGGTCCAGAGGTTCACCATGTCGTCCTTCGTCATGGTCCACCACGCCACGAGGCCGTCGCCCACGGCGTACTCCATGCCGGGCGACGTGGTCCCCTCGGGCTGCGGCAGGTCGGCGATCTTGCGCTGCTCGGCGGTCTCGACGTCGTAGGCGTAGATGGCGCCCTTTCGCTCGCCTTCGATCCAGCTCTCCACGAGCAGGGTGCGGTCGTCGACGAACGTCTCCGGCCGCCACCGCGCGCTGTCGGCCCCCTGGAGCGGGACCTTGCGCACGGCCTGCGGCCAGACCTCCTCCAGAGGCGCGGGCGGCCTCGGAGAGAACGACTGCGAGGCGGCCTCACCCTGCGTGACCGTCATGACGTCGCCGCCACGCAGCACGGCCAGGGTCCCGCCCGAGCTCACCACGGCCGCCGCGGCGGCCAGCGCCATCCCGGCGCGCCGCCTCCTGCGCGCGTGAACCCGTTCGAGCCGCTCGGGCAGCATCCCCGGCAGCCTGGGCGCCTGCTCGGCCGCCCGGCCGAGCGTCCTGCGCAGTGTCTCCTCGACCTCGTTCATCGGCTCTTCTCCCTGCTCATCGGCTCCGGCTCAGTCGGCATGGCGGTACGCAGCTTGTCCAGCGCGCGGGCGGCCTGGCTGCGTACCGTGGTGCTGACGCTCCGGCAGGTCCCAGGCCGGCAGCTCCCGCCGGCGCAGCCGCCACGTGGCGATGTGCAACCTGGCCATCGTGGTGCGGGCGTAGCTCTCGGCGTTCTCCTTCAATCGCAGTCGCGGCCAGGCGCCGCGCAGCTTCAGCAGCGCCTCCTGGACCAGGTCGGCCGCGTCATGCGGGTTCCCGGCCAGGACGTAGCCGTAGCGCAGCAGCGCGTCGCCACGTCTGGCCACGAACTCCGCGAAACGGGGATCGCCTTCCAATGCTTCTCGCCTTTCGTCGTCGCTTCACCTCCGAGAGGAGCCAGGTGCGAAAACTGTTGCACGTGAGGCGTGGGGCTCCGCCCGGTGGCCGGCGCCTGGAGTTCCACGCCAATTCCGCGGAATTGCCGAGGGATTGACACGGTGGATATTGGAGTGATAATCGGCTTGGGGTGCTTTACGGTCGGGGACCGGCCGTTTGATCGCCTACGGGGGCGAAGGAGACTTCAGTGCGTTTCATGGTGCTCGGTCCGCTGGAAGTCGTCGATCAAAATACACCGATAAAGATAACCGCGTCCATGCAGCGACTGGTGCTCGCCGTCCTCCTGCTCAATGTGGGCAGACCGGTGAGCGTCCCGCAAATGGTGGCCGACTTCTGGGGCGAGCGGCCGCCGCCGAGCGCGCGCAAGACCGTCCACGGATACGTCTGGCGCCTGCGCGGCCTGATCGACCGTTCCTGCCACCGGCACATCGAGACCGTGGACTCCGGCTACCGCCTGCGGGCCGACGACGTCGACTTCGTGCGGTTCGAGCGGCTGGTCGGGGCGGGGAGGCGGGCGTCGGCCGCCGGCGATCTGCCGGCGGCGGAGCGGCGGCTGAGCGAGGCGCTGGCGCTGTGGCGCGGGCCCGCCCTGACGAACGTGCCCGCCACGCCGCAGATCGCCGTTTCGTGCACGCGGCTGCGGGAATTGCGGCTCAGCGCATTGGCCGCCCGGTTCGACATAGGGCTGGAAATGGGCCAGCATCGCCTCATCACGCCGGAGCTCCAGGTCATTGTCGTGGAATATCCATTCAATGAGGAATTTCACGCGCAGCTCATGCTCTCGCTTTATCGCTGCCATCGTCCGGCGGAGGCGCTGGAGGTGTTCTATAAACTGCGCTCGTATTTGGTGGACGAGCTCGGTGTGGAGCCCAGCCCGTCCCTGCAACGGCTCTTTCTGCGTATTCTCGCCAATGACTGCGCGCTGGCGGCTGCCCGGCCCGTGAACGAGATGGTGCTGTGATGACGGCGGCCGTGCTCGGGGCCGTGCTGGCCGTGCTGGCGGTGCGGGCGGCGCTCGTGGTCGTCACGGTGCGGGGCGGCAGCATGGAGCCGGCCCTGCGGGACGGTGACCGGGTGATCGTCGCCCGGTGGGCCCGCCGGCGGGTCCGGCGCGAGGCCGTCGTCGTGTGCCGGGCGCCCGACGGCCTGGTGTTGCCGGGCAGACGGCCCACAGTCGCCGCCGACGGCGTACTCCTGGTCAAGCGCGTGGCCGCCCTCGCCGGCGATCCCCAGCCGGGCGGGGGCGTCGTGCCCGCCGGGCACATCTACGTGCTCGGCGACGCGGGACCGGGGCTGGACTCCGGAGAGTTCGGCCCCATCCCCGTCGCCGCGGTCGTCGGCCCGGTGATCGCGCGCCTCGGCGGATCGCACTCGTCCTGAGCGCCCGCTCCTCGCACGGCGTGCTCGTCTTGACGACCGGTCGCCCGCATGGCGTGCTCACCCTGGGGATCGGTCGCCCGCATGGCGTGCTCGTCCTGGTAGCCGGCCGCCTGCAGGTGGAACAGGTCGGCGTAGCGGCCGCCCGTGCGGAGCAGGTCGGCGTGCGAGCCCGTCTGTGAGATCCGGCCGTCCTCGACGACCACGATCCGGTCGGCCATCCGTACGGCACTGAGCCGATGCGACACCAGCAACCGGGTGACGCCGGTCGCGTGCTCGTGCACCACCCGGTGCACCCGGTGCTCCGCCTCGGGATCCAGCCCCGCGCTCGGCTCGTCGAGGATCAGCAGGTCGCGGCCGGCCCGGAGGAGCATCCTGGCCAGCGCGATCCGCTGCCACTGACCGCCGGAGAGCTGCGCCCCGGGTCCGTCGTCGCCCTCTTCGCCGGTGCCGAAATGCATGAGGCTGAGCATGGTGTCGTACCCGCGGGGGAGCCGCCCGACGGCGTCGTCCACCTCCGCCAGCCTGGCCGCTTCCCGGATCCGCGCCGGGTCGAAGCGGGTCTCCAGGTCGCCGACGCCGATGTTCTCCAGCGCGGTCAGGTCGTACGTCATGTAGTCCTGGAACACCATGCCGATCCGCCGCCGCAGCGACGCCGGATCCAGGCGACCCATCTCGACGCCGTCCCAGAGGATGCGGCCCTTCGTCGGCTGGTACAGCCCGGCCAGCAGCTTGACGATCGTGCTCTTGCCCGCCCCGTTCGCCCCGACCAGGGCCACCGACCGGTGCAGCGGGACGCGGAAGCTCACGCCGCTGAGCACCCAGGGCAGGTCGTCGCCGTAACGGAACCACACGTCGTCGAAGACGATCTCCTTCCTGAGCGCCGGGGCGGGTTCGCCGACGGTGACCGGCCCGCTCGCGGCCATGATGTCGAGGTAGTGGCCGATGGACAGCAGGGCCTCCGATCCGGCAGCGAGTTGGCGCACCACGGAGGTGGCGGCGCCGGCGGTCACGGGCAGGGCCGTGAGGACGATCGCGAGGTCGCCCGGCGTGCCGCGCGCGGTGGCCGCGTCCATGACCACGACGGAGACGGCGAGCGCCATGGCCACCACCGCCGCGGCGTCCAGCACCGCCTGTACGCGCAGGATCCGCAGGTCGAGCTCGCGCTGTGACACGTGGATGGCGGCGAGTTCGGCCCGCATGCGGTCCTGGAAGAACCCGCCCAGGCCGAACACGCGCAACTCCTTGGCCGCGCGCGGCTCGTACTGGAGCCGGCTGTAGAAGTAGCGGCGGCGCTGGGCCGGGCTCAGCGCCGCCAGGAGACCGACGCGGTCCTTCGCCAGCCGCCGCTCGGCCAGCAGGCGCGGGATCGCGGCGGCGGCCAGCAGCAGCGCCGCCGTCCGGCTGACGGCCAGCAGGACACCGACGAACCCGGCCAACTGGATCGCGCCCTGGAGCAGGGAGCGGCCCGCGCCGATCAGTTGCTGCGGGGCGCTCTGACCGGCGCGCAGGGCGAGCTGGATGCGGTCATGGAAGCCGGGCCGCTCGAACAGCTCCAGCCCGGGCAGGCTGTTGAGCTTGGCGAACAGCCGGTCCTGCACGGTCATCTCGATCCGCCGCGCGTGCTGGTCCTCCAGGTAACGTACGGCGGCGTCCCCGACGTACGTCACCAGCAGCGTCCCGCCCAGCCCCACGGCCGGCAGGACCAGCGGGCCGGGCACGCCGGAGCTCAGGTGGTCGATCAGCAGCTTGCCGCACAGCGCCGCCACCACCGGGCTCGCCCCGAGCACGAGGGTCGCGCCGAGTACCACGACCGTCGCCACAGGGGCGGCGTGCCAGGCCAGCCCCACCGCGGTCACGAACCGCCGGGAACCGGTCATGGACCCGAGGAGACCGCGGACGCCCGCGACTCGACGGCTTCCGGCCCGCCCGCGGGCGCCCGCAGTTCCACGGCCGGGAGCTCGCCCGCGGAGCCGGGCGTGGCCATGACGGTCGCGTCCGGCCCGACCAGGAAGAAGCTCGGGTACCGCTTGACGCCGAACGCCCGCTGCAGCTCCCCGCCGAGCTCCTCCTCGACCACGCCGCCCGGCCCCGCCACGGCGGCGACGAGCTGGTCGGCCTCCTCCCGCTCACCTCTCACGTTCACCACGACCGTCAGCGCCCGAGCCCCGCCCGCGACCGCCGCCTCGGCCTTGGACCGGATCGTGGGCAGTTGCTCCTCACAGCTATGGCAGCCGGTGGCGACGAAGGACACGAGGGTGAGCGAGTCGCGCAGGCCGGGGACGCCCGCCACGGGGTCGCCGACGCGCAGGCCGCTCGCGGACGGGTTCTCCAGCGCCGCGAACCGCGTGGTGTGCTCGCGGAGCCGGCGGACGACGCCGAAGGTCAGGAACAGGTTGGCCAGCAGCAGCACGGCCAGGACGGCCTCGGGAAGGGTCATGAGGGCCTCCTTCTGGTCAGATCCGGAACAGGGCGTGCACGTCGTCGGCGAACGCGGCCATCCCGACCCCGAACGCCGCCGCGACCAGCGTCACCACGACCTCCCCCGGCTGGAGCGGGTTCGCCGGCACGTATGCGGTGGCCGCCGCCCCGAAGGCCGCGACCGCGCCCAGCAGGACGTTGCGCACCACGTGCACCGGCCCCAGCGGGGTCCGCGACGGCCCGAAACAGGGGCACGGAACCCGCCGGCGCCCCCGTACGGTCACCGCCACGAAAGCCGCGAACCCCCACATGAGCGCGGCGGCCAGGGCCAGCCCGGCCGGCGCCGTAGCGGGTGCGATCACGAGGGCCGCGACGGTCAGTTCGGCGGCGACGAGGAGGCGGGTCAGGCGGCGGCCGGTCGGGTGCCGGGCGACCCGCAGCAGTGTGCCGACGGCCGCCTCGACGTCCGCGGGCGCGCGCAGCTTCGACACCACGGCCAGCACCAGGACGCCGGCGATCAGGCTCTGGGACAGCAGCGCGAAAGAGGTCATGGGGTCCCTCCTGGTGACACGCGCCGGGCCGGTGGAGGGGTGCCGTGCGCCCGGCCCGGCGCGTGCGGGGGCGGATCAGCAGTAGTCGTAGATCTCCACCTGGCAGGTGCACTGCAGGCTGCCGTTCATGCAGCAGCTCCAGAGGTGGACGCGCGAGGCTATGTGACCGCAGCAGAAGTAGTTGCACCGGTAGGCGGCCGACGGGCAGTTGACGCAGTGCGACGCGCCGGCCGTCGCCTTCGGCAACAGGGCGCTCACCGTGGTGTCGGCCAGCCGTCCGGCGAGCCGCTGGAGTGTTTGGACCATGGGTTTCTCCCGAGACAGGGAACGATCTTCTCCTTGTCCGACTCTGTCACCGCCGGGTGTGCTGCCGGTGTGGCTACGGTGTGGCAGGCCGCGGGCGAGGGGAAAGAGACGTCCGAATCGCGCCAGCGTCGGCCTTCCACCTGCGGCGACAGTGGAACCCATGAATATCGACGTCGGCCCCCACACCTCTATCGAGCCGAACATCCTCTACTTCGGCACCCCCGTCGTCCTGATCTCCTCACTGAACGAGGACGACAGCGTCAACCTGGCACCCATGTCGTCGGCCTTCTGGCTGGGATGGCGGGCCGTGCTGGGGCTGGGGGCGCGGGCCAAGACGGCGCAGAACCTGCTGAGGGCCCGTGAGTGCGTGCTGAACCTGCCGTCCGACGCGCTCGCGGACGCCGTCGACCGGCTGGCCCTGACCACCGGGTCCGATCCCGTGCCCGAGCGCAAGTGGGACCGGGGATACCGGCATGTACGCGACAAGTTCGGGCGTGCGGGGCTCACCCCGGTGCCCTCCGAGACGGTGGGGCCGCCCCGCGTGGCCGAGTGTCCCGTCGCCATGGAGGCCGTGGTCGAAGGCCATCACCCCGTGGACGACGACGGCGGCGTGCTGGCCTTCGAGGTGCGCGTACAGCGGGTGTGGGTGCACGAGGACATCCGCATGGCGGGGACGAGCGACCGCATCGACCCCGACGCGTGGCGGCCGCTGATCATGAGCTTCCAGAAGTTGTACGGCCTGGGCCCCCAGGTGCGCCCGTCCACCCTCGCCCGCATCCCCGAGCGCGCCTACCGCAGCGCCGACCTGGAGCGCGCCCGGACCATCCCGGCCGTCCGCTAACGCTCGCCCAGCAGCGCCAGCCAGGTCTGACCGGGGCAGTGGCGCTCGATCTCGGCCCGTGGGAGCCAGTCCGCGCGGGTGCTCTCCGAGCCGGCCGGCGGGCGGGTCGGGCCGCCGGGACCGGGCAGCACGGCCCGGAACATCGCCATGTACGTCAGCGCCGGATACCGGTAGCCGGCCGGCGGCGGGTCCAGCAGTTCGATCCGCTGCCAGGCGAAGATCGTCAGGTCGGAGGGGAGCAGGCGCAGGCCGGTCTCCTCGTACAGCTCGCGGACGGCCGCGTCGGTCGCGGTCTCGCCCGGCTCCAGATGCCCGCCCGGGATGTCCCACCCACGGCCTTCGCGGTCCACGCAGGTGAGCAGCGTCCGGTCGGCCTGGTCGGACACGAACGCGAACGCCGACGTGGTCCGCTCGGCGGGCGGCAGGGCATCGGCGAGAATCACGTCCAGGCGGTGCGTCACCGGGATCCAGGGCACCGTACTCGTCGCGACCAGTTGTGTCATGGCCCCTTCATTCCCACCTAAAACGGATGCCAAGGCATTATCAGGGTGAAACCTAAAAAGGATGGGACTGCGTAGAGTACATGATCCGAAACGCTGCGAAGTGGACCGTTGTCATCCCCTGGCTGGCGCTGCTGGCCCTGGCGGGCTCGTGGGGGCGGGCGCTGCCGGCCGTGGTGGTGGCCCTGGTGGCCCTGCTGCTGGCCGGCGCCGTACTGGCGGCCGTGCACCACGCCGAGGTCATCGCCCACCGCGTCGGCGAACCGTTCGGATCCCTGGTGCTGGCCGTGGCCGTCACGGTGATCGAGGTGGCGCTCATCGTCAGCCTCATGATCTCCGGCGGCCCCCAGACGGCGACGCTGGCGCGCGACACCGTGTTCGCGGCGGTGATGATCACCTGTAACGGCATCGTCGGGCTGTCCCTGCTCACCGTCACGCTGAAACGGCGCATCGCCGGCTTCAACGCGGAGGGCACGGGGAAGGCGCTGGCCACCGTGGCCACGCTGGCCACGCTCAGCCTGGTGCTGCCCACGTTCACGACGAGCGCGCGGGGGCCGGCCTTCTCCCCGGGGCAGCTCGCGTTCGCGGCCGTGGTCTCGCTCGCGTTGTACGGGCTGTTCGTGCTGACCCAGACCGTCCGCCACCGCGACTACTTCCTGCCCGTCGCCGTGGAGGGCCGGCCGCCCAGCGAGGAGGAGCACGCGCCCCGGCCCTCCGCGCGCACGGCGCTGGCCAGCCTCGGGCTGCTGCTGGTGGCGCTCGTGTCCGTGGTCGGCCTGGCCAAGGTCGAGTCGCCGGTGATCGAGTCGGCCGTGTCGTCGGCGGGGTTGCCGCAGGCCGTGGTCGGCGTGGTGATCGCGCTGCTGGTGCTGCTGCCCGAGACCATCGCCGCCGTGCGCGCGGCCAGGCGTGATCAGGTGCAGATCAGCCTCAACCTGGCGCTCGGGTCGGCGATGGCCAGCATCGGGCTCACGATCCCGGCCATCGCCGTGGCGTCGATCTGGCTGGAGGGCCCGCTGCTGCTCGGGCTCGGCGGCACGCACATGGTGCTGCTGGCCCTCACGGTCGTCGTCTCGACGCTGACGGTGGTGCCGGGACGGGCGACCCTGCTGCAGAGCGGGGTGCACCTGGTGCTGTTCGCCGCGTTCCTGTTCTTGGCGATCAGCCCCTGATCCGGGTCAGACGCCCTGGCGCAGGGCGCGGTTGCCCAGGTAGAGGCCGATCGCGGCCAGGGCGCAGGCGCCGGCGGTGCCGTACAGGATCGAGGGGTCGGTCAGGTCGCCCGAGAAGAGCGCGCGCTGAGCCTCGACGATGTACGCGACCGGGTTGACCCCGGCGACCACCTGCATCCACCCAGGAGCGCTCTCGAGCGGGAGCAGCACCCCCGACAGCAGCAGCAGGGGGAAGAGCACGGACTGGGACACGATGTAGAACAGGGTGCCCGACGGGGCCGACTTGATGGCCAGGACGAAGGAGAGCGCGCCCAGCCCGACCCCGAAGATCACGAGCTGGGTCAGCCCGGCCAGCACCCCCACGGCGTGCAGCTCGAAGCCCAGGGGCAGCGCCAGCAGGATGATCAGCACCGCCTGGACGAGCAGCGTGAGCATGGCCTTCGCGCTCAGGCCGACCAGCATGGCGGTCCGGTTCAGCGGAGTGACCAGCAGGCGCTCCATCGAGCCGCCGATCAGCTCGACCAGCAGCGTGTAGCCGGCGCCCATGGGCCCGGTCAGGCACATCATGACCAGGATCCCGGGCACGAACCACTGCCACGACGACCCGACCGCCCCGTCCAGCAGCGCCCCGAACAGGAACAGGAACAGCAGCGGCTGCCCCATCTCGAACAGCAGCGCGGTGGGGTTGCGCAGTGCAGGCTTGAACTCGCGGGAGAAGATGGTGGCGGTGTCACGCAGGAATGTCGTCATCGGTGAGGCTTCTCCCGGTGAGAGTGAGGAACACGTCGTCGAGGGTGGGTCGGGCGGTCTCGGCGGCGACGACCTTGACCCCGGCGCCGTCCAGGGTCCTGAGATAGTCGGGCAGCGCGGCGGCGGCGTTGGCCACCCGCAGGCGCACGGTCGTGCCCTCCACGTGCTCGGTGCCGATCCGGGCGGCGATCCGGGCGGCCGTCTCCGCGTCCCGCTCGGTGCCGGTGGTGATCGTGATGTGGTCGCCGGCCAGGTCGTTCTTGAGCTGCGCGGCGGTGCCGTCCGCGATGATCCGGCCGCCGTCGATGATGACGACGCGCTCGGCCATGCTGTCGGCCTCCTCCAGGTAGTGGGTGGTCAGGAAGAGCGTGGTCCCGTACGTCTCCCGCAGGCGCAGGATGTGCCGCCAGACCTCGGCGCGGCTGGTCGGGTCGAGTCCGGTGGAGGGTTCGTCGAGGAAGAGCAGGTCGGGGCGGTGGATGAGGCCGAGCGCGATGTCCAGGCGGCGGCGCTGGCCGCCTGACAGGGTGCCGGGGGTGCGCTTGGCCAGCGGCTTCAGGTCGAGCAGGTCCAGCAGTTCGTCGGCCCGGGCGGCCGAGGCGCGGGCGGGCATGCCGTAGCAGCGGCCCTGGGTGATGAGCTCGTCGCGGACGAAGAAGTCCTCGCCCGCGCCGTGCTGCTGGCCCACGTAGCCGATGCGGGCGCGCACGCCGCCCGGGTCCGTCGTGACGTCGTGGCCGGCCACCGTGGCCGTGCCCGAGGTGGGCGGCAGGAGGGTCGTGAGCATGCGCAGCGTGGTCGACTTGCCCGCGCCGTTCGGGCCGAGGAAGGCCACGAGCTGGCCGGCCTCCACATCCAGGTCGATGCCGCGGACGGCGGGTACGACCTCCTTCTTGACTTTGAACTCTCGGGTGAGGCCCCGGGTATGGATCATGGTCGGTCTCCTCCGGGCATGGCGAAGAAACCCCTGGTCGGGGCGGCTTTCGAGGATCGAGCCCAGTTTGCGCAGGTGGAAGGCGGTTTTGCAAACGCGAATGTGACGTTCATATACGGCTCTGACCTGCGGAAACGACGTCCCGGACGGTGCCCGCGTGTGAGCGATTTCAGGGCTTTGAAGTGCGGTTTTCCGTTACGTCCGCAAGTTTTCCGCGCCGGCTCCCCGCACGGCTCTGCCGGCATGCCCATCATGTGCGAACTGGTCGTGCTCGTGAACGGGTTACCGGGGTCGGGGAAGACCACCACGCCACGCGCTCAAGGAGAGCCCGTGGCCGGGCTCGAGCGCGCCCGCTGGGGCTCGGGCCGGTCTATTGGCTGGATACGTTAAAGAAAGTAGATATTGCTGGACTTGCGGAATTGTGCAGGGCTCCGCAATGATCTCCCGCGTGAAACGTCTTGGGTTATTTGTGGTAATTGCCATGTTGGGAATGTCCGGGGTCGCCGAAGCCGCCGACGGGGTGCCCGGGGTGGACGTCAGTAACTGGACGGGCGACATCGACTGGGCGACCGTGGCCTCGGGTGGTGCGAAGTTCGCGTTCGTCCAGGCCACCGAGGGCACGAACTACCGCAACCCACGTTTCGACGCCCAGTACGGCGGCGCCGCCTCGGCCGGACTCGTACGAGGCTCCTATCACTTTGCGCAACCGCACGAGTCCGACGGGACAGCCCAGGCCGACTATTTCCTTCAGAACGGCGGCAACTGGGTCAGCGACGGCCAAACCCTGCCGGGGGTGCTCGATATCGAGGACAACCCGTACAAGGACAAGAACGGCAAGAACCACTGTTACGACCTGTCCACCGAGGACATGGTCACCTGGCTCAAGGACTTCACCAAGAAGTACCGCGAGGCGACCGGCCGGCACGTGATCATCTACACCACCACGAGCTGGTGGCGGACCTGCACGGGGAACTCCGGCAAGTTCACGTCGAACCCGCTGTGGCTGGCCCGCTGGGGTGCCGACCCGGGTGAGCTGCCGAAGGGCTGGAAGCGGCACACGTTCTGGCAGTCGGCGGACAAGGGGCCGCTGGTCGGCGGCGGGAACTCGTTCAACGGCTCGGAGTCCCAGCTCAAGTCGCTGGCCAACCCGCCGGCCGAGGTGCGGGTGTCGGGCCAGGCCGGCAGCAGGAAGACGTACCGGGTCACGATCTCGAACACGGGCCCGCATCCCGTCAAGGACATCAAGGTCTCGGGGCGGACGTTCGGCGGGCAGCGCGTGGTCAAGGCGCCCGGGTGCAGATACAGCGGCACGGCGGTGCTGTGCACGATCGACGAGCTGCCGCGCGGGCAGAAGGTGACGCTGACCTTCACCACCAAGCCCAAGAAGACGAGGGGCACGGTGGGCGTCAACGTGACGGTGGGGTCGGTGAAGCTCACCCTCAAAGCCGGATGATGCAGGATAAATCCCAAGACTGATTGTTTTGGGGGTCCTGGATGAGGCGGCGGTTAGCCGGAGCGATGGTGCTGCTCCTACTGACCGCCACGGCCTCCGTGCCCCTGAGCCTGCCGGTGCCGCCCCGGATCGTGCGCATCGCGCTCGAGATCGAGCAGCGCGGGATCGTGTACTCGTGGGGCGGTGGCCACAGCGAGGACCCCGGCCCGTCCAAGGGCACCTGCCGGGGCTATCGGGGCAGGGTCAAGCCCTGCCCGGCCGCCAGGACGCGCGGGCTCGACTGCTCGGGGTTCACGCGATGGGTGTACGCCCTGGCACACGGCGAGGACGTGCTTGGGCCCGGGAACACCGACGACCACGTACGGAAGATGCGCCGGGTCAAGTCCGCGCGCCCCGGGGACCTCGTGTTCTTCGGGAAGATCACCAAGAGGTCGGTCAGGACCCACCACGTGGGCGTCTACCTGGGCGACGGCAAGATGATGAACGCCCCCGAGACCGGGGCGGTGGTGCGCATAGACGACATCGCCAAGAAGGACTTCGCGGGCTTCTACCGCTACTGAGGTCGTTCGTACCGATTCGGTATGCCTGTAACGCATGTGGCGTGGCAAAAATTGAGAGACCCGGGGGCTACTGTGTGCCGCTATGGACAGGCGATGGGTCGGTCTCGACGGCTACGAGGTCGTAGGGGCGGTGCGCGCGGGGCGGCAGGTGCTGCGGGTGCGCAGAAACGGGCGGATGGTCGCCGACTGCACCTCCGTGGCGGAGGTCGCCAGACACGTCGATCTGGCCGATCTCTGCGAGGTCGTCGAGTTCCCCGCCCGGCGCGGGGCTGCGGCGCCGGCGACGGGCCGAACCAGTTCGCATCATCGCTGAGTGCCGTGTATGGTTACACCTGTCCGCAGCGCCGGACAGGCCCCTATAGCTCAGTCGGCAGAGCGTCTCCATGGTAAGGAGAAGGTCAACGGTTCGATTCCGTTTGGGGGCTCGCACTCTACGCCCGGTCCAAGATCTCTTGGAGCCGGGCGTTCTTCGTTGCCGGGAGCTTTCGCCTCGGCGCTTTCGGGGCTGGCTAGGGTTCGACCTATGAACCGGCCCTGGTTCGACTCCACCGAACCGAGCTCCGTCCGGTGGGACGTGGGCGCGGGGCTGCTGTGCGTGCTGGTGTTCTGGCTGCCGGTCGACGCCACGCGTGCCCCCCTGGCGCACCTCGGGCTGATCGCGCTGCTGGTCGTCGGCATGGCGCTGCGCACCCGGAGGCCGCTCGCCGCGTTCGCCGCCGTCACCGCCGCCACCCTCGCGGGGGCCGCGCTGGGCATGACGCAAGATCCGTTCGTGGCCGCGGCCTGGGTGCTCCATCGCGTGGCCCTGACCCGGGGCACGGCCCGATCGCTCAACACCGTCGCCGGGCTGACCGCGGTGACCATCGCGGCCGTCGCGTTCCTGGGCACCGCCGACGCCGAGAGCACCGTGCGCTACACGATGCTGAGCCTGCTCGCGCTGGCCGCGGCCTGGGTGCTGGGCGGCACGACCCGTCGCGCAACGCTCGAGACCGAGCACGCGATGCTGGCCGAGCGGCAGGGCGCGGTGACGGCGGAACGGCTGCGGGTGGTGCGGGAGGTGCACGACGTCGTCTCCCACTCGCTGGGCACGATCGCCGTGACGGCCGGGGTCGCGGTCCGCGCGGACGACCTGGCCCGCATGCGCGACAGACTGGGACAGATCGAAACGGTGAGCCGGCAGGCGCTGGAGGAACTGCGTACGACGCTGGGCGCCGTACGCGCGAGCGACGAGGCCGCCGAACGCCGGCCCCAGCCGGGCATCGGCGACCTGGCCGCCCTGGCCGGTCGCATGCGGGAGAACGGGGTGCCGGTGACGCTGGACGTGGCGGACGTGGGCGCGGTGCCCGCCGGAGTGGGGCTGGCGGCGTACCGGATCGTCCAGGAGGGGCTCACGAACGCCGCCAGGCACGCCCCTGGCGCGCGCTGCACGGTCACGGTCCGCGGCGCGCCCGGTGAGCTGCGGGTCGCGGTCACGGACGACGGCCGGGGCGCCGCGAAGCAGGCGGCGGCCTCCGGCGAGCCGGGGTACGGGCTGGTCGGGCTGCGGGAACGGGTCGAGCTGCTCGGCGGCGTGTTCACCGCGGGCCACCGCCCCGGGCCGGCCGGCTTCGAGCTGTCCGCTGTGCTTCCCCTCCCGGAGGCGACGGGTGACTGAGCGGGTCAAGGTGCTGGTCGCGGAGGATCAGGAGTTGCTGAGGGCCTCCCTGCTGGAGCTCGTCGCGAGCGACCCGGAGTTGACGGCGGCGGGCGAGGCGGGCGATGGCCGCGAGGCCGTCGAGGCCGCTCGCAGGCTGCGTCCCGACGTGGTGCTGATGGACATCCGCATGCCCGTCATGGACGGCCTTGAGGCGACCCGGGCCATCTGCGCGGCGGACCTGTCGGCCAAGGTCGTCATCCTGACCACGTTCGACCTGGACGAGTACGTCTACGAGGCCCTGCGCGCGGGCGCCTCCGGATTCCTGCTGAAGAACGCGGGCACGGAGGAGATCCTCCGGGCCGTCCACATCGCGTACGAGGGCAACGCGATGCTCGCCCCCGAGGTGACCCGGCGCATGATCGCCGAGCTCGCCGTCAGGCGGCCTCGCCCGGAGCCCGCGCCCCTGACCCGGCTGACCGAACGCGAACGGGACGTCGTGGCGGCGATCGTCCGCGGCATGTCCAACGAGGAGATCGCCGCCGCGCTGTTCCTCAGCCGCGCCACCGTCAAGACCTACCTGAGCAGGCTCTTCCTCAAGCTCGGCGTACGGGACCGCACCCAGCTCGTCATCCTGGCCTACGAGTCGGGCTTCGTGAACGACCTGCGCTAGCTGTCAACCTTTGGCCGACGCGCCGTCCGGGCCTGCGCTGCGACGCTGGAACCCGTGATCGAAATCACCGGACTCACCAAACGTCACGGCAAGAAGCTCGCCATCAGTGACGTCTCCTTCACCGTCGCCCCGGGCCGGGTGACCGGGTTCCTCGGGCCGAACGGCGCGGGCAAGTCGTCGACGCTGCGCATCCTCCTCGGCCTCGACCGCGCCGACGCGGGCACCGCGCTGATCGGCGGCCGGCCGTACCGGCGGCTGCGCGACCCCTTGCGCACGGTCGGCTCGCTGATCGAGGGCAGTGGCGCGCACCGCTCCCGCACCGCCCGCGCCCACCTGTCCTGGGTGGCGCGCAGCAACGGCCTGGCCAGGAGCCGCGTGGGCGAGGTGCTGGAGGAGGTCGGGCTGGCGGACGTGGCCGGAAAGCGGGTCGGCACGTTCTCGCTCGGCATGGGGCAGCGGCTCGGCATGGCGGCGGCCCTGCTCGGCACGCCCGACGTGCTGGTCCTGGACGAGCCCGGCAACGGCCTCGACCCGGACGGCATCCGCTGGATCAGGCGGCTGCTCAAGGAATACGCCCAGGGCGGTCGTACGGTCCTCCTCTCCAGCCACCTGATGAGCGAGATGGCCGAGACCGCCGACGACCTCATCGTGATCAGCGGGGGCCGCGTCGTCACCTCCGGCCCGCTCCACGAGGTCACCGCCGGGCACGCCTCGCTCGAAGAGGCGTTCTTCGCCCTGACCGACCCCGCGCACCGCGCCGGACGTGCGTCATGAGCCTGCCGAACACCGTCGCCGCCGAGTTCAGGAAGATCGTCACGCTGCCCGCGGCCATCGTCGGGGTCGTGCTCGGCACCGCCATGACGCTCGTCTTCACCGCCATGGCCGGCAGCTCCCGGCGCGCCAAACTGGACGCGGGCATGGCGGACGACGGCTCGACGTACGACCTGGGCCTCGAGATGGCCGCACCCGGCGTCGTCGGCGTGATCGTGACGGCCATCGTCATCATCAGCAGTGAATACACCGCCACCAGCAAGGACGCGGGCGGCGGCCGGCAGATCCTGGTCAGCCTCACCGGCACCCCGAGGCGCGGCGAACTGCTCGCGGCCAAGGCCGTCGTGGTCGCCCTCGTCAGCGGCGTGGCCGGGGCCGTCACGATCGGCGGCGGGCTGCTGATGACGCAGGTCCTGCTCGGCAGGCACGGCCATCCGATCGGTGAGCTGATGGGCGTGCTCGGCTGGCGGCCCGTGGGGGCGGTCGCCTACTGGGTGCTCACCGCGCTGATCGCGTTCGCCGTCGCCGTCATGGCGCGCAGCGGCATCGTGCCGATGGTCGCGTTCGTGGTCAACACCACGTTCGTGTCGGTCACCTTCCTGCTGACCAGGGTGACGTCGCTGGCGAAGTACCTTCCCGACGTGGCGGGGGCGCAGATGTTCGCCACCGGCTACCCGGCGGAGAGCATGGTGACGCCGCTGACCGGCGCCGTCGTCATGACCGCGTGGACGGTCGCGCTCCTGGGGGTGGCCGCGGGCCTGTTCGTCCGGAGGGACGCGTGACCAACGGCGCCTGGAACACCCTCGCGGCCGAGCTGATCAAACTCAGGACGCTGCCCGCCGCGCTCATCACGATCTGCGTGACGGTTCTGGCCGCCGCCGCGTTCGCCGCCGCACTGGAGGCGGCCCCGTTCGACCGGTCGCTCACCGTGGCGGAGGCCACGCTCGGCAGCGTCGAGTACGTCCAGGCGGGCTTCATCGTGCTCGGCGTCCTGTCCGTGGCCTCCGAGTACGCGGGCAGCCAGGCCAGGACCACGCTCACCAGTGTTCCCGGGCGTCTGCTGCTCATGACCGGGAAGGCCGGCGCCTACCTGCTGACCGCCACCGCGACCGCTCTGCTCACGGTCACGGCGTCCTGCGCCGGAGCCTGGCTCGCCGCCTCCACGCAGGGGACGGTGGCCGTGGGTGGTGTGGACACCGGGCAGGGGGCTGTCGGCGGTGCGGAGGTCGTCGCCGGGCCTGCCGGAGGGGACCTTGCCGCGTTGGCGCGCGCGGCCGTCTATCTCGTGCTGATCGGCCTGCTCGCCCAAGCGGTGGCCGCCCTGCTCCGGGACGTCATCGCCTCGCTCGCGACCGTGCTCGCGCTCGTCCTGGTCGTGCCCCGGTTCCTGGCGGGCGTCACCAGCCTGGCCGACTATCTGCCGGGGGCGGCGGGGGCACGGCTGTACCAGGCGGGACCGGGGCTCACGCCAGTGGAGGGCGGGCTGGTGCTGGCCGCCTGGCTGACCCTCGCCCTGACCGCCGCCACCATCTCCTTCACGAAACGCGACGCCTAAGCCTCCACCCCACTCGGCTCACCACCCTGCTCGGCTTGCCACCCCGTTCGGCCTGCGTCGTCGTGGCAGGCGTTTGCGTCCGGGCTGCCGGCGCGTAAGGGCGCGTGGGTGGTGGGCGTGGGTGTCCGGTCTCGGGAGATTCGCGACGGCGGGAGCCCGCTGCTACGCTGAGATCTCTCCCACTGCGTTCTGCGGCAGGTGGGGCTCCTGTTTATTCGATTTCGGTTGTCGGGGGTTCCTGAGGCATACTGGGGAGCACCCCACCCGAACGGGTGAGTTACTAATGTGCTCACCGCGTCGGGTATCCTCTACGGGGCCGGGGTCGTTACCGGCTCAAAGGCGGAGTAGCTCAGTCAGGCAGAGCAAACGGCTCATAATCGTTGTGTCGCCGGTTCAAGTCCGGCCTCCGCTACTGCCCAATCCCAGGTCGACCGGCCTGGGCACGGGCGTGTCCATGTCCCGAACGTAGAAAGGCACTCCCAAGTGGCTGCCACCGACGTTAGGCCGAAGATCACGCTGGCCTGCCAGGAGTGCAAGCACCGCAACTACATCACGCGGAAGAACCGGCGCAACGACCCGGATCGGCTTGAGCTGAAGAAATACTGCCCCAACTGCCGCTGCCACCGCGCGCACCGCGAGACCCGATAGGTCTCCGGGCAGGCCCCAACGTTCATATCGCACAACCGGCGTCCCATAGCAGGGCGCCGGTTTGTCGTGTCTGTAGAGCGTCCTGTGTGACGGGTGCCCGTTTCACCACCTCGCCGGTCAAGTGAGCGCGCGTGACGGCGGCCCGCCCCGTGGCGGTCAGCGGGCGTGTTCCTGGAGGTCACCGGCCACGTGCGGCGGGTGGCGGTGCCGTTGGCCTTGCCGTACGGGATGGGCTTAAAGGAACGGCCATCACTAGGGACAACGGAACCTTGTTCTGTTACCGTCGGCCTCAGACAGCTACGAGGGAGCACTGATGGCCTTGAATCGTGACTTCGTGGGCAGGAGTTATCCGCCCAGCGCCCCCTACGAGGTCAGCCGCGTGAAGATCAGGGAGTTCGCGGCCGCGATCGGTGACAACAACCCGCTCTACCGGGACAGGGAGGCCGCGCAGGCCGCCGGATACCCCGACGTGATCGCCCCGCCCACGTTCCCCATCGTGTTCGGCCTGCAGAGCGGCGGCGAGGCCCTGGTGGATCCCGACCTTGGGCTGAACTTCGCCATGGTGGTCCACGGCGAGCAGCGCTTCGAGTTCATCCGCCCCGTCCACGCCGGCGACGAGCTGGTCACCACCGCCACGATCACCGACATCCGCAGCGCCGGGCGCAACGAGATGCTGACGCTCAGGAGCGAAGTGACGACCGTCGCGGGTGAGCCGGTCTGCGTGACCTACAACACGATCGTCGAGCGCGGAGGGGCCGCCTGAGATGACCGCCACGGTGAAGTACGACGACGTCGAGGTCGGGCAGGAGATCCCGGCCGTGGACTACAACGTGCGCAGGCTCAACCTGGTGATGTACGCCGGCGCCTCGGGCGACTACAACCAGATCCACTGGAACGAGCGCTTCGCCAAGATGGTCGCGCTGCCCGACGTGATCGCGCATGGGATGTACACCATGGCGCAGGCCGGGCGGTTCGTCACCGACTGGGCCGGGGACCCGGGAGCGGTGGTCGACTTCGGGGTGCGGTTCTCGTCGATGGTGGTCGTCCCCGACGACGATCAGGGGGCCACGCTCTCGGTGAGCGGCGTGGTGGAGGAGAAGCTCGAGGACAAGCGGGTGGTCATCCAGCTCACCGCCAAGGCGGGCGACGCACGCGTGCTGTCGAAGGCGCGCGCCGTGGTCCAGCTCTCCTGAACCGCGCATGATAGGCCGGGCGGCTCCCGGGTAGCGCGTGTCCCTATGAGTGATGCTGCGCGACAGGTATGGCCCACGGTCCGATCGATCCCCGTCTCCGCCGTGACCGACACCAATCCCCCCGGGCACCTGCGGGCCGCGCGGCTCGAGCAGGTGGCGGGTGGCACCGGCACCGGGCGGGACACCACGGGCAGCGCGGCGACCGGAGTCGGCACGGCCGGGACCAAGGGCACGCACGCCCGCCAGAACCCGGCCGCCGAGCTGGGCTTCTCCGGCGACCCCGGCCAGCACGGCGACCCGGGCGACAACATGCTGCACTCCCAGCGCGTCTGGGACGGCACGCTCGCCACGAACCGCCTCGACGAGCTGGGCGTCAACACCGAGCGGCAGCGCATGGAGACCAAGGACGTCACCGCGAGCGTGAGCGTGCTCGTGGACGGCTGGCCCGAGGACGTCGAGAAGTCCCTGCAGTCGGTGATCGACCACACCGACGCCCGCGTGCTGGCCCTCGACCTGGGCAACGTGGACGGCGCCGGTGACGTGCTGCGCGGGCTGGCGGAGCGGTACCCGGAGCGGATCGCCGCCTGGCACGTCGCCGAGACACCGCTGTGGCGCGGGGGGACGGCGACCTGGGGCGAGAGCCGGATGAAGCTGATGCGGCTCGACCAGTCCGAGGTTCATGTGCTGATGGAGACGAACGTCGTGCTGCGCGGCGACGCGCTGACCCCCTTGATCGCGGTCGTCGTGGAGGGCGCGGTGGCGGCGGGGTGGAAGGGGCTCGAGCCCGAGGACGACGGGGCCCGCTGGCGGGAGGCGGGGCCGGGCAAGGTGCGGGCGCTGAGCGGGGAGCTCCTGGCGGTACGCAGGGCGCAGGCCCTCAGTGCGCTGCCCGAGGACGCCGAATACGGCGCGAACGCCGATGTGGCGCTCTCGCAGGGTCTGCGCGGGGAGCTGGTCGTGCCGAGCGAGACGCTGCCGGTGACGCTGACCGGGACCCACGAGACCTCCCCGGGGGACCAGGGGCACTCGGCCCGGCTCTGACCTCCCTTTCCCCGCCTTGCCAAGGCCCCCTCACGCCTCACTTCGGCGAGGGTCTCTTTGGGGGATTGGGATGGGATGGGGCGCCGATCATGGCACGGCACCGCGATGCCGATGCCGCCGTGACGGTGTGACGGGGCGACGGCGTGACGGCGTGAGGGGCGAGGGGACGTCGTGACGGTGCGCGTCACGAGGGTCGTGACGGCCGGGGCGTGAGGGGAGCCGGTGAAGGGGTGGGGTGGGTGGTTACGGAGTGTGAGCGGGGTTGGTCAGGGTGTGGGGAGCGGGTGCTGCGCATGCTGCGCGCCTCATAAGCTAGTTGCCCATGGAGATGCTCGCGCCGTACACCACCCTGCGCCTGGGCGGCCCCGCCCAGGATTTCGCCGAGGCCACCTCGGCGGAGCAGCTCGTGTCCCTGATAGCCGAAGCCGACATGAAGGGCCTGCCCACGCTGGTGCTCGGCGGGGGCAGCAACCTCGTGGTGGCCGACGAGGGGTTCGACGGTCTGGTCATCAAGGTGGCGACCGAGGGCGTGTCCGTCTCGCGCGACGGCGAGGAGGCCGTCGTCACGGTCGAGGCGGGCGAAGACTGGGATCGGCTCGTGGTCCGCGCCGTGGCGGAGGGCTGGTCGGGCATCGAGTGCATCTCCGGCGTCCCGGGCCTGGTCGGTTCGACGCCGATCCAGAACGTGGGCGCCTACGGCCAGGAGGTGGCCCAGACCATCCGGTGCGTGCGGGCCTACGACCGGCTCACGCGGCAGGTGGTGGACCTGGAGGCACGGCAGTGCGGATTCTCCTATCGCGACAGCCTGTTCAAGCGTGATCTGGCGCGTTATGTGGTGCTCGCGGTGACGTACGCGCTGGACATCTCGGAAATGTCCGGCCCGGTGGTCTACGAGGAGCTGGCCCGGCGGCTCGGCGCCGAGCCCGGCGGCCGGGTGCCGCTCGCGCGGGCCCGTGAGGCCGTGCTGGCGCTGCGGCGCGGCAAGGGCATGGTGCTCGACCCGGACGACCCCGACACCCGCAGCGCGGGCTCGTTCTTCACCAACCCCGTCCTGTCGCCGGAGCAGGCCGCGAAGCTGGCCGGCCGGGCGCCGGGGCATCCGAGCTGGGACCTGCCCGGCGGGATGGTGAAGGTGCCCGCCGCGTGGCTGATCGAGCAGGCCGGCTACCCGAAGGGCTACGAACGCGGCCCCGTACGCATCTCCACCAAGCACACGCTCGCGCTCACCAACCCCACGGGCGCCGCCACGACCGGCGACCTGCTGGCTCTGGCCAGAGAGGTGCGCCAGGGGGTGCGCGAGAAGTTCGGGGTGACGCTGGTCAACGAGCCGGTGCTGGTGGGCTGTTCCCTGGAGGAATAGGCAGCCCGGTGAGGCTGTTAAGGTGTTTTGGAATTACCGAGGGGGAGTAGTCCTAATCGTGTGATCGACATACTGGCGCGTTATCGCGCCCGGTCACACGGGCCTCAGACGGGCGGACGAGACCTTCGGCCTGGCAGTCATGGACAAGACGCTGCCGGGCCGAAGTCGTGCCCGAAAACTCCCCGGGTGCCTGCTTCCGGCTCGGTCGCGCGGAAGAGGACCGTTTGGAAGCATTCTGGATCAGCCTCGCCGTCATCTTCGTGGCCGAGCTCGGTGACAAGAGCCAGCTCATGGCGATGACGTTCGCGACCCGTTTCAAGATGTGGCCCGTGCTCCTGGGCATCACGATCGCCACGACCGTCGTGCACCTGGTCAGTGTGGCCGTGGGCGGCCTGATCGGCGACGCCCTGCCGACGACGGCCATCTCGGTGGTGGCGGGGTTGGCCTTCCTCGGGTTCGCCGTGTGGACGTTGCGCGGGGACGAGCTGACCGAGGAGGAGTCGCGCAAGGCCCAGCGCGCCACCAGGAACGCCGTGATCGCGGTGACCGTGGCGTTTTTCCTGAGCGAGCTGGGCGACAAGACGATGCTGGCCACGATCACGCTGGCGACGAGCCACGGCTGGCTGGGCACCTGGATCGGCTCGACGGTCGGCATGGTCGCGGCGGACGCGCTGGCCATCCTGGTCGGGCGGCTGCTGGGCAAGCACCTGCCGGAGAAGGCCATCCGGTACGGCGCCGCCGCCGCGTTCGCCGTCTTCGGCCTCGTCCTGCTGGCCGAAGCCCTCCTCCTGGGCAACGGCTAAGGCGACAGCGCCAAGGCGACGGCGACGGCGGGCGGTGGCCTGTGGCGGCTACGACAGCAGCGACAGCCGGTGGGCGGCTGCGGCCGCCTCGCCGCGCGTGGTGACGCCGAGCTTGGCCAGGATGTTGGACACGTGCACGCTCACCGTCTTGGCCGAGATGAACAGCTCAGCCGCGATGTCCCGGTTGGTCCGGCCCTGGGTGACCAGGCGCAGCACCTCCAGCTCGCGCGGCGTCAGCAGCTCCGACGGCTCCTGGGCCTCCTGGAGGCCGCCCACGCGGCGAGACAGGGCCTCGATCTCCGCCACGAGCGGGGTCGCGCGCAGCGCCTGTGCCAGCGGGAGCGCCGCCTTCAGCCGGGTGGCCGCCCCCTCCCTGTCGCCGCTCCGCGCGGCCGCACCGGCCGCCCGCAGCAGGCACTTGGCCTGGTGGTGCGGCCGCTTGAGCCGCTCCCAGGACGCCGCCGCGGCGTCGAAGTCCCCCGAGGACGCCAGCCGGTACGCCTCCGCCACCGGCCCGATGACCGACAACTGGGCGATCGCCTCGGCGGCGCTGGCCCGCAGCGCCGCGGTCCGCTCCGGCTCGGTGGTCTCGGCGGCGTCGCAGACCGTGCGCATCGAGGCGAGCAGCCGCCATCCGAGCATGGGCTTGCTCGACAGCTTGGGCTGCGCGAACACCCGCTCGGCCACGGCCAGCGCGGAGCCGGGTTCGCCCCTGGTCAGATGCCAGTTGATGCGCAGGCGGGCGTTGTTGGTGATGTCCTGCAGGAACTCCTCCGGCCGGTCCTTCAGCACGCCGATCTCCGACAGGATGGCCTCGACGAGCTGCAGCTCACCTCTGGCGAGGGCGATGTCGGCGCGGACGCGGAGCAGGGCGTAGCGGTTGCGCAGGCCGGGGCCGAGGTTCAGGGCCGTCTCGACGGTCTCCATGGCCTCGTCCCAGCGGCCGAGCGTCTCGAGCGCCTCGGCCCAGTTGTTCATGATGAACAGGCCGCTGCCGCGGATCCGGCCGTATTTCTTGGCGGTCCGCCAACCGTCCTCCGACAGGCGCAGGGCCTCGTCCTCGTGGCCCATGTCGAGCAGGGCGTCGATGGTGTTGCCGATCGCCCTGGTGATCAGCCGGCCGGACTGCTCCTCCCTGCCGATCTTCAGCGCCTGCTCGTTGATCTGGATCGTGGTCTCCAGGTCGCCGCGGAGCGAGTGGCCGAGCGCCAGGTTCATCAGCAGGTCGGATTCGAGGCAGCGGTCACCGTACTGCCTGACCAGGTGCAGGCCCTCCTCGATGAGCTCGCTCGCCTCCTCGATGTGGCCGCGCAGCATCAGGTGACGGCTCAGCGTCGTGACCACCTCGGCCCGGCTGACGCTGGGCTCGGGGACGAGGCGCAGCGCGTGCCGGAGGTCGTCGATGACGCCGGCCTGGTTCTTGGAGTTCTTGAACGCGGTACGGCGCACGATGAGCTCGGCGACCCGGGCCGGCTCCTGCGTCTCGTCCAGTTGGGACAGGGCGGCCTTGACGAACTTGATGCCCTTGTCCACGTCGCCGCCGGCGTTGGCGGCCTCGGAGGCCCGTTCGAGCACGGCGGTGTGGTCGGCGCCGATGAGCTCGGCCGCGTCGGGCACGCGGTCCCAGAGCGTGAGGACGCGTTCGAGCAGCGGCACGGCCTCGGTGTAGGCGAACGCCTTGAACGACTTCTGCGCGGCCTCCCAGGCGGCGATGAGGGCCCAGTGGTCGTTGCGGGCGCCGTACCAGTGGTGGGCCAGCTCGACGGCGGCGCGGCCGGGCGGGACGAGCCGGCGGTCCTTGGAGATCTCCTCGGCGAAGCGGGAGTGCAGGCGCTGGTGCTCGCCGGGCAGCAGCTCGTCGTGGACGGCCTCGCGGATGAGGGAGTGGCGGAAGACGTACGCGCGGTTGTCGGCGATCTGCAGCACGTTGCCCGCGATGGCGGGGCGCAGCGCGGTCTCCAGCTCGATGTCGGACAGGCCGCTCACGGCCGCCAGCAGCGCGTGGCCGACGCGCAGGCCGCCCGCGGCGGCGACGCGCAGCACCCGCTGGGTCTCCTCCGGCAGCCGTTCGACGGAGCCGAGGATGAGGTCCTGCATGGAGTCGGGGAACGTGCACTCGTCGCCGCTCTCCAGCATGGCCTCGACGAAGAGCGGGATGCCCTCGCTGCGCTCGTAGACCTTCTCGACCTTGGCGTATTCGGGGGTCCTGCCGAGGATCGCGGTCATCTGCTGGGCGACCTCGTCGCGCGACAGGCGCGGCAGGTCGAGGCGGTGCACGCCGTGGACGCGGCCCAGCTCGGCCAGCACCGGCCGCAGTGGATGCTGGCGGTGCAGGTCGTCCGAGCGGTAGGTCATGACGATCAGCACCTGCGGGGCCTGCAGGTTGCGGCTGAGGAAGGCGATGAGGTCGCGGCTGGACCGGTCGGCCCAGTGGATGTCCTCGATGAGCAGGACGGTGGGACGGTGGTCGGCGAGGCGTTCGAGCAGGGTGAGGAACTGCTCGAAGAGCCGGGCGCGGCCGGTGTCGGTCTCGCCGTCGCCGCTGGGCTCGCCGAACTCGGGCAGCAGCCGGGCCAGGTCGCGCTCGGCGCCGTCGGGCAGCAGCCCCGCGACGGCCGCGGGGCCCTGCTCCCTCACGAGCTGCCTGAGGGCGGCGGTGAACGGCGCGTAGGCCAGGCCCTCGGTGGACAACTCGACGCAGCCGCCGAACAGCACGTGCGCGCCCCCGCCGGCGCAGCGCTCGGCGAACCGCTGGACAAGTCTGGTCTTGCCGACTCCCGCCTCGCCGCCGACCAGGATGGCCGTGACCGCGCCCTTCCTGGCCTCGTCGAAGGTTTCGGACAGAGCCGCGAGCTCCTCTTGCCGTCCGACGAAGACGGGACTTACCGAACGCCCCCGCATGTCATCCAGCATGTCATGCCCCATTGATTGCTTTCGACGTCTTTTACGGGGGTATCGAGGCCCGGCCACGAGGGAGGTCGTGGCCGGGCTCTCGTGGGACGGTCATGACGAACGACGCTTGCCGAACAGGGAGCGGCGCCCCGCCTTGTTGTGCCGCTCGGCCTCGCGTACCCGCCGGTGCTCGGCGGCGGCCCTGCGCAGCTCGTTGGCGTTGCTCCTCATGAGCTCGTACTCGATCTCGGGATTCATGGCGTTTCTCCTGAAATTTGGTGCTTCTTCCTGACACCTTTAAGACTCGGTCTAAGGCCCGGTACGCCACATCAGGTGGATGCCTTATCTCTGGCGCGCGAGCACGTACGGCATACCTAGGACCTGGGCCTCGATCGCCCTAAGGTGGTCCGGTTTGGAGGTAGAGGCCCTGGTCGGCGATGCTGTCTAGGTGTCAACTGTGACTACCTCGCTCGCGGGCGTCGCCTCGTCCGACGCGGCGCTGCGAGCATTTCTGCACGGCCTCCCCGGTGTCGACCGGGTCGGCGCGGACCAGCGGGCGGCGATGCTGGGCACCCGTTCGATCAAGACCACGGCCAAGGCTCAAGCGATCGACCTGGCCATTTCCATGGTGGATCTGACCACTCTCGAAGGTGCCGACACGGCCGGCAAGGTGCGCGCGATGTGCACCAAGGCCGTCCACCCCGGCGGTGACGCGCCCCGGGTCGCGGCCGTCTGCGTCTATCCCGACCTGGTGGCGGTGGCCGTCGAGGCGCTGGGCCGCTCGGGGGTCAAGGTGGCCTCCGTCGCCACCGCGTTCCCCAGCGGGCGCACCTCGCTCGAAGTCAAGGTGACCGACACCGCGCTGGCCGTGGCGGCGGGCGCCGACGAGATCGACATGGTGATCGATCGGGGCGCGTTCCTGTCCGGCCACTACATGAAGGTCTACGAGGAGATCGTCGCGGTGAAGGCGGCCTGCGGGACGGCCCACCTGAAGGTGATCCTGGAGACGGGCGAGCTGGCCACCTACGACAACGTGCGGCGGGCGTCCTGGCTGGCGATGCTGGCCGGCGCCGACTTCATCAAGACCTCCACCGGCAAGGTGTCCCCGGCGGCCACGCCGCCCGTGACGCTGATCATGCTGGAGGCCGTGCGCGACTTCCGCGAGGCGACCGGCCGTCAGGTCGGCGTCAAGCCGGCGGGCGGCATCCGCACGACCAAAGACGCGATCAAGAACCTGGTACTGGTCAACGAGATCGCGGGCGACGACTGGCTGAGCCCCGACTGGTTCCGGCTGGGCGCCTCCTCGCTTCTGAACGACCTGCTGATGCAGCGCCAGAAGCTGGCCACCGGCCGCTACGCGGGCCCCGACTACTTCACCTTGGACTAGACGATGTTTGAGTATGCACCGGCACCCGAGTCGCGCGACATCGTCGACCTGAAGTCCTCCTACGGGCTGTTCATCAACGGTGAGTTCGTCGACGGCTCCGGCACCCCGTTCAAGACCGTCAACCCGGCCACGGAAGAGACGCTCGCGGAGGTCGCCACGGCCTCCTCCGACGACGTGGACCGCGCCGTCCAGGCGGCGCGCAAGGCGTTCGGCGCCTGGAGCGCGCTGCCCGGCGCCGAGCGGGCCAAATACCTGTTCAGGATCGCGCGCATCATCCAGGAGCGGGCGCGGGAGCTCGCCGTGCTGGAGTCGCTCGACAACGGCAAGCCGATCCGCGAGTCCCGCGACGTGGACCTGCCGCTGGTGGCGGCCCACTTCTTCTACTACGCGGGCTGGGCCGACAAGCTGGCCTACGCCGGGTTCGGCACCAAGCCGCTGGGCGTGGCCGGGCAGGTCATCCCGTGGAACTTCCCGCTGATGATGCTGGCCTGGAAGATCGCCCCGGCGCTGGCCTGCGGCAACACGGTGGTGCTCAAGCCGGCGGAGACCACGCCGCTGACCGCGCTGCTGTTCGCCGACATCTGCCGCCAGGCCGACCTGCCGCCCGGCGTGGTGAACATCGTCACCGGCGCAGGCGAGACCGGCGCGGCCGTGGTCGCGCACCCCGACGTGAACAAGGTGGCCTTCACCGGCTCCACCGACGTCGGCCGGATCATCGCCAGGGCGGTGGCCGGCACCGGCAAGAAGCTCACGCTGGAGCTGGGCGGCAAGGCCGCGAACATCGTGTTCGAGGACGCCGCCATCGACCAGGCCGTCGAGGGCATCGTCAACGGCATCTTCTTCAACCAGGGCCACGTGTGCTGCGCCGGGTCGCGGCTGCTGGTGCAGGAGTCGGTCGAGGAGGAACTGCTGACCGCGCTCAAGCGCCGGCTGAGCACGCTGCGCCTGGGCGACCCGCTCGACAAGAACACCGACATCGGCGCCATCAACTCGGCCGAGCAGCTCGCCAAGATCCGGCGGCTCAGCGACATCGGCGAGTCGGAGGGGGCCGAGCGGTGGTCGCCCGCGTGCGAGCTGCCCGGCAAGGGCTTCTGGTTCCCGCCGACGCTGTTCACCGGGGTCGCGCAGTCCCACAGCATCGCCAGGGAGGAGATCTTCGGGCCGGTGCTGTCGGTGCTGACCTTCCGCACCCCGGCCGAGGCGGTGGAGAAGGCCAACAACACCCCCTACGGGCTCTCCGCCGGCGTGTGGACCGAGAAGGGCTCGCGCATCCTGTGGATGGCCGACAGGCTCCGCGCGGGTGTGGTCTGGGCCAACACGTTCAACAAGTTCGATCCGGCGTCGCCCTTCGGCGGCTACAAGGAATCCGGGTACGGCCGCGAAGGCGGCCTGCACGGGCTGGAGGCCTACCTTGACGTGTGAGCACCGCCGTCCCCGGCGGGCCCGGCGCCGGGCCCAGGCCACCAGGGACCACGCCTTCGCCAGGGCCGGCCGTCCCGTACGCACCGGCTGGTACGCCCACCGCTGCGGCGTGAGCCGGTGCGGGCAGGTCTTCGTGCCGGTCCAGATGTCGCAGGAGTCCATGTGGAGGGGGCGCGGCGATGAGTAGGTTGTCCGTCAGAAAGACCTACAAGCTGTACATCGGAGGGGCGTTCCCACGCTCGGAGAGTGGGAGGTCCTACCCGGTGACCTCGGCCAAGGGCGAGTTCCTCGCCAACGCCTCGCGGGCTTCGCGCAAGGACGCCCGTGACGCCGTGGTGGCCGCCCGCAAGGCGTTCCCCGGCTGGTCGGGCGCGACCCCGTACAACAGGGGGCAGATCCTCTACCGCGTCGCCGAGATGCTGGAGGGGCGGCGCGCGCAGTTCGCCGAGGAACTGGGCGTCGGCAAGCGGGCGGCGCTGGAGCAGGTGGACGCCGCGGTCGACCGGCTGGTCTGGTACGCGGGGTGGTCCGACAAGATCGCTGCCGTGCGCGGGGCGGCCAATCCGGTGGCGGGCCCCTACTTCAACCTGTCCTCGCCCGAGCCGACCGGTGTGGTGGCCGTGGTCGCGCCCGACGATCCGCTGCTCGGGCTGGTGTCCGTGGTGGCCCCGGCGATCGTGACGGGCAACACCTGCGTCGTGGTCGCGTCCGAGCCGTCCCCGCTCGCCGCGATAACCCTGGCCGAGGTGCTGGCCACCTCCGACCTGCCCGGCGGCGTGGTCAACCTCCTCACCGGGCAGCGGGCCGAGCTGGCCCCCTGGCTGGCGGCGCACATGGACGTCAACGCGATCGACCTGACCGGGGTCGCGGACGACGACCTGGCGCTGCGCTGCGAGCAGGCGGCGGCGGAGAACCTCAAGCGCGTCCTGCGGCCCGCCCGGGAGGAGTGGACGGCCGATCCGGGCACGGGCCGGATGACGAAGCTCCTGGAGACGAAGACGGTCTGGCACCCGATCGGGATCTGAGCACCGGTCCGGAGCCGGGCGCCGGTCCCGGCCTGAGCGCCGGTTCCGGGGTCGGTTCCGGGGTCGGTCCCCGCGTCGGTTCCGGCGTCGGTTCCGGACGGGTTTCGCGGGCGGTGGCGCGCCACAGCAGGCCGCCGCCCGCCGTTCCCAGCAGGGCGATCGCGCCCGCCACCACGAATGCGGTACGCAGGCCGTCCAGCAGGCCGGTGTGCGCGGAGGCGATCGCGGTCAAGGCGGCCACGCCGATCCCGCCGACGAAGGCGGGCATCTGCGCGAGGCCGCCCGCCACCCCCTGGTCGGCCGGGCCGAGCCCGGAGGTGATCGCGGTGACGGCGGCCACCACGGTCAGCACGTGACCGAACCCCATCGCCGCCGACGTGGGCAGCAGCACGCCGAGCCCCGCCTGTGCCGGCAGGAACGCCATCGCCGCCGTCCCCGCCGCCTGCACGCTCAGCCCGAGCACCACGGCCGGCCCGGCGCCGCGCGCGCCGATCACCCGGGCGGCCACCCCGCCCGCCAGCAGCGCCGCCACGCCCTCCCCGAGGAAGGCGAGCCCGCTCCGCAGCGCGGACCACCCCAGCACGTCCTGCATGTACACGCTGAGCAGCAGTGTCGCCCCACCACACATCGCGTACGTGACCAGCGCCGTCCCCATCCCCCACAGCACGGTCGGCCGCCGCAGCAACCGCGGGGGCACCAGCGGCGCGGCATGCCGGGCCTCGACCGCGAAGAACACCCCCAGCAGCAGCCCGGCCGCCACGACGCTCACCCAGGAGCCCGCCGAGATGCCGTAGACCAGCGCGAACAACCCGGCGCTCGCCAGCACGGCGCCGGGCACGTCCAGCCGGGCCACGCCCGCGCCCCCGGCCCGCGGCACCACGGTGAACACCCCCGCCAGCACCACCAGGCCGATGACGACCAGGACGATCATGGTCCAGCGCCAGCTCAGCCCGCTGGTGACCAGGCCGCCGCCGATCGTGCCGGCCACGAACCCGAGCGACAGCAGCGCGCCGTTCACCGCCATGGCCCTCGTCCGGCGCGGGCCCTCGGCGAAGGCGGTGGTCATCAGGGCCAGCGCGGCCGGTCCGATCGCGGCCGCCGCCACGCCCTGCCCCGCGCGGGCCCCGACCAGCACCGCCGGCGCCGGGGCCAGGGCCGCCAGCAGTGAGAAGCCGGTGAACGCCGCCACGCCCAGCGCGAACGACCTGCGCCGCCCCACCACGTCCGACACCCGCCCGAACAACGGCATCAGCGCGGCCGTCGGCAGCAGGCAGGCCGTCACCACCCACTGCAGGTCACCCCGTGTGGCGAAGCCCAGGTCGCGGCCGATCTCCGGCAGGGCGACCGTGATGATCGAGTAGTCGAGCCCGGTCATGAACGTCGCGCCGCAGAGCGTGAGGAGGACCGGCCACTCGCGCACTCCAAGTCTTTCCATGCGGCCCAGGTTGTGCCAGGCGCGCGATCGGAGGCAGCACCCTGTCGGGGGTACACCTGCCAGGTGCAGGCTCAGAACGAGAAGCCGGGCGGGCGCAGCGGCGGGTGGGCGGCCTGGAGCTGGGCGGCCAGGCCGAGCAGGTGCGGCTCGCCGCCGGGCGGGGCGATGAGCTGGACGCCGATGGGCAGCGCGGTCGAGTGGGTGGCCAGGGGGACGGTGATCGCGGGCCAGCCGCACATGTTCCAGGCGCCGGTGGCGGGGGCGTAGCGGATGTTGGTGAGCGCGTTGCGCAGGAAGCCGCGCTCGCCCCAGCGTTCGGCCTTCGGCGGCACGGCGGCGAGGGCGGGCGTGATCAGCACGTCGGCGTCGCCGAACCACTGGTCGGCGCCGTAGCCGCTCCAGCGCTGACGGCCGCGTACGCCGTCGAGCTTGAGCGCGCCCAGCACGCGGCCGACGCGGGCGAGCCCTCTGGTGCGGGGTTCGAGGCGCTGCCGGTCGAGCCCGTCGGCCGACAGGCCGGCCCGGACGAGCCAGGTCGCGATCGTGGCCGGGCCCAGCCAGGCCGGCAGCCTGCGCCCGTGCTCGACCACCGTGTGCCCGGCCACCCGCAGCGTCTCCGCCGCCCCGCGGACGGCGGACCGGAACTCCTTGTCCATGGACAGCCCGTGGGGCAGTGGCTGGGGGGCGTAGGCCACCCGCAGGTCGAACGGCTCCGGGCCGCCGGGCGGCGGCTGGGGCTCCCACACCTCGTCGTCGTCGGCCCAGACCGAGCGCAGCATGCGCGGCGGCGGTTCGACCCGACGGCCGCCGCGCCACGCCTCGGCCAGCGCCGGGTCGGCCGCCAGCACGGACAGCGCGAGTGACAGGTCCGCGGTGGTCGTGGCCAGCGGGCCGTTCTCGGTGAGCCGGTCCCAGTCGTCCGTGGGCGCGGGCACCAGGCCGGTGCCCGGCTTGATGGCCAGCACGCCGCAGCAGGCCGCCGGGATGCGCAGCGAGCCCATGCCGTCGTTGCCGAGCGCGATCGGCACCATGCCCGCCGCCACGGCCGCGGCGCTGCCCGCCGACGAGCCGCCCGCCGTACGGGAGGTGTTCCACGGGTTGCGCACGATGCCGTAGGCGCTGTCGCCGAACGCGACGAGCCCCAGCTCGGGCAGGTTGGTCAGGCCGATGACGATCGCGCCGGCGGCACGCAGGCGGGCGACCGTCACGTGGTCCTCGGGCGCGGGCGTGTCCGCCGTGACGGCCGACCCGCCGCGCGTGGACTCCCCGGCCACCTCCAGGTTGTCCTTGACGGCCACCGGCACGCCGGCGAGCGGCAGCTCCGCCAGGTCTCGCCGTTTCTGCAGCGCCTCGGCCTCGTCCACGGCCTGCTCTCTGACCAGCCGGAACGCCTCCACCATGGAATCCCGCTCCGAGATGACGTGGAGATGCTCCTCGACGACGGTCGCGGCCTTGACGTCTCCATTCCGGACGGCCGTCGCGATCTCGATGGCGGACCTGCCTGCCCACAACATGACTAGAGTGTGCAGCTTTTCACTCTTGGTTGCGAGGCTCGATAGGGTCGATCCACGTGAACGGACCTTCGCTAGCCCTCCGCCAGCGCTCCCTGGGCGACCCATCGGCCGAGTTCCGGCTGTTCCCGCCACTGACGCGGGGCTGCCCCGTGACCAGCACCGCCGAGATCGCCTACCCGCTGGAGGTCGTCTACGACTACGCCCGGGTGGACAGGGACCTGTTCACCCAGGAGCCGGGCACGGACATCGCGCGATGGTCGCCCCTGCTGCCGCCGCTCGACGTGCCCACGCTGGGGGAGGGCGGCACACCGCTGGTCGCGTTCGACGACGTCTACATCAAGGACGAGTCGCGCAATCCGACCTGGTCCCACAAAGACCGGCTGAACCGCGTCGCGGTCAGCGCCGCCGTCCGTGCCGGCGCGCCGGGCGTGGTGGTGGCCTCCTCCGGCAACCACGGGGCCTCGGCCGCCGCCTACGCGGCCCGCGCAGGGCTGCCCGCGATCGTGCTGACCTCGGCGGATTCGCCGCCGGCCGCGCAGGCGTTCGCCCGCGCGTACGGCGCCAAGGTCGTCTCCATGCCCGCCGACGCCCGCTGGCCGCTGCTGCGGGAGGTCGTGGACCGGCTCGGCTACCACTCGGTCAGCAACCAGACCGTCACGCACACCGGCCACCCGTTCGGCCCCGAGGGCTACAAGACGATCGCGTACGAGTTGTTCCTGCAACTCGGCCGGATACCCGCGGCCGTGTTCGCGCCCACCGGCTACGCCGAGTTGCTGTTCGGGATCTGGAAGGGGTTCACCGAGCTGCGACTGCTCGGGCTCGCGGAGCGGACGCCGCGGATGTTCTCCTGCGAGACGGCCTCCGGCGGCCCCCACGCGCGGGCGCTGGCCACCGGCGCGGACGCCGCGGTCGTCGAGCTGGGGCGGCCCAGCGACGCGTACGGCATCGCCGGCACGGTCGGCGGCTACCGGGGTGTGCTGGCCGTCCGCGACAGCGGCGGCGAGGCGGTGCTGGTCACGGACGAGGAGATGCGCAGGGCCCAGCGCGACCTGGCCCGGCAGGGGCTGTGGCAGGAGCTGTCGGGCACCGCCGGGCTGGCCGGCTACCGCAGGCTGCGGCGGGACTTCGGCGGGCCCGTCGTGTGCGTCACCACGTCGAGCGGGTTCAAGGACGTCGGCGTCGGGACCGAGGAGCATCCCGTCGTGGAGAACCCGACGCTCGACGATCTCATGCCTTGAGCCAGACCCTGAGCGGGCCGATCGTGCTGAAGCCGTGCTCGACGGCGGGGGCCGGGTCGCTCTCGTAGCCGACCAGGGGGCGGCCGGGGAACAACCTGGCCGCCATGGCCAGCGTGCCCGGCCAGGCGTCGTCGCCGAACACGTTGGAGACGCCGACCGATGCGCCGTTGGGGGTCAGCACGGCGCCGCAGCCCTCCCGTCGTCCGTACACGACGGTGGCCTCCGCCAGCAGCGGCGGCAGGAACAGGCCCCGCACGTCGCCGCCGAAGCACTCCTGCTCCCATGCGGTGAGCGTGGCGGCGTCCTCGACCACCTCCCACCCGGTGGCCGCCGACGCGGGGGCCGGGCGGTGGATCCACCGGGCCTCGAACAGCACGTCGAAGCCGGGCAGGTCGAGCGTGGCGAAGCTGTCCTTGACCGAGGCGCCCGCGCTCGCGTCGATGTGGCCGAGCACGTCGGCCGCGCTCGCGTGGGGGGAGAGCGTGACGGCGTCGGGGTAGAAGGGCGGGGTTCTGGCCGGGTTGGTCCACGCCCTGGTCGCGAACGTGCCGGGCCGGCCGTGGGCGCGGCACATCAGGTCGCACCAGGCGGCGTTGTCGCGGACCGCCTCCGTCAACGGGTCGGTCATGGCCTGCCTTTCGTGCGGCGGGTGGGCGGGGCCGTCAGGGGGTCCTCCGGCCAGGGGTGCTTGGGGTAGCGGCCGCGCATCTCCGCGCGTACGGAGCGGTAGGCGTCGCGCCAGAACGAGGCCAGGTCCGCCGTGACGGCCAGCGGGCGGCCCGCGGGGGAGAGCAGGTGGACGAGGACCGGCACGCCCGCGATCCGCGGTGTCTCCTGCCAGCCGAACAGCTCCTGCAGTTTCGCGGCCAGGACCGGCTGCTCGCCCGAGTAGTCCACGCGGATGTTCGAGCCGCTCGGCACCTCCAGGCGTTCGGGGGCCGTCTGGTCCAGGCGTTCGCTCCACGGGATCAGGCGCTTGAGCGCCGCCGCCACGTCGATGCGCTCCACGTCGGCGCGGCGGCGGGCCCTGGACAGCTCGGGCTCCAGCCACTGGTCGGCCAGGTCGATCAGCGCGTCCATCGGGGGCCAGGGAGCGCCTATCGCGCGGTGGCAGAAGGCCAGGCGGTCGCGCAGGTCCCTGGCCTGTTTCGTCCAGGTGAGGAGGTCTTCGGCGCGCAGGCCGTACAGGATGGCCTCGCGGACGTCGGCGTTCCTGAGCGGGGTGGCGGACAGCTCGATCGCGCCCAGGCGCTCGACCGTGCGGGCGGACACGTCGCCGCGGCGCTCGCCCGGCGGGACGCGCCAGGTGATCTCGTCCTCGACCGTGGTGCCGGTCGCGAGCCTGGCGGTGGCCTCGTCGATCACCACGGCCTGCCGGACGCGCGCCGAGGCCGAGCCGGTGGGGCGGTCGGCGATCGCGATGGCCAGCCATTCGGCGGTGCGCAGCTTGGAGTTGTCGGGGAGTTGGGCCTGGGTGCCGGAGGCCATGAGATGGCCGCCGCCCCGCCGGCGCGCCACGCGCTCGGGGAACGCCAGCGCGACCGCCATCCCGGCCAGCTCGTCGTCGCTCCTCCGGGCTCCCGTCGCCGTGGCCGTGGCCGTCGCCGTCGCCGTCGCCGTCGCCGTCGCCGTGCGGCGCAGGCGCTTGGTCTCCTGACGCCAGCGGGCCGCGAAGCCGGTGCCGCCGCGGCGGGCGGCGCGCCAGACCTCCACCAGGTCGTCGGGCGCGTCGCGCGGGAGCTGCTCCGACAGCAGGGCCACCACCTCGGCGGCCTCCGGGCCCAGGTCGAGCAGGGCCCGCGCCAGCCGCGGGTGCACGCCCGCGAGCGCCATCCGCCGCCCCCGCTCCGTCACCCGGTCCTGCCCGCCGAGCGCGCCGAGCGCCTCCAGGGTGCGCGTGGCGGCGGACATCGCGGCCGGTGGGGGCGGGTCCAGCAGGGCCAGGCCGGTCGCGTCGGGCACGCCCCAGCAGGCCGCCTGCAGCGCGAACCCCGTCAGGTCCGCGAGCACGATCTCCGGCCGGGCGTGGTCGGCGAGGCGCTCGTGCTCGGCCTCCGTCCAGCAGCGGTAGACCGCCCCGGGGGCCTCCCGGCCGGCCCGCCCGGCCCGCTGGCCGGCCGACGCCTTCGACACCCTGACCGTGGTGAGGGAGCCGAGGCCCCGGGCATGGTCGGTACGCGGCTCGCGGGCCAGCCCGGAGTCCACCACCACGCGCACCCCGGGCACGGTCAGGCTCGACTCGGCGACCGACGTGGCCAGCACCACCCTCCGCGCGGTCCCCGGGGCCAGGACGGCGTCCTGGACGTGCGGTGGCGCCTGGCCGTGCACCTGGAGGACCTCCACGTCACCCGCCAGCATCCCGGCCACCCTGGCGATCTCGCCCACGCCCGGCAGGAAGCACAGCACGTCGCCGTCGCGTTCGGTGAGCGCGCGGCGGACCACCGAGGCCACGTGCGACAGGAGCGCGGGGTCGACGCGCAGGCCGTGGGGCGGGGCGACCGGGCGGCCGGGCGGGGCCCACACCGTTTCGACGGGATGGGTGACGCCGGTGGCGGCGACGACGGGGCCGCCGAGCAGCTCGGCCCACGGGGCGGCGTCGGCGGTCGCGGAGGTGGCCAGGAGGCGCAGGTCGGGGCGGAGCGTGTCGCGTACGTCGAGCAGGAACGCCAGCGCCGTGTCCGCGTCGAGGTGCCTTTCGTGGCACTCGTCGAGCATGACCGCGTCGACCCCGCCGAGCTCCTGGTCGCGCTGGAGCCGCTGCAGCAGCACGCCGGTCGTGACGACCTCGACCATGGGGTTCGCGCCCGTGTGCCGCTCGCCCCTGATCGTGTAGCTGACGCCCATCCGCCGGGCCGCCGCGCGTACGGCCAGCCGGCGCGGCTCGGCCACCAGCACCCGCAGGCCCGTCTCGGCCAGGGCGAGCGGCACCACCGTCGTCTTGCCGGTGCCCGGCGGGGCGGTCAGCACCGCGCTGCCGTGCCGGTCGAGGACGGAGAGCAGCTCGGGCAGCACGTGCCGGATGGGCAGCGCGCCGGTCGGGTCGGCGGGCGCGTCAGGAGCCCGCATGGGCCTCGATCCCGAAGCCGGGCCGCAGCGCGGACGGGGTCGCGGACAGGATCGAGCCGAGCAGCCCGGGGAAGCGGGCGTCGAGGGCGTCGCGGCGCAGGCTGATGTACTTGAGCCGCCCCTCCTGCTTGGACATGATCACGCCGGCCTCCCTGAGCGCCCGGTAGTGGTGCGAGGCCGTCGACTTGTGCACGCCGAGCGCGTCGCCGGCCTCGCCGCACGTCATCTCCCCGCACTCGGACAGGCGGATGACGATTTCGAGGCGGACGGGGTCGGACAGCGCCCGCAGGACCTCCGTGAGCTGGATGTCCTCCGTGGCGGGGTGCGGTAGCAGGCGCATGGTTGAAC
This sequence comes from Nonomuraea sp. NPDC050643, assembly GCF_040654715.1. NCBI lineage: Bacteria > Bacillati > Actinomycetota > Actinomycetes > Streptosporangiales > Streptosporangiaceae > Nonomuraea > Nonomuraea sp. NPDC050643. Next base: position 54,586 of record NZ_JBFAIM010000040.1, on the reverse strand, counting down.
CCTACCTCCGTCTTATTGTTTGACAACGATCCAACTATAGGTCAGTTTGATGGGCATCCAACTTTTCTGCTGGAGGCTTTCCATGAGTTCGCGGCTCTATCCGCTCGCCGCCGGAAATTTCGCCATAGGCACCGGCATGTTCGTGACGGCCGGGCTGCTGCCCCCCATCTCCGCCGACCTGGGGATCTCCGTGTCGGCGGCGGGGCAACTGATGACGGTCTTCGCTTTGGCGTACGCGGTGCTGTCGCCGTTGCTGGCCGCCCTGACCGCGCGGTTGTCCCGTAAGACGCTGTTGTTGCTGGCCTTGGGCGTGTTCGTGGCGGGGAACGTGCTGACCGCGCTGGCTCCGACGTACCCGCTGGTCCTGGCCACGCGGGTGGTCGCGGCGGCGGGGGCGGCCATGTTCACGCCCACGGCGTCGGGCGTGGCCAACGCGTTGACCGCCCCGGAGCGGCGCGGACGGGCGCTGGCGCTGGTGATGGGCGGGCTGACCGTCTCGTCGGCGATCGGCGTGCCGCTGGGCACCTGGCTGGGGTCGGCCGCGAGTTGGCGGGCCACGCTGTGGATGGTGGCGGTGCTCGGCGTGGCCGGGTTCATCGGGGTGGCCGCCGTGGTGCCCCGGGTCACGATCGCCACGTCGGGGCGGTTGCGGGAGCGGTTCGCGCCGCTGGGGGACCGGCGGGTGCTGGCGGTGCTGGGGTCGCAGTTGCTGCTGTTCGGGGCGGCGTTCAGCGCCTATACCTACATCGGGTCGCTGTTCGACCTGCCGCTGGCGGCCGTGCTGTGGGCGTGGGGGGTCGGCGGCATCGTGGGCAACCAGCTCGGCGGGCGGTTCACGGACACGTACGGGCCGCGCAAGGTGGTGCTGATCAGCATGGCGGCGGGCACGGTGTTCATCGCCCTCATCCCCGTCGCGAACCTGGGGCTGCCGATCGCGCTGGTGTGGGGCTTCCTGTGGGGCGCGCTCGGCTGGCTGGCGGGTCCGGCCCAGCAGTTCAGGACCGTCGCGGCGGTGCCCGGCAACGTGCCGATCGGGCTGGGGCTGCTGTCGTCGGCCCAGTACGTCGGGCTGTTCCTGGCCGGGATCGCCGGAGGGGCGGCGCTGGACGCGTACGGGAGGACGGGGGTGGTGGTGCTGTCGGCCGGGACCGGGCTGGTGGCGCTGTTGTTCACCCTGGTCACCTATCGGGAGTCGGCCGTCTCCGCCAAGGTCAGCGTGCCGGTCAGATAGCGCTGCAGCGCGGGCGCGACGGCGGCCGCGACCAGGTGGGCCGGCGTCGAGGCCAGCGGCTCCACCTTGAGGACGTAGCGCATCATCGCCAGGCCGATCATGTGCGAGGCCGCCAGCAGGGTCCGCAGCTCGGCGTGGTCCTGTGACAGGTTCCGCATGAGCGGGCCGAGCAGCTCCGTGCGCATCAGGTCCTTGAGCAGGTCGGCGGCCGCCGGGGTGGCGGCGGCCGCCTGCAGCACGGCCTTGAGCGTGGGGCCGTGCGCCGGGTCCTCCCACAGGCTCAGGTAGCGCGCGGCCAGCCGCTCGGCGATGTGCGCCTCGTCGCCGTCGATGGCCTCGACCATCAGCGTGACCGGCATGCTCTCCTTGATCGCGGCGGCGAACAGGCCGTCCTTGCTGCCGAAGAAGTGCATCACCAGCGCCGGATCGACGCCCGCCGCACGGGCCACGGCCCTGATCGTGGTGCCGCCGTAGCCGTGGGCCACGAACGACTCGATCGCCGCCGTCAGGATCTGCTCCTTGGTCCGCGGGTTGCCCGGACGCCTGCCACGCTCTTCGGCCATGAATCTATTCAACCATGTGGAATTCGGCTGCCCGGGTGGCGGCCTCGTGGCGGCCTGCCGCTCGATCCGCGGGGGCGGCGCTTCGGTGTGCCCGTCCTCGGCGTCCGTCGGCCAGAATGGCGGGCGTGCCAGACGACCGCGACCCGATCGACGAGCCCGTTCCCGGCGCCGAACCGGAGCCCGTCCCGCCGACCGGCGATCCCCGTGCCGAGCCGGCTCCCTTCGGGCTCGTCGTCCTGCTGACGGTGGGCTCGGCGGTGGCGGTCATGGTGCTGGCCGCGCTGCTGTCCCACCCGCCGGGGCTGACGTTCCTGCTGTTCGGGCCGATCGCACTCGTGGTGTTCGAGGTGGTGGCGTACGACGTGTGGTGGCGGCGGTGGTGGGGCGCGGTCCCGGGGGCGGTGGCGGGGCTGGCGGTCTACTTCGAGGGCCGCACGGCGCTGGCCGACGTCGTCGGCGACACCTGGGCCCACCCGGTCGCGTACGTCACCGCCTGGACCCTGTTCGCCGTCGTCTTCGCCCTGTGCAGCCGCTACCCCCGGACGGTGTGACTCCGGGGCGGCGTCCCGATCTTCTCCTCCCGGCAGGGGACGGGCGGTCGCCCCGCAGGCGGACGACGGGCGGCGGGCCGGACACCTACCGTCGGCGCCATGTTGAACAACCAGGTGACCTTCCGGCGGGTCGCGGCCGGAGTCCTGCTCATCGCGGCGCCGCTGCTCCAGGCCGTCGCCGTCGTCGTCGACCCCGGCACCTGGGGCGACGACCGGGAGGCGGTCAGCTTCGGGGAGAACCCCGCCCTCGCCCAGACCCAGTCCGTGCTCTACCACTGGAGCTGGATGCTCATGGCCGTGGCCGTGCTCGGCCTGACGCACCTCACCAGGCGCAAGGCCGTCCGGCTCGGCCACGTGACCGGGGCGCTCACGATGATCGGCTATCTGCAGCTCTCCGGGCTGCTGCTGAGCGACCCCGTGGAGTGGTGGCTGGGTCAGCGCTACTCGCCCGAGGAGGCCCAGCGCATCATGGACGAGATGCTGGGCCTGCCCGGCGTGATCTTCGGCTTCCAGATGCCGTGGATGTTCTTCGGCTTCATCGGCCTGCCGGTGCTGGTCGCGGCTGTGTGGCGGGCCGGGTTCGTGGGCTGGTGGGCGCCCGTGGTCGTGGCCGCCGGCTATCTGGGGTCGTTCGCGGTCCCGTACGGCCCGGCGACCGTGCCCTTCTGGGTCGCGCCCGTCGCCGCCCTGGGCTGGATCGGGCTGAAGATCCTGCGCATGGGCGACGAGGCGTGGGCGGCGTACTACCCGGCGGCGCTCCCGGCCACCGGGCGCCTCAGCCCTGAGCCGGAATCCAGCCCGCGGTGACCGCGAGGATCACGAAGAAGCCGAGGATGATCCGGTAGATGACGAAGCCGGTGAAGCGGTGGGTGCTGATGTAGCGCAGGAACCAGGCCACGGCCGCGTAGCCGACGATGAACGAGATGACCGTGGCCAGGATCGTGGGCCCCCACGCGGGGGCCTGGCCCTCCCCGATCTCGGTCAGCTCCAGCGCCCCCGACGCCAGCACCGCCGGGATGGCCAGCAGGAACGAGTATTTGGCCGCGTCTTCACGCCGGTAGTCGAGCAGCAGGCCCGCGGTCACGGTGCCGCCCGAGCGGGACACGCCGGGGATCAGGGCCAGCGCCTGGGCGAAGCCGTAGACGATGGCGTGGGGGAAGCTGAGGTGCTTCTCCAGCGTGAGCTTGTTGCGGGCGGTGCGGTCGGCGAACCACAGGATGAGCGCGAAGACGATCAGCGTGGTGCCCACCAGGCGCAGGTCGCGGAAGACGGTCTCGATCTGGTCTTTCAGCAGCAGGCCGAGTATGGCGATGGGCAGGGTGCCGACGATGACGTACCAGCCCATGCGGGCCGCCCAGTGGCCGCGCAGGTCCTTGTTGAACAGGGAGCGCGTCCAGGTCGAGATGATCTCCCAGATCTCCTTGCGGAAGTAGATCAGCACGGCCGTCTCGGTGCCGAGCTGGATGACCGCCGTGAACGCCGCCCCCGGGTCCTGCCAGCCGGCGAAAGCGGAGACCACACGGATGTGGGCACTGGAGGAGATCGGCAGGAACTCCGTCAGCCCCTGGACCAACCCCAGAACCACCGCTTCTAGCCAGCCGATCACGACGACACCTCTCAGAACGCGGGACGCTCAGAGGATCGTAGTGGCTCCATGGCGGGCGAACTCCGTGGACGCCGGAGGGGTGAGTGACGAACGCGGCAATTCAGCTGATGTTCATCTGCTGGTCGGGCGGGGGCCGATGAGCTGCTCTCGTAAGGCGCTGAGCTGATGGGAGTGCTCGACGGAACGGGACTCGTCGAGCGAGTCGAGCGCCAGCAGCAGCGCGTCGGCCACGATGATGCCGGTCAGCGGCTCGGCCGTGATGCCCGTGGGGGTGTGCGGGGCCGCCAGGACGGCGTCGACGCGGTCGGCGAGCGGGCCGACGAGCTCGTCGGAGATCAGCACGATGCCGGCCCCCACCGCGTGCGCCCGGTCGATCAGCACGGTGATCTCCTTGAGCCTGCGGGCCGGTTGGAAGATCACCAGCACCTCGCCGTGCGCGAGCGAGAGCAGGTCGTCGGCCAGGGAGAAGCCCGTCGCCGACACGGCGCGCGCCCGGTGGCCGCGCCGGTTGAGCTTGAGCGCCAGGTGACGGGCGGCCGGCTCTGAGGCGCCCGCGCCGTAGACGAACACGCCGGGCGCGTTGACCAGCAGCTCGACTGCCTTCTTGAACGTCTGCGGGTCGAGCAGCCTGCTGCAGTGCTCGACGCGCTCGCGGGCCTCGTCGAAGACCCGCTCCCAGATGCCCGACAGGTCCTGGCCGACGTGGCTGATGCGCTGTTTGAGCCGGACGTCGGGGGCCACCGCCGAGGTGAACTCGGCCGCCAGCGCCCGCTTGAGCCCCGGCAGGCCGCCGAAGCCGAGGCGCTGCATCGTGCGCACCACGGTGGCGTTGCTGGTGCCCGTCGCGCTGCCCAGCTCCTGCGCGCTGGCGAACAGGATCTGCTCGGGCGAGGCGGAGATCAAGTAGTGGCACACCGCCCGCTCGGCCGGCGACAGCTCGTCCCAGAGCTGCCTGACCTGCGCCCTGAGCTGCTCGACTGGGCTGTGTGTATTTTCCATTACAGCTCTTGACTCCCGTGTAGCGCTCATTACTCTTGGCCTTGGAAACGACCGCTACAGACTCGCCGCCCCCTGAAATGAACGTTACAGGGTCCCGGCCGGCCGGTCCAAGGAGCACCATTGAGCCTCACTTCCCTGCCCCTCGTCGAGATCTCGGGCGCTCCACGTGAGCGCGGGCGGCAATACGGCGAGCAGGCGCGCGTGCGCATCGAGCGGGCGCTGACCTACTACGCGGAGGCGTTCGCGCACTCCAGCGGCCTGTCGTGGGGGCAGGTCCTCGAGCGGGCGGCGCGCTGGGCCGAGCCGAGCAGGGCCTTCGCCCCCGAACTGGTCGAGGAGATGGAGGGCATCGCCGAGGGCGCCGGGATCGGCTTCCTCGACGTGCTCGCGCTCAACGCCCGCGGCGAGATCATCTACGACACCACCTTCAGCTCCATGGAGCCCGACGGGTGCACGTCGTTCGCGATGATGGGCGAGGCGTCCGGCGACGGCCACGTCTACGCCGGCCAGAACTGGGACTGGCGCCACGGCGTGCGCGACACGCTGATGGTGCTCAGGGTGGTCCAGCCCGGCAGGCCCACGGTGATCATGCATGTCGAGGCGGGGCAGGTCGGGCGGCAGGGGGCCAACTCGGCGGGCATCGCGCTCAACGCCAACGGGCTCGGCGGGCGCTTCGACGACTCGGTGGGCGTGCCGCAGACGCTGATCAGGCGGCGGGTGCTCGACAGCGGCGACCTCAACGCCGCGCTGGAGGCGCTGACCAAGTCGCGGGCCCACATCGCCAGCAACGCGCTGGTCACGCATCGCGACGGGTTCGCGATCGACCTGGAGACCACGCCGGGCGCGGTCGGCTGGATGTATCCGACCGACGGGCTGCTCGTGCACGGCAACCACTACCAGGCGTTCGTGCCACCCCAGCTCGCCGCCTCCTACCGGCCCGGCTCGGCCGACTCGCTGTTCCGGGTGCCGAGGGCCGAGGGCGGGCTGCGGGCCGTACGCGAGGCGTCCGGCACCGACGAGGCCCGCAAGCGGATCAGGCTCGCCATGTCCGACCACCTGGGCTACCCCGAGTCCCTCTGCACCCACCCCGACGAGACCCAGCCCGCCGTCAAGCGGTGGGCGACCCTGCTGTCGAGCTGCGTCGACCTCACCACGGGCGACTACTTGATCGCGGCCGGCACGCCCTGCGACCACGAGTACGAGCGCGTGCCCTGGAACCTCTACGACGGACCGCCTGGAGAAGTGACCCCGTGAAGAGACTCATCCCCCTGGTCGCCGTTGCCGGCCTGGTCGCGGCGTGCGGCGGCCCCGCCGCCACGACCAAGGCACCCGACCCCGCCAAGCTCACCCTCGTCGAGCGCACGGCCAAGGCCGCGGGCCCGCTCGAGAACGCCGTGTGGCTGCTCGACGAGGAGCCCGGCACCCTCGACCTCGACGCCGACGGCGGCACCCCCAACCGCACGGTCATGGCCAACGTCTGCGAGCGTCTCATGCAGACCCAGCCCGACATGACGGTCAAGCCCTGGCTGGCGGAGAAGGCCGAGCAGCCCGACCCGAAGACCATGGTGCTCACGCTGCGCCAGGACGCCACGTTCCACGACGGCTCGCCGGTCACGGCCGACGACGTGGTGTGGAGCCTGAAGCGGCACTCGGGCGAGGGCATGGACGAATCCGACGAGTTCGACGACGTCGCGTCCGTCACCAAGACCGGCGAGCACGAGGTCACGATCGCCTTCAAGAAGCCCAACGCGCTGTTCGTCCAGGCCATCGCGGGCGGGGCGGGCATCGTGCTCAACAAAAAGGTCGTCGACCGGCTCGGCAAGGACTATGGCACCCCCGGGCACGACGACGCCTGCAGTGGGCCCTACCGGCTCAAGGAGTGGGTGTCGGGGTCGAAGATGACGATCGAGCGCTACGACGCCTACTGGAACAAGGACGTCAAGCCGCTCACCAAGAGCGTCACGTTCCAGTGGGCCGACGACACGGCGCTGGTCAACAGCCTGGTGACGGGGGCCGCGCAGGGGGCCTACCTGTCCGACACCGGGCCCGCGGTGGCGCTGCAGAGCAACCAGGCGGTCAGCGTGGCCTATGGCGCGACCACGCGGGTGTTCGTGCTGCTGCCCACCGATCGCGGCGTGATGAAGGACCCGAAGATCCGCCGGGCGCTGTCGCTGGCCGTCGACCGGGCGGGCATCGCCAGGTCCGGGTTCGCGGGGCTGGCCAGGCCGTGGAAGGTGCCGGTCGGGGCGGGGGCGTGGTCCTACGAGAAGGAGGCGTTCCAGGCGGCCTACGACCAGCTCCAGGGCGCGCCCGACTCGCCGCGGCTCGAGGAGGCCAAGAAGCTGGTCCAGGAGGCCGGGTCGCCGAAGGAGCCGATCATCGTGGCGACCGACGGCGAGCAGTCGCGCACGGTCATCGCCAACGCCGTCGTCGACGCGGCCAAGAAGATCGGCCTGAACGTGCAGATCAAGTCCGTCCCGGCGTCCGAGTTCGGCAGCTTCTACACCGACAAGTCACTGCGGGCCCAGGTCGACCTCGTCCCCGACGACTGGTACATCACCAAGTCCGACCCCATCGGCTTCTACGACAACGGCCTGAGCGGCTCGGCCAACAACTGGGTCGGGTTCAGCTCGCCCGGCTACGACGAGCTCGTGGCCAAGGCGCTGGAGACCACCGACGACGCGGCCCGCGCCAAGGACGTCATCGAGTTGCAGCGGCTCTTCACCGCCGACATGGTGTGGATCTCGCTGGTCGAGGTGCCCAACGCGGTCGTGCTCGGCGGCAAGGTGAGCGGCCCGCCCGCCTCCCAGGTCCACATGGGCTACCCGTGGGCGGTCGACCTCGGGGCCAAGGGCTGAGCCAGTGGTCCGCAAGCTGGCCGGGCTGGTCGCCACGCTGCTCGCCACCTCGTTCGTGATCTTCGGGGCGTCCTACGCGGCGCCCGGAGATCCGGTGACGTTCCTGGCGGGCGGCAAGGAGAACCTGAGCCCCGAATACCTGGCGGCCATCCGCGCCCAATACCACCTCGACGACCCGTTCCTGGTGCAATACGGGCGCTGGCTCGGCGACGCGGTGACCGGCGACCTCGGGCGCTCCACGCAGTACAACGACCAGGTCTTCGACCTGCTGCTGGCCCGGCTGCCGAGCACGCTGGGGCTGGTGGCGTACGCGGCGGTGCTGTTCGTGGTGTTCGGGGTCGCGCTCGGGGTGCTGGCGGCGGTGCGCGGCGGCCGGACCGACTCGGCCGTCGTCGCGGGCACCACGTTCGCCACGTCCGTGCCGTCGTTCGTCATCGCCACGGCGCTGATCTCGCTGTTCGGCGTGCAGCTCGGCTGGTTCCCGGTCATGGGCGGCGGCTCGCTGTGGCACCTGACGCTGCCCGCCGTGACGCTGGCGCTCGGCGCGCTGGCCATCATCAGCCGCGTGACCAGGCAGTCCATGATCGAGCAGCGCGAGCTCGACCACGTGAGCGTGGCCCGCGCCTCGGGGCTGTCCGAGCGGCTGATCGTCGTCCGGCACGTGTTCAGGGGCGCGCTCGGGCCCATCGTGACCATGTGCGGCCTGGTCACCGCCGGGATGCTGGCCGGGACGGTGACCGTGGAGACCGCGTTCGGCCTCAACGGCATCGGCTCGCTGCTGGTGCACGCGATCAACACCCACGACTTCCCCGTGACACAGGCCGTGCTGCTGCTCATGGTCACCGCCTACATCGCGGTGACCACGCTGGTCGAGCTGGCGCAGCCGCTGATCGACCCCAGAGTGAGGAGGCGGGCATGACGGTCGCCACGCTGTCCATCCGGCCCGCGCGGCCCGTCGGCTACTGGCTGGCCACCGCCTTCCTCGGGCTGGTCGTGGTGGCGGCGGCGCTGGCGCCGCTGGTGGCCCCCTACGAGCCGGACGCGGTCGACTTCGCCGCCACGCTCGCGCCGATGGGCCCCGGCCACCTGCTCGGCGCCGACCAGTCGGGCCGCGACCTGCTCACCAGGGTCCTCTACGGCGCCCGCACCTCCCTGATCGGCCCCCTGGCGCTGCTGGCCATCGCCTCGGTCCTCGGCGTCGCCCTCGGCACGCTGGCCGCCTGGCACCGGGGCTGGGTCGACACCGTGGTGTCCCGGCTGACCGACGTCATGTACGCCTTTCCCGGGCTGCTGTTCGTGGTGCTGATCGTGGCCGTGTTCGGCAACGGGATGACGACGGCGGTGGTCGCGCTCGGGCTGGCGTACACGCCGACGATCGCCAAATACACCAGGAGCGTCGCGCTGGCCGAGTGCGGCAAGCCGTACATCGACGCCTACCGGGTGCAGGGCATGGGCGGGTTCACGATCTGCGTGCGGCATCTGGTGCCCAACATGGCGCGCTCGATCGTCGGCTACCTGGTCGTGCTGTTCGGCGAGGGGCTGATGAGCCTGGCCACGCTGAGCTTCCTCGGGTTCGGGGCGCAGCCGCCGTCCTCCGACTGGGGGCTGATGGTCAAGGAGGGGCAGCCGGCGATCGTGCAGGGGGCGTTCCTGCCGGTGCTGGTGCCGGGCGCGGCCATCGCTCTGGTGGTCGTGTCGTTCAACGTGATCGGCGTGCGCGTGGCCGACCGCATGGGCGTGAGGGGGACGTGATGCTGCTCTCCGTGGAAGGGCTGACGATCGAGGCGGGCGGCCGGCGGCCGATCCTGCGCGAGGTGTCGCTCACGGTCGGCAAGGGCGAGATCGTGGGCCTGGTGGGCGAGTCCGGCTCGGGCAAGTCCACGATCGCCCGCTCGGTGCTGCGCCTGCTGCCCTCCGGCGCACGCGTGTCCGGCCGGGTGACGGTGTCGGGCGACGACGTGCTGACCATGTCCCCGGCCGCGCTGCGCGACCTGCGGGCCGCGCAGGTGTCGATGATCTACCAGGATCCGCGCTCGTCGCTCAACCCGGTCCGCCGGATCGGCGACTTCCTGACCGAACGCATGGTCCACACGCTGGGCCGCCCCAAGGCCGAGGCCCAGGCGCGGGCCCTGGAGCTGCTGGCGGCGGTCGGGATGCGCGATCCGGAGCTGCGCCTGCGGCAATATCCGCACGAGCTCTCCGGCGGCATGCTGCAGCGCGTGGTCATCGCCGCCGCGCTGGCCGCCGACCCGGCGCTGCTGCTGGCCGACGAGGCGACGAGCGCGCTCGACGTCACCACCCAGGCCGAGACGCTCGCGCTGCTGCGCCGGGTCCAGGCGGAGCGGTCGCTCGGCATGCTGTTCATCACACACGACCTGCAGCTCGCCGCCGCGTTCTGCGATCGGGTGCACGTGCTCTACGCGGGGACGGTGGTGGAGTCGCGGCCGGCCAAGGAGCTGTTCGAGGACCCCCGCCATCCCTACACCGCGGGGCTGCTGGCCTGCACGCCGGAGCTGGGCGACCCCCGCCCCATCCGGCCCATCCCCGGCCGCCCGCCCTCGTTGGACGACGCGTTCACCGGCTGCCCCTTCGCCCCCCGGTGCCCGCACGCCGCCGACGCGTGCGCGCAGTGGCGGCCCGAGCCCGTGACCGTATCCGGCGGCTCCGCCGCCTGCCGCCTCGTGGAGGCCTGATGCTCGCCGTACGCGACCTGTGCAAGACCTACGGCGCCACGGCCGCCGCCGACGCGGTCTCGTTCGACCTGGCCGCCGGCGGCTCGCTCGGCCTGGTGGGCGAGTCGGGCTCGGGCAAGACCACCATCGCCCGCATGCTCGTCGGCCTGGCCACCCCCGACTCTGGCACGATCACCGTCGGCGGGCGGGAGCGCCGGGCGAAGGAGCGCGGCAAGGCCGCCAGGCTGCGCAGGGCCCGGGAGATCCAGATGGTGTTCCAGGACCCGTACATCTCGCTCGACCCCCGGCTGACGGCCGCCGAGTGCCTGCACACGGCGCTCAAGCTGCACGACAGGCCGCGGTCACGTGCCGCCGAGCTGCTCGAGCAGGTGGGGCTCGGCAGCCGGGAGGCGGGGGCGCGGCCGCACCGGCTCAGCGGCGGCCAGCGCCAGCGCCTGGCGATCGCCAGGGCGCTGGCGGTGGAGCCGTCGGTGCTGGTGCTCGACGAGGCCGTGGCCGCGCTCGACGTGTCCATCCAGGCGCAGATCCTGGAGCTGCTGGCCCGGGTGCGGCGGGAGGCGGGGGTCGCGCTGCTGTTCGTCAGCCATGACCTGGCCGTCGTGCGGCACCTGTGCGAGGAGACGCTGGTGCTGCATCGGGGGGTGGTGGTGGAACGGGGTCCGGTGGAGCGGGTGCTGGCCGAGCCGGAGCACCCGTACACCCGGCTGCTGCTCGACTCCGTGCCGCGGCCCGGCTGGGACCCGGCACGGGTGGTGCGGTCCTAGGACTTCCATACGTGGGCGTTGGCCCTGGCGTAGTCGGCGAAGTCGCGGGCCGGGCGGCCGAGGGCCTCGCGCACGCCGTCGGTCAGGCCGGCGTTGCGGCCGTCGAGGATCTCCGTGAACAGCGCGGCCAGGCCGTGGGCCTCGTCCTCGGTCGCGCCGTTGGCCATGGCCGTGGCCACATACTCCTCCGGTGACACCCGGACGAACGAGACCGGCCGCCCGATCGCCTTGGCGAGTTCGTCGCTCACCTCGGCGAACGTCAGCAGCCTCGGTCCCGTCAGCTCGTACAGCCTGCCGGTGTGGCCCTCCTCGGTGAAGGCCGCGACGGCCACGTCCACGATGTCCTCGACGTCCACGAACGGCTCGGGGATGTCGGCGGCGGGCAGGGCGATGACGCCGCCGAGGACGGAGCCGGTGAGGAAGTCCTCGCTGAAGTTCTGCATGAACCAGCTACAGCGGAGCACCGTCCACTCGGCGCCCGACTCCCGCACGGTCTGCTCGCTCGCCTGCGCCTCCGCCTCGCCGCGGCCGGACAGCAGCACCAGCCTCCGTACGCCGCTGCGCACGGCCAGCTCCGTGAACGCCTTGACGTCGTTGTACGCACCGGGGAAGGCCAGGTCGGGATAGTAGGAGACATAGGCGGCCGTGACGCCGTCGAGTGCGCCCCGCCAGGTGGAGCGGTCCTGCCAGTCGAAGGCCGGCGTGGCCGAGCGGGAGCCGATCCGTACGGGCAGGCCGAGCGCGGTGAGCCTGTCAGCGATGCGGCGGCCGGTCTTGCCGGTCCCGCCGAGTACCAGGATTGTCATAAGTCCAGTAAGTCACCATGCTGTTAAGACGCTCCATAGTTGAGAAGCGCAATCCCATATGCGATCGTCTAGCTCATGGATCAGCTCGCCGCGCTACTGGACGGGCCGAGGGCACGCGGCGCCTTCCTCCTCCGCTCGATCCTGGATCCGCCCTGGTCACTGCGCATTCAGGACGAGGCTCCGCTGTCGGTGACGGCGCTGGTGCGCGGGCAGGCGTGGGTCATCCTCGACGGCGACGAGCCCGTACGCCTGCGGCCCGGCGAGGTCGCGATCAACCGGGGGCCGGAGCCGTACACGGTGGCCGACGATCCCGGCACCGAGCCGCAGATCGTCATCCACCCCGGCCAGCGCTGCACCACGCTCGACGGCGAGTCGCTCTACGAGGCCATGGACCTGGGCATCCGGTCGTGGGGCAACAACCCCGACGGCGAGACCGTGCTGCTCACCGGCACCTACTCCATGGAGGGCGAGGTCAGCAGGCGGCTGCTCGAAGCGCTGCCCCCGCTGATCGTCCGGCCGGGCGACCCGATCATCTCGCTGCTCGGCGCCGAGATCGTCAAGGACGAGCCGGGGCAGGAGGCCGTCCTCGACCGGCTGCTCGACCTGCTGCTCATCGCGGTGCTGCGGGGCCACTTCGCCACGAACGAGGCGCCCGCCTGGTACCGCGCCATGAGCGACCCCATCGTGGGCAAGGCCATGCGCATGCTGCACAACAACCCCGCCCACCCGTGGACGGTCGCCACCCTGGCCGCCGAGGTGGGCGTGTCGAGGGCCTCGCTGGCCAGGCGGTTCACCGAGCTGGTCGGGGAGCCGCCGATGTCCTTCCTCACCGACTGGCGCCTGGCCCTGGCCGCCGACCTGCTGCGCGAGCCGGACGCGACGATCGGCTCGGTCGCCAGGAAGGTCGGCTACGGCAGCCCGTTCGCGCTCAGCGCGGCCTTCAAACGCGTACGCGGCGTCAGCCCCCAGGAACACCGGGCCGGAGCCGTTAAGTGAAACCTCTGCTCCTGCTCGACGTGGACGGCGTGCTCAACCCGATGGCCCGGCCCACCCCCGACTTCCGCCGCTACCGCTGCACGATCGGCACGAACGTCTACACCGTCCACCTCAACCCCCGGCACGGCCGCCGCCTGCTCGACCTGGCCCTGGCCACCCGCTCCGAGCTGGTCTGGGCGACCACGTGGGAGCAGCACGCCAACGACTGGATCGCTCCCAGGATCGGCCTGCCCTCGCTCCCGGTCATCCCCATGAGCCCCGACGTGCCCAGCGAACACGGGGAGATGTTCAAGACCCGTCACGTGGCCGAATACACGGGCGGCCGTCCGTTCGTCTGGTTCGACGACCAGGTGTGGGCGGAGGACGAGGAATACCTCAGGGTGCATCAGGGTCTGGATGATTTCCTCCTCATCCACGTGGACCCCAGGCATGGACTGACCAGCCGACATCTGGGCATGGCACATGAATGGCTGACCCTTACAGGGTTTTCTCAGGGTTCGTGACGGGAGTCCTGCGGCTCGGCCGTCCGTTCTTCAGGTAGGTCACAAACCACACGGAGGAACAGCATGTACCGCTCAAGAGAGCACAGGATCCTGGCCGGCGTCTGCGGCGGTCTCGCCGACAAGATGGGCCTGCCGCCCACCCTCGTCCGGATCCTCTGGCTGCTGCTGTCGCTCATTCCGGGGCCGCTCTGGGTGGTCTACGTCGTGATGTGGATCCTCGTCCCGGAAGAGCCGAAGGGCTACCGGGCAGCGTAGTTGTGCGGGTGGGCCGCCGGCGCCCACCGCGACAGGGCTTCGCCGAGAGGCGCTCAGCGCCTCCGGCGCCCCGCAGGCGTTCAGCGCGAGGGAGCGAGCCGGGCCACGCGTTCGAGGACGACGTCGTCCACGTTGCCCCGCAGCGGCCCGTCGCTCACCGAAGGCCGGCAGTCCGCCTTGGACACGATCGGTTCGCTCCTTCTCTGGAAATCAGGTGGTCCGGGATTTACGAGACGATTCCGAGGGCTTTGATGATCAGATAGATGTCGGTTGAAGGGTCGCGCAGGAGTGCGCGGGGCCGAGTCGCCACCGGGTGCTCCACGCTTGGACATCAGGTGGGCGCCTCCGTTCGGTGTTCGGCGAGAGTCTCGGCGATCTCGCCGATGGTCAGCGTCGGTACGCCGCCATAAGCGCCTGCCAAGTAGTTCCGGTCGAGTGCCTCGGTCTTGCGGGGACGGGCATCGGTCAGCGGGTAGATCTCGGAGGCGCCATCCGGATTCTTGACGGTGATCCGGACCTGGTCGCGTTCCAAAGGCTGGGAGATGTGCGCACGCCCCAAGAAGCCCGCGTCGTGCAGCGTGCACATGAGCTGGGCGTTGTTCGGGTTGGCCGCCGGATCCCGGAAAAGCCGGAGGACATCGGCGGCGAACAGGGGGTGCAAGCTGGTGTCGAGTTCGTCGACGAGGAGAACCGCCCCTCGGTCGAGCGCGGTGAGAAGAGGGCCGATGAAAGCGAACCAGGACCGCGTCCCCATGGATTCCTGCTGTTCGTAGCTCAACGGCACAGGACCGGAGGGGCCTTGGTGAAGAAGCCGGAGTTCACCGGTCAAGCCGTCGACCTCGGTCCCGACGACACCCAGATCGGCGATCTTGAGCAGCCGGACGATGCGATCCCGCTGCCGTGGGTCGTCGAGCATCTTGCGGGTGAAGCTCTGGCGCTCCTCGAAGTCGCGGCCAGGGCTGATCCACCACAGGTTGAAGCGGAACCAGTCATGGATCGGCTTGAGATGAGGCTGGTTGAAGGCCGCGGCGACCGTGAGGAACAAGGCATTGGGACGTGTCTGGGAGACAAGGCTCTCCTTCGGCCCCTTCAGCCCCTCGCCGGGAAAGGCGAGCAGATCATCGGAATCCGCGTCGCGTTCGAACCAGACCTGCCGACGAGCCCGCCCGCCTGGGTAGACGTGCAGCCATTCGGTCTCGACCTGTTCGTCGGACACCTCGAAGCCGTAGACG
Organism: Nonomuraea sp. NPDC050643; assembly: GCF_040654715.1. Taxonomy (NCBI): domain Bacteria; kingdom Bacillati; phylum Actinomycetota; class Actinomycetes; order Streptosporangiales; family Streptosporangiaceae; genus Nonomuraea; species Nonomuraea sp. NPDC050643. The sequence goes on along the minus strand of NZ_JBFAIM010000040.1, from coordinate 39,529 downwards.
TAACGATCACCGTTGAGAACGATGTCCACCTCGAAGAGGGAGGCGCCGGCACGGGCCGCCGGGTCGAGTTCGTACGGCTCACGGGGCACACCGTCGAGGCTGGACCAGCCGTGGACGGAGTTCAGCACCGCCTGACGCATCCAGCGGATGGCGGACAGGACATTGGATTTGCCTGACGCGTTGGACCCATAGATGGCGGTGGTCGGCAGGTAGGCCAGGTCGGGGTCTTCGGCCAGTCCGGCGGGACGGCGTGCTCCCTGGTTGAACTTGCTGGCGGCCAGCCAGATGTCGAACTCGTCGCGAAATGACCGGTGGTTGGCCCCTCTGAAGCGAAGCAACACCACAGACTCCCTGATCGCCTCTTGGATCCATCTTAAGCCTCTTCCTGCAGATTATCTGCGCGGATTCGGATCTCATCGGAGGGACATCCTGCGGTAACGTGCACATCCGGGTGGTACGACGGGACGCACGACCGGATGCGGGCCCAGTTCATGGCAAGACCCGGCATATCCTCGAAACATGAGGGCAAGGCCGCTGACGCTCGTTCAGGATGAGCTCGTCGATTACGACCAGGCGATGGAGCGCATGACCGACCTCGTCGGCCGGCGCCAACGGGACGAGCGGCCGGACACGCTCTGGCTGCTGAGCCACCCCTCCGTCTACACGATCGGGCGCCGTACGCCGATCACCCACCTGCCCGACCCCACGCGCGGCATCCCCGTCCTCGAGACCGGGCGCGGAGGGCAGCTCACCTATCACGGGCCCGGGCAACTCGTCGGCTACCTCATCGTCAAGCTCGACGAGGGTGAGGGCATCGTCGACTACGTGCGTGAGGTGGAGCTGCGGCTGGTCGAGGCGCTGGGCAAGCTGGGGCTGGCCGCCGAGCGGCGGGACACGCCGCCCGGGTCGGAGCTGCTGACCGGGGTGTGGACCACCGAGACCGGGCGGAAGATCATCTCGATCGGGATGCGGCAGAGCCGGGGCGTCACCAGCCACGGGTTCGCGCTCAACGTCGACGGCGATCTGACGCCGTGGGACTGGGCGATCGCCTGCGGGATGCCCGACGTGGACATGACCTCCCTCAAGCGTGAGCTGGGCTCCGCCGCCATGGACGAGGTGCGGGCGGCCGTCGCCACCGCCTTCGAGGCAGGCTGAATTTCGGGCCGATTCGTGCTCACTGAGTGAGACGGGTCTGTTACCTCCTGTTTTACAGCGGCGTAGGTCCGCTGTGAGAAAAATTTTGAATTCGGCTCCATCAGCGTCGCTGACCAGGCATGATCGCACGTGGCCGAGCGCGCCCCAAAGGTGGGCGTACCGACCGATGATTGGAGCTGTATGCAAATACGGACGTCATTGGTCGCCACTGCCTTCGTGGCACTGGCGACACTTTTACCTGTTTCCACGGCCAGCGCGGAACCCAAGCGGGCCGTCACGGAGACCCCCAAGCCGACCGCGACGGCGACCCCCAAGCCGACCACCACGGCCACCTCCAAGACGGGCACCATCACCTGGGCGCCCTGTGAGGAGGAGCCCGCCGCCGAGTGCGGCAAGCTGGCCGTGCCGATCGACTGGTCCAAGCCGGGTGGTCAGAAGGTCGACATCGCCGTCGCGCGGCGTAAGGCCACCGACCCGGCGGCTCGGGTCGGCTCGCTGGTGATCAACCCGGGTGGTCCGGGTGGATCGGGCGTCGAGGCCGCGTACGGTGCTCCCGGGTTCTTCACCGAGGAGTTGCAGAAGCGGTTCGACATCGTTGGTTTCGACCCTCGGGGCGTGGGCCGGAGCAACCCGGTGATCTGCTCGGCGTCGGTGTACAACAAGATGCCGGCGACCGTCATGAAGAGCCAGCGCGACTTCAACGCCTGGAACCACTTCACCAAGCAGTTGCACAAGGACTGCCGCGAGCGCACCGGTCCGCTCTACGACCACGTCGACTCGGTGGACGTCGCGCGTGACCTGGACGCCCTGCGTGCGGCCCTCGGTGAGGAGAAGCTCACCTACTACGGCATCTCGTACGGGACGCTGATCGGCCAGATGTACGCCGAGCTGTTCCCGGGCAGGATCCGGGCGCTGGCCCTCGACAGCAACATGGACCACAGCCTGGGCGTCAGGGCCTTCTTCGACACCGAGGCGCTGGCCATCGAGGACTCCTTCGACCAGACCGTCGGGTGGTGCGAGCAGGACACGAGCTGCGTTCTGCACGGCAAGGACATCCGGGCGATCTGGAAGGACCTGCTGACCAAGGCGCGGGCCGGGAAGCTGATCTACCCGGGCACCGACCGCCGGATGACGGAGCTGCAGGTCATCTACAACGCCGCGCTGGGCACCGAGGGACCCGACTGGCGGTTGTTCACCGAGGTGATCAACTGGCTGAACGGCGGGGCCGAGCCGAGCTGGGTGCCGCCGCTGCCGGGCCGGGGGCCCGTCGAGGGTGACACCGCCTGGATGCCGACCGCGATCCTGTGCCAGGACTACAACCTGCGGGTGCGCAACTACCGGGAATACGCGGCGATCATGCGGAGCTCGAACCGTCTCGCCCCGGACACGCGGTACCACCCGTACCCGACCGATGACATGCCGATCTGCATGAACTACCCGACGACCAACCCGCCGCACAAGCTGCGGTACACGGGTGACACGCCGATCCTGCTCGGTAGTTCGATTCACGACCCTGCCACCCCGTTGAACTGGTCGCAGAACGTGGCCAGGCAGATGGGTCCGAAGGCGGTGCTGCTCACGTACGAGGGCTGGGGGCACCGTATTTACGGCAAGGACAAGTGTCAGACGGACATCATCGACGAGTACCTGATCGCGCAGAAGGTGCCGCCGCACGGCACGCGTTGCGCCGTCGGCACGCTCAAGAACGCGCTCAAGCAGCAGAAGAGCCAGGGTCAGACCTGGTCGAAGGACAAGCTCCACTGGGGCGGCTCCTTCCCGACCACGTCCCGTCCGTAGCCTGGGCGGGCCCTCGCCGGCAGGCGGGGTGCTGAGTCAGCGGCCATGAAGTGGGCGCCACCGCGGTCTGGTGGCGCCCACTTTCCGTGCTCAGCCGGGCTTCGCCGCTCTCACTTGACTCCGATCTCGTCGATCGTGCGGCGGGGACCCGTGAACCAGCGCTTGGCCGACAGCGTCCACCACAGCGCGATCCCGATCAGCACCACCCCGACCGCGATCGGCGCGTAGTTGACCGACGTCCAGGTGAACTCAGGATTGCCCGGGATGCCCTTGGGGGACAGCGGCATGATGAAGTAGATCGACACGATGACGATCTCCACGCAGGCGATCCAGCACAGGACCTTGTACTTCCTGCCGAGCGTCCACGGGCCGGGCGTGAAGGCGTCGCCCATGCGCAGCCGGAGCCAGATCGGGATGAGGAAGGCCAGGTAGAGCCCGATGACCGCGATCGACACGACGGCGAGGAACGCGACCGGCGTGGTCGATCCGGGAGGCGCGTAGAGGGCGGGCAGGGTGATCAGCGCGGCCGCGACGCAGCCGGCGATGATCGCGTTGACGGGGGTGCGGTTGCGGTCGACCCGGGACCACAGGCGCCAGCCGGGCACCGCGCCGTCGCGCGAGAACGCGTACGTCATCCGCGACATCGACGTCACGCAGCTCATCCCGCAGAAGAACTGGCCGATCGTGGAGATCGCGAAGACCGCCGTGGCCAGCGGGGACGAGAGCGCGGTCTCGAAGATGACCCCGACGAAGCCGCCTCCCTTGTTGAGCGCCTCCACGTCCGTGGCGGCGAACAGGAATGCCAGCAGCAGGACCCAGCCGCCGATGGCCGAGTAGAAGATGGACTGCCACAGGCCGCGGGCCGCGCTCTTGGCCGCGCCCTGCGTCTCCTCCGACACGTGGGCACAGGCGTCGAACCCGGTGATCGTGTACTGGGTGAGCAGGAAGCCGAGCGGCAGGATGTAGAGCCAGAACGGCAGGCCGTCGGTGGCGAAGTCGAACTCGGTGTTCTGGTTCGTGCCGCCGAAGACGAAGCCGGCCGACTGGTGGTTCTCCGGTGCGAAGACCAGGATGGCCACCACGACCGCGGCGCCGACGACGTGCCACCAGACCGAGACGTTCTGCAGCACCGAGATGAGCCGGTGGCTGTAGATGTTGATCAGCGCGTGCAGCGCGAGGACGATCACGAACAGCAGGAACGCGTTCGGGAGCGAGGCTTCCCACCCGCCGCCGGTCAGCCGGTTGATGGTGATGTTGAGGAACGTCGCGCAGCCGTAGTCGACCGACGCGGTGACGGCGATGAGGCCGATGAGGTTGAGCCAGCCGGTGAACCAGCCGTGGATCGGCTTGCCCAGCTTGGCGGCCCACCAGTAGATGCCGCCGGCCGTCGGGTACGCCGACACCAGCTCCGACATGCAGAACCCGATGATCAGGATGAACACGGAGATCAGCGGCCAGCCCCAGGAGATCGCGATGGGGCCGCCGTTGTTCCACGCCTGCCCGAAGGTCGTGAAGCAGCCGGCAAGGATGGAGATGATCGAGAAGGAGATGGCGAAGTTGGAGAAACCGCTCCAAGTGCGGGCCAGCTCCTGCTTGTAGCCGAGCTCGGCGAGTCGTCTGGAATCCTCTTCAGTGGTCATTGAGGTCTCCCTGGGGGGCGCGGAGGACGCTCCATTTGGTCTACATCTAGACCATTTCTCTCCTGGGGACAAGGCGTTACAGACGGGTTTCGATCTCGTCAGGGGCCCGTTTGCATTTAATATGCAGACCGGTCTATTTTGGTGCGCGTGGCGGAACGGAAAGGGCGCAAGGGCGCCGAGACGCGGGTGCGGTTGCTGGACGCGACGCAGGAACTGCTGGAGAGCGGCGGCTACTTCGGGGCGGGGCTGAACCAGGTCATCGCGGCGGGCAACGCGCCGCGCGGCTCGCTGTACTTCCATTTCCCCGGCGGCAAGGACCAGCTCGTCGCCGAGTCCGTACGCCGGGCCGGCACCGCGATCGGCACGGCGCTCGCCGACCTCGCCGATTCGGCCCCCACGGCCGAGGCCATGGTCGAGAGCGTGCTGACCTTTCTCGGCGAGCGGCTGGAGTCCTCGGGATGGCGCAAGGGCTGCCCGGTGGCCACGGTCGCGCTGGAGATGGCCGCCGACAACGACGCGCTGCAGGAGGCGTGCGCGGAGGTGTACGCGTCCTGGGAGGCCGCGCTGCGGGCCAGGCTGGACGGCCGGCCCGGCGCCGACGATCTGGCGGTGACGATCCTGGCCATGGTGGAAGGGGCGTTGGTGCTGGCCAGGGCGCGCCGGAGCAGGGAGCCGCTCGAACGGGTGGGGCGGCAGGCGAAGGCGCTGCTCGCCCGCACCTGAGCGCGGCTTTGCCGTGCCCTAAAAATATGTAGATCGGTCTACTGATAAGGAGAAGCGTGTGGATGCGATCGTGTTCGGAGGCGGAGGGTTCATCGGGCGCTCGCTCGTGGCCGAGTTGCTCGGGCGCGGGCAGAGCGTGGCGGCGACCGTACGGGCGGGGCGGGCCGACCGGCTCACCGGCTGGCTGGCGGGCGAGGGCGTGGACACCGGGCGGCTGACGGTCGTCACCGCGGACGTGTCCGAGCCCCTGACCGGGCTGCCCGAGGCGCGTGACGTGTACAACGCGGCGGCCCGCTACGCCTTCGGGCTGGACCCGGCGCAGGCGCGGGCGGCCAACGTGACGGGCGCGCTCCACGTCGTCGAGTGGGCCGCCACGGTGCCGGGGCTGCGGTGCCTCGTCCACATCGGCGGTTACCGGATCGCCCGGGGGCAGGGGCCGCGGGAGGGCGGGGGTGGCGCGTACGAGGAGTCGAAGCGCGAGGCCGACCAGGCCGTCCGCGTACGCGCCGGGGAGCTGGGCGTGCCCCTGACCATGGCGCATCCGTCCACCGTGATCGGCCCCGGCCAGTACATCGGCCTGGCGTCCGTGCTGGGCGACCTGTGGCGGGGCCGGCTGCCCGCGCTGCCCGGCGGGCGCGACGTGTTCGTGCCCGTGGTCACCATCGGGTACGTCGCCCGCTTCCTGGCCGAACTGCCCGCCGCGCCCCCTGGGCAGGACCACTGGGTGCTCGACGACGACACGCCGCTCCTGCCCGAGCTGGTCGGGCTGGTGGCCCGCCACGTGGGCGTGCCCGCGCCCCGCCGTCATGTGCCGATCGGGCTGGTCAAACGGCTGCCGCGCGCGCTGACCGGCGCCGATCCGGAGTCGCTGCCGTTCCTGTCCACCGACCGCTACCCGACGGCCTCCGCCCGCGAACTCGCCGCCGCGGCCGGGCTGAGGATGCCGCCGGTACGTGCGGAGCTGCGCCGCTGGGCCGACCACCTGGTCGCCGGCCGGTTCGGCGCATCGGAGCCCTGGCCCGGGGAGCAGGGGTTCCAGGACGTCGGCGGGGCCAGAACCTGGGTGATCGGTGACCGGAAGCGGCCCTCCTACGTGCTGCTGCCCGGGTTGCCGATGAACGCCGACATGTGGGCCCCGCTCGCCACCCACCTCGACGGCCCGGTGCTCACCGCCGACCTACCGGGCCTCGGCCGCTCCTCCACCCCGAAGACGCCGCCCACCGCCGCGACGGTGGGGCGGTCCTCTGGGGAGGTGCTTCGTCCGGTCCAGGCGGGGGTGGAGTCCGCTGCGGCGGTGGGGCGGGCCGGTCGGGCCGTGGGCGGGTTGTTCTCGGCTGGGGTGCTCGATCGCTGGCTGGAGGAGTTGCTCGCGCCCGCCGAGACGCGGCCGGTGCTGGTCGGTCACTCGTTCGCGTGCGGTCCCGCGCTGCGGTTCGCCGCCCGCCACCCCGAGCGGATCGCGGGGCTCGTCCTCGTCGCCCCGGCCTTCCTGCAGCCCGTCGGGCCGGCCCGATTGCGCTCGGCCCTGACGGCCGCGTGGCTGCGCAGAGCCCCGGCGGCCAAGGTGGCCGCGCTGCTCGGCCTGCCCCCGGAGGCCCCGGCGGTGACCGGCGCGCTCGCCGACCTCGAACGTCCCGGCGTGGCGCGCCGGGTGGTCGCGGCGTTGCGCGCCGCCGCGGATCCGGCCACCCGCACGGAGGCACGACGCCTGCTCGCCACGGTGACGGTACCCGTGACGATCATCACCGGCACCGCCGACTCACCTCTCGCCGGTCTCCCAGGAGACGGTGTCCGAGGAGACGGCCGGGCAAGTGGGCTGGAGGTGGCCCGGGTGCTGGAGGCGGGGCACTACCCCCAGCTCACCCACCCGGATCAGGTCGCCGGGCTGATCGCGGCGATCGGGACGCGGCCCCGCCCCGTCACGGGGTGAAGGGCGGGCGCCGCAAGAGGGTCACTTCCCGAACGCGTCGATGGCCGCCTGGCAGAACGCCTTGAGGTCGTCCGGCTTGCGGCTGCTCACCAGGGTGTTCGGCCCTTCCGTGCAGACCATGACCTCCTTGTCGACCCAGCTCGCCCCGGCGTTGCGCAGGTCGGTCGTGAGGCTGGGCCAGGAGGTGACCGTCCGGCCGCGTACCACGTCGGCCTCGATGAGGGTCCAGGGCGCGTGGCAGATGGAGGCGACCGGCTTGCCCGAGTCGAAGAAGGCGCGGGCGAACTGTACGGCCCTGGGCACCGTACGCAGGAAGTCCGGGTTCGCGACGCCCCCGGGCAGGACGAGGCCGTCGAAGGACCCCGCGTCCACGTCGTCCACCGTGTCGTCCACGGCGAACGTGTCGGCCTTGTCCAGGTGGTTGAACGCCTGGATCTGGCCGCGCCGGGTGGAGACGAGCCGGGGCGTGCCGCCCGCCTGCTTGACCGCCTTCCACGGCTCGGTCAGCTCTACCTGCTCCACTCCTTCCGGAGCGACCAGGAACGCGATGGTCTTGCCGTTCAACATGTGAACTCCTCCTTGTGCTCCGTGTTTCCAGCCCCCTAACCGATGGGGGCGGATGTATGCGCCTTTACCCCATGGGGGTATATAGTGCCGACCAAGGAGTCGAGAGTGAGGAGCGATCATGACTGTCACGACATACCAGGTTGAGGGCATGACCTGCGGGCACTGTGTCAGCGCCGTGACCGCCGAGGTGGGCAAGGTCGCCGGGGTGAGCGGGGTCGAGGTCGATCTGGCGGCCAAGGCGGTCACGGTGACGAGCCAGGCGCCGCTCGACGTCGCGTTGATCGACGCGGCCGTGGTCGAGGCCGGCTATGAGCTGGCGGGCAAGGTCGAGCTGCTGCCGCAGGCCGGCGGGTCGTGCTGCGGCTCGGGCGGCTGCCACTGAGAGATCAGGTCAAGGGGATGAGGGCGCGGGCCGCCTGAGCCACAGCGCGTGGGCGGCCCAGCAGACAGCGGCGCCCACGGCGTACCAGAGCAGGTCGGGCGGGTTGAACGTGCTGCCCAGCACCGGCCGCAGCGGCTCCGGGATCTTCCAGAGCTGGGCGAACTCGATCGCCCAGCTCAGCCCGGCCGATATCGCCGCGGCCACCCACGGTCGCACCTTCGGCAGGGCGAACACCGCGAATGCGTAGATCATGGCCGTGTAGAGCGCGTCGCCCGCGTATTTCGGCACCGGGCCGTCCCACAGAGCCCGGATGGCCAGCCCGCAGGCCACGACCACCAATATGGTGAGGGCGGACAGAGGACGGGGCACCAGCTCACGGTAGTGCCAAGAGCACTGAAAATTTACACCGCCGAAGGAAACGAGAGTGAAACAATTTTCCGCCACTCGTTGACACGCGGTCTCCGTATGGTGTGCCTTTCTCTACACAGGAACCCCCCGCCTGAAGGTGAGGCACTTATGAGGAAATGGTTCGCGCGCCTGGCTGTGCTGGGCGTCGCGCTATTAGTGGCTGGTCAGGGCGCTACGGCGGCCCTTGCCCAGGACCCGGCGGCGGGGAAGAAGACCGTACGTATCGGCGCCACGCAGTCGATGGACTCGATGAACCCGTTCCTCGCGGTCCGGCTGGTCTCGACGTCGATCCATCGCTGGATGTACGGCTACCTCACGGTCCCCGACTCCAAGACCCTGCAGCCCAGCCCCGACCTGGCCGAATCGTGGACCACGTCGGAAGACGGGCTGACCTGGACGTTCAAGATCCGCGCGGCCAAGTGGTCGGACGGCAAGCCGGTCACGGCCGACGACGCGGCCTGGACGTTCAACAAGATGATGACCGACGAGGCCGCCAAGACGGCCAACGGCCCGGCGGTGGAGAACTTCGAGAGCGTCACGGCCAGCGGCCAGGACTTGACGATCAAGCTCAAGTCCCCGCAGGCCAGCATGCTGGAGAACCCGGTCCCGATCATGCCCAAGCATGTCTGGGAGTCGGTCACCGACATCGCGAACTACGACTCCGAGAAGTACCCGTCGGTGAGCAGCGGCCCGTACATCGCGGTCGAGCACAAGAAGGACCAGTACGTCAAACTGCAGGCCAACCCGAACTACTGGCGCGGCGCACCGAAGGTCAACGAGCTCCAGGTCATCTTCTATGACAACCCGCAGGCCGCCATCGCCGGTCTGAAGAAGGGCGACATCGACCTGCTCGGCCGGATGACCCCGCAGGAGTTCGAGGCCATCCAGGGCGACACCAACATCGAGGCGTGGAACACGCAGGGCCGCCGCGCGGCATACCTGCAGATCAACCACGGCGCGACCACGACCGACGACAAGGCGGTCGGCGACGGCCACCCGGCTCTGAAGGACGTCAAGGTCCGCCAGGCGCTGCACTACGCGATCGACAAGCAGAAGCTGGTCGACGAGGTCCAGAACGGCCTGGCCAAGCCCGCCGACGGCTCGATCGTCCCGCCGATGTACAAGGACTTCTTCTGGGAGGCGACCGGCGACGAGAAGGTCTCGTACGACGCCGCCAAGGCCAACCAGATCCTCGACGACGCCGGCTACAAGAAGGGCTCCGACGGAGTCCGTACGATGCCCGACGGCAAGCGCAAGCTGGAGTTCCGTTTCACCATCCACACGGAAACCCCGATCGAGGACAAGCTCGCCGAATACCTGACGGCCTTCCTCAAGGAGGTCGGCATCACGCTGACCACGGTGAAGCTCGACTCCAGCAAGTTCACCGAGGAGACCGGCGTCACCGGCACCTTCGACATCGCGATCAGCGGCTGGTCGGTCAACCCCGACCCCGAAGAGGTCATGGCCACGCACCTGTGCAGCCGCCGGCCGGCTCCGGGCGGCGAGGGCGGCGGCACCGAGTCGTTCTTCTGCGACGACACCTTCGAGAAGCTCTACCAGGACCAGCTCAAGGAGCTGGACCGGCCCAAGCGCGCCGAGCTTCTCAAGCAGATGCAGGAGCGGCTCTACACCCAGGCCCCGGTCATCGCGATCTACTACCCGAACGACCTCGAGGGCTACCGCAAGGACCGGATCACCAGCATCACCCCCATCCCTGAGGACAAGGGCATCCTGTACGGCGGCAGCGGCTACTGGCCGTTCTACACCGTGGACGTCAAGGCCACGGCGACGGGCGGCGCGAGCGGCGACGGCGGCTCCAACACCGGCCTCATCGTCGGCATCGCCGGTGGTGTGGTGGTCATCGGACTGGCGGCCTTCCTCCTGAGCAGGCGTCGTAAGAGCGTCGCCGACGAACGCGAATGACCACTCCGCTAGAAGCAGCAGAGCCCGCCGCCGTCCAGGCGGCGGGTCCTGGTGACGAACGCCCCTCCGGCCGAGGCTTGCTGCGCTACGCGCTGTCGAAGGCCGGTGGGGCGCTGTTCAGCATCGCCATGGTGCTGGTCGGCACGTTCTTCGTGTTCCGGCTGCTGCCCGGCGACCCCGTGCGCAACCTGGCGCAGGGCCGCAACATGACGCCCGCCCAGCTCGATCTGGAGCGTCGCCGGCTCGGCCTGGACAAGCCGCTGCTCGACCAGTTCATCGACTTCGTCGGCGACACGCTCAGGCTGGACCTCGGCACCTCCTACGAGTACAAGCGGCCCGTCCTCGACCTGATCGGCGAGCGGCTGGGGCCGACGCTGCTGCTGGCCGGCACGGGTCTGGTGATCGCGGTCAGCCTCGGCATCTGGCAGGGGACGCGGGCCGGGTGGCAGCACGGCAGCAGGTTCGACCGTTTCTCCACGGGCACGTCCCTGCTGCTGTGGTCGGTGCCGACGTTCTGGCTCGGGCTGCTGCTCATGATGGTGTTCGGCGTCGGCATCGGGCCGATCCCGGGCATCTTCCCGTTCCGGGGCATCGAGAGCGTGGACGCGCCCGACGGGTTCGCGTACGTGCTGGACGTGGCCTCGCACATGGTGCTGCCGTGCCTGACGCTGGTGGCCGTGGTCTACGCCCAGTACCTCCTGGTCATGCGGTCGTCGCTGGTGGAGGAGGTCAGCCAGGACTATGTCACCGTCGCGCGGGCCAAGGGACTGCGCGACGACGAGGTACGCCGCCGCCACGCGGTGCCGAACGCCCTGCTGCCCACGGTGACCCTGGTGTTCATGCGCGTCGGCTTCGTGGTCGGCGGCGCGGTCACCGTCGAGACGATCTACACCTGGCCCGGTCTCGGGCAGTTGTTCTACGAGGCGATCAACGTGCCTGACTTCACGCTCATGCAGGGGACGTTCATGCTGATCACGGTGGCCGTGATCGTCATGAACACACTGGCCGACGTGGTCTACCACATACTCGACCCGAGGGTGAGGTCGGCGTGACGAGTGTCGCCGCGGCCCGCAGGCGGCTGGCGCTGAGCCGGTTCTGGACCGAATACCGCCACCATCGCGGCGGCATGATCGGCCTGGTGGTCCTCGTCGCCGCCGTGCTGCTCGCGCTGATCGCGCCGCTGTTCATCAGCGAGGACGTGACCAGCGTCATCAAGGGCGTCGGGGAGAAGTGGGCGCCGCCGAGTCTGGGCGAGCCGTTCGGCACCGACGAGTCCGGCCGCTCGATCCTGCTGATGGTGTGGTGGGGCTCGCGCACGTCGCTGCTCGTCGGCTTCCTCGCCGCGCTGCTCAGCATCGTCATCGGCCTGGTGGTCGGCGTGGCCGCCGGGCACTTCCGCGGCTGGCCGGGCGGCGCCCTCATGCGGGTGACCGACTGGTTCCTGGTGCTCCCGTCGCTGGTCACGGCCCTGGTGCTGGCGGCCATCCTGGGCGGCAGCACGTTCACGATCATCATGGCCATCGGCATCACCACGTGGCCGTCCACCGCCCGCCTGATCCGCGCCCAGACGCTCGCCGTGGAGGCCAGGCCCTACATCGAGCGCTCGAAGGCCCTCGGCGGCGGTCACTGGCACATCACCACCCGGCACGTGCTGCCGAACGTGGCCCCGCTGCTGCTGGCCAGCACCACGCTGGAGGTGGCCAGCGCCATCGTCACCGAGTCCACGCTCGCCTTCCTCGGCGCCACCTCCAACAAGACCTCCTGGGGCACCATGCTGCGGGCCTCCTACGACTTCGGCGCGGCCACCGAGGGCGCGTGGTGGTACATCCTCATCCCCGGTCTGGCCATCCTCGTCGTCGTGATGGCGTTCACCCTGGTGGGCCGGGCACTCGAGGCCGTGCTCAACCCCCGGCTCAGGAGGAACGCGTGAGCTTGCTCGAACTTGACGACGTGACGGTGACGTACCGCATCGCCGCGGGCGAGGTGCCCGCCGTGCGCGGTGTGTCGCTGTCCCTCGACTCCGGGGCGGCACTCGGAGTCGCCGGCGAGTCGGGATCCGGCAAGTCGACCCTGGCCATGGCGCTGCTCCGGCTCCTGCCCCGGGACGCGCGCGTCGGCGGCCGGATCCTGCTCGGCGGCGAGGACGTGCTCACCATGAAGTGGGGCCGCATGCGGGCCGTACGGTGGGCCGAGGCCTCGATCGTCTTCCAGGGCGCCCAGCACGGGCTCAACCCCGTCCGCAAGATCGGCGACCAGATCGCCGAGCCGCTGATCGTGCACGGCCTGGCCAAGCCGGACGCCTCCCGCAAGCGGGTGAGCGAGCTGCTCGACCAGGTCGGCCTGCCCGCCTGGCGGGCCCGCAGCTACCCGCACGAGCTGTCCGGCGGGCAGCGGCAGCGCGTGATGATCGCGATGGCGCTGGCCTGCTCACCCCGGCTGATCATCGCCGACGAGCCGACCACCGCGCTCGACGTGATGGTCCAGGCCCAGGTCCTGACCCTGATCAAGGAGCTGGTCGCCGAGCAGGGCATCTCGCTGATCATGATCTCGCACGACCTGTCGGTCCTCGCCGACGTGTGCGACCAGCTCGCCGTCATGTACGCCGGCCGCGTCGTCGAGCACGGCCCCTCCGGCGAGGTGTTCCACGACGCCCGGCACCCCTACAGCCGGGCGCTGGCGGCGGCGTTCCCCACCGTGGGCGACCCGCTCTCGCGGATGGCGCCCAAGGGCCTGGGCGGCGACCCGCCCGACCCGATGCAGCTTCCGGGCGGCTGCTCGTTCCACCCGCGCTGCCCGGTCGCGCTGGACGAATGCGCGACCCTCGACGTGGACCTGTGGCCGGCGGGCGAGCGCCGTACGGCCGCCTGTGTGCACGTCAGGGCGAAGGAGGAGGCCTCATGACCGAGACGCGGACCACCGCCGAGGCGGTCGCGACGACCCGGCCGACCCTGCTGGAGGCCCGCGACCTGCACGTCGAGTTCTCCTCACGGGGTCGCCGCGCCCGCGCCGTGGACGGCGTGAACCTGTCCATCGGCGAGGGCGAGATCGTGGCCCTGGTGGGCGAGTCGGGCTGCGGCAAGACCACGCTCGCCCGCACCCTGCTCGGCCTCGAACGGCCCACCTCCGGTGAGGTCCGCTACGGCGGCGCCGCGCTGGAGTACGGCTCGAAGGCGCTCAAGGCCTACCGGCGGCAGGTGCAGCTCGTCCTCCAGGACCCGATGGGCTCGCTCAACCCCCGGCAGACCGTGTACGAGGCCGTCGCCGAGGGCCCGCGCATCCACGGCCTGGCGGACGAGAACGAGGTCGTGTCCAGAGCCCTGTCCAGGGCGGGGCTGCGGCCACCCGACCGGTTCTTCCTGCGCTACCCGCACGAGCTGTCCGGCGGGCAGCGGCAGCGCGTGGTCATCGCCGGGGCGCTGGCGCTCGACCCGAAGGTGCTGGTCGCCGACGAGCCGGTGGCCTCACTGGACGCCTCCGTACGCGGCGAGATCCTGGCCCTGCTGCTCAAGCTGCGCGCCGACCTGGGGCTGTCGGCGCTGGTCGTCACCCATGACCTGGGCCTGGCCTGGAACATCGCCGACCGCGTGGCCGTGATGTACCTGGGCAGGATCGTCGAGTCCGGGCCGGTGGACCAGGTGCTGACCACGCCGCGGCATCCGTACACGCAGGCGCTGATGTCGGTGCTGCCGGAGTCGCCCGAGCGGGTGGTGCTGACCGGCGAGCCGCCGGACCCGACCCGGATCCCCGGCGGGTGCCGCTTCCACGCCCGCTGCCAGGTGCTGGCCTCGGGCAAGGCGGCCGAGGCGGGGGTGGACGGCCGGTGCCGGTCCGAGCCGCTGAACGTCCTGCCCGCCGTGTCCGAGGCGCAGACGGCCTGCTACTACGCGAAGACCGTCTCCTAGCCGGGCTCAACCCAGGTCGGCGTCGTGCACCAGGATGGCGGCCTGGACCCGGTTGGCCAGGCCGAGCTTGGCCAGCACGCGGCTGACGTGCGCCTTCACCGTGGCCTCCGTCAGGTGCAGCTCGCGGCCGACCTCGGCGTTGGACAGGCCGCGGGCCAGGGCCCTGATCACGTCCTCCTCCCGGCCGGTGAGTGCGGCGAGCTGCCTGCGGGCGGTCTCGGCGCGGGAGGGGGCGCGGTCGGCGTACGAGGCCAGCAGGCGTTTGGTGACCGACGGGGAGAGCATGGCCTGGCCGTCGGCCACCGTGCGCACGGCGGCGGCCAGCTCTCTGGGCGGGGTGTCCTTGAGCAGGAACCCGACCGCGCCCAGCCGCAGGGCCTCGTGGACGTACTCGTCGAGGCCGAACGTGGTGAGCATGATCAGCTTGGGCGGATCCGGCTCCCCGAGCAGGCGGGCGGCGGCGGTCAGGCCGTCCATGACGGGCATGCGCACATCCATCAGCACGACCTCGGGCCGCAGCCGCCGTACGGCCGACAGGGCCTCGGTGCCGTCGCGGGCCTCACCGGCGATCGCGATGTCGCCGGCCGCCTCCAGGATCAGCCGCAGCCCGGACCGTACGAGCTCCTCGTCGTCCACGACGAGCACTCTGATCACCCGGCACCCCCGGCACCCACCGGAAAGCCCTCGCTCACGCCGGGACGCGCGCTCACCGGCAACCCGCCGCTCATGCCGGGATCCGGGCGCTCACGAGGAAGCCGCCGCCGTCCTGGGCGCAGGTGCGCAGGGTGCCGCCGAGCAGTTCGACGCGCTCCCGCAGCCCCACCAGGCCCCAGCCCGCCCCGGGCAACTCCTCGCCCGGCGCGCCGGACGCCGCGTTGCGCACCTCCACCTCCAGCTCGCCGGCCCCGTAGCGGATGCGCACGTCCGTGCTCGCGTCCCCCGCGTGCTTGTGCACGTTGGTGAGCGCCTCCTGAACCACCCGGTACGCCGTCCGCTCCACCGCCGCGCCCACCGCCCGCGGATCGCCCTCGTCGTGCCTGGTCACCGCGATGCCCAGGGCACGTGACTGGTCGAGCAGCCGGTCGAGGTCGCCGAGCGTGGGCGGCGGCCGATAGGCGGCCTCGTCGCGTGGAGACGCCGGCGGCGCCCCGGTCGCGGCCCCGCCTGTGGGCCCGCCGTCGGGCACGGCGTCGCGTGGAGGCGAGCGCAGCACGCCGAGGACGTCGCGCAGGTTGGACAGGGCTTCCCGGCCGATCCCGCCGATCATGGCCGCGGCCCGCGCCGTCTCGTCGTCGGCCGTCCGCACCTCGAGAGCCCCGGCGTGCAGCACGATCAGCGAGACCCGGTGGGCCACGACGTCGTGCATCTCCCTGGCGATCCTGGCCCGCTCCTGGGCCCGGGCCTGCTCGGCCCGCATGACCTGCTCGCGTTCGAGCCGCGCGGCCCGCTCCGCGGCGGTTTCCCGCCTGGCCCGCGTCCACAGCCCCAGGACCAGCGGCAGCCCGATCGCGCCCGCCGCCATGAACAGCGCGTTGCCCAGGGTCGCGGTCATCAGCTCCGGCAGGCCGCCGCGCCACGCGCCCACCAGCGCCGAGGTCACGCACACCACGAGGCTGCCGGCGAGGTAGGCGGCGATGCCGCGGCTCCGGTCGAGACGGAGGCCCGCGTAGTAGGAGGCGACGATCACCGGCGGCCACAGCACCAGCCCGGCGTAGGCGACGGCCGCGACTGCGGCCAGTGGCCACCAGGACCGGTGCGCGTACCAGGCGGCCACGCCCGCGATCGCGGCGATCGGGACCAGCGCCGGGAACGGCAGGCCCGACGGCACCCCGGCCTGCCCGGTCAGGGTGACCAGCGAGAGCCCGGACACACCCGCGCCGAGGAGAACGAACCGCATGGCCACAGCGTATGCGGCGGCCCGGGAAGGGCTTTACGACGAAAGTAGTAAGAGCCGATCGACGATCGGGGCGGACGCCCGGAGGCCCACGACGCCCAGGGTGGTGCCCATGAAGAGAATCCTGGCCGTCACGGCCACGTCGTTGCTCGTCCTGGGCGCCGCACCGCAAGCGCAGGCGGACACGCTCGCCCTGCCGGAGCCGACCGGGTCGAAGCCCGTCGGCACGACCACCCTCCACCTGGTCGACAAGAGCCGCCCCGACCCGTGGAACCCCGAGGCGGACGAGCGGGAGCTGCTGGTCACGCTCTGGTACCCGGCGCGGAAGGCCGTGGACAAGCGCAGGCCGTACATGACGCCGCAGGAGTCGGCCGCGGTCCTGCAGCCCTACAAGAACGTCCCCCCGGACGCGCTCACCAAGGTCAGGACGTACGCCGGGGTGGACGCCCCGGTGCGCGGAGGGCGGCTGCCGCTCGTCGTCATGTCACCCGGGTTCACCTTCCCGCGCGCCACCCTGACCTCGCTGGGGGAGGACCTCGCCAGCAGGGGATACCTGGTCGCGGCCGTGGAGCACACGTACGAGTCGGCCGCCACCACGTTCCCCGACGGCCGGACCACCTCCTGCCTGGCCTGCGTGAAGGGCCAGGACGGCGCCAAGGTCGCCGCGAGCCGGGTGAAGGACGTGGGGTTCGTGCTCGACGAGCTGGCCGGGAGCCGGTGGGGCAAGGTGATCGACCGGTCCAGGATCGCCATGGCCGGCCACTCCATGGGCGGCAACAGCTCCGCCCAGGCGCTGCTCGGCGACCGGCGGGTGAAGGCCGGCGTCAACCTGGACGGCACGTTCGATCCGATCGTGGCGCCGCTCAAGCGGCCCTTCCTGCTGATCGGCGCGCCGGCGTCGCACACGCCCGGTGGCACCGACGAATCCTGGCCGCGGTCCTGGGCCAACCTGAGCGGCCCGAAGCGCTGGATCACGGTGGCGGGGACCGACCACGCGGCGTTCGTGGACTACGCCGTGCTCAGGAAGCCGCTCGGCATCCCCGCCCAGGAGCTCGACGGCGCGCGGGCGCTGGAGATCACCCGCGCCCACCTCGCGAGCTTCCTCGACCGGCACCTGCTCGGTAAGCGCACCCCGGTCAAGGACTATCCCGAGGTCACCGATCACTCGCGGAAGGCGTCGGCGTTCTCCGACGCCCACTGAGCGAAGGAGCGCGCGTCCCGGCCGGTCACCTCGCGGACGGTCGGGACCACCGTGTAGCCGATCTCCGGGGTGTCGCCGAGCGCGCTGACGAGGAACTCGATGGTCTGCTCGCCCATCCCGTCGGCGGCCCACTTGGCCCGCGCCTGCGCCACGGTCAGCTCCACGAACGGCACCTCCGTGCCGATCGCCGTGCCCAGGATCGCCACCTTCTCGCGCAGCGTGATCGCCTCAGGCCCGGTCAGCGTGTACTCCCGCCCGCCATGGCCGCCCTCGACCAGCACGGTCGCGGCCACGGCGGCGATGTCGCGCTCGTGCACCAGCGCGCTCAGCCGGTCGCCGAACGGCTCCTTGATGACGCCTTCCGTCCTGATGGTGTGCGCCCACCAGCGCAGCGTGTTGGACATGAACTCGACGGGGTGGAGCAGCGTCCACTCCAGGTCGGTGGCGGCCAGGGCCTGCTCGAGCGGGCCGTCCGCGCGCCCGCCGAGCACCGTGACCCGCCGCACGCCGGCCTCGGCGGCCAGCTCGACGAGCCGGGCGCCGTCCGGCAGGGGCGCGTAGTCGTCGCCCGCGAAGTTGATGAGGTGCGCTCCGACGACGCCCTCGAAGGCGGCGGCCACGGAGCCGGGGTCGGCGAGGTCTCCGGCGACCACCTCGACGCCCTCGGGAAGCGCGGCCTTGGCGGGGTTCCTGGACAGGGCCCGGACCCGCTGCCCGGCCTCGAGGAGCTCCTCGACGACGAGACGGCCGACGGTCCCGGTGGCACCGGTGACGAGGAAGGTCATGACGAACCCCTTTACTGTACGGAACGGAACGTTCTGCTCTTACGATATCAGAACGGAACGCTTTATTCCATATAGTTCTTGAGCGAGATGGCGTTCGCCGCGCGGTGGATGGGCCCGGTCACCCGCTCGATCATCCGATCCCGGCCGGGTAAGCGCGGCAGCAGCCTCATGAGCTTGAGCTGGATCCACAGCGCGGCCTTGGAGTCGATGACCATGCCCTTGACGTTGGCCGGCCCGAGCGCCTGGTTGGCCTCGACGAACGGCCGCAGCTCGCGTTCGTAGCCCTCCGCGCCGCCGCCCGTGGCCAGCTCGCCCGCCAGCACGTACGCCCCCACGATCGCCAGGCTCGTGCCCTGCCCCGAGGCCGGGGAGGCGCAGTAGCCCGCGTCGCCCACGAGCAGGACCCGCCCCTTCGACCAGTGGTCCATGTGGATCTGGCTGACCGAGTCGAAGTAGAAGTCCTTGGCGCCGCGCACGGACTCCAGCAGCTCGGGCACCTCCCATCCGGCCCCGGCCATGGCCTGCGTCAGCAGCGCCTTCTGACCGGCGACGTCGCGGTGGTCGTAGGCCAGCGGCGGCGACGACCACATGAACAGGGCCTTGGCGCCGGTGTCCTGCCGGGTGCTGTAGACGTTCGCGGTCCGGCCGACGGACGCGTGCACGGCCTCCTCGCGGTCGAGGCCAAGAGTGTTGGGCACGGTGCAGATCGAGATGTAGTAGCCGAGGTCGCGGACGAAACGGGACTCCTCGCCGAAGGCGATCCGCCTGGTCGTGGAGTGGGCCCCGTCGGCTCCCACGATGAAGTCGAACCTGCGCTGCGGCGAGCGCTCGAACGTCACCGTGCCGTCCTCGGCGATGGCGGTGACGGAGTCGTCGAAGAGGTATTCGACGTCGTCGCGGGTCAGGTCGTACAGGAGCTCGTTGAGGTCGCCGCGCATGATCTCGAGGTCGTCGCCCGTGCGCCCGCCGAACAGCGCCGCGTCCAGGGTGGCGACCGGGCGGCCCTGGGCGTCGTAGTGGGTGGCGACGCGCATGTCCGTGCTCCGGGCGCGGACCGCCTCCAGCAGCCCCATGCGCTCGATGACCTGGAGGGCCGCGCCGCGCACGTCCACCTTGTAGCCGCCCTCGCGGATCGCGGGGGCCCGTTCGACCACGGTCACCGTGAAGCCGTGCCGCCGCAGCCAGTAGGCGGTCGTGGTGCCGGCGATGCTCGCGCCTGAGATGAGAATGTTCGTCATGTCCCTGACGGTACATCTGTCTGAGACGCTTGTCTAGGACGATTGTGCTAATCTCTGGATATGGGAAACAGGGAAGATCTGCTGGCGGGGGCGAAACGGTGCCTGATCGAGAAGGGCTACACGCGCACGACGGCGCGTGACATAGCCACCGCGTCCGGCGTGAGCCTGGCGGGCATCGGCTACCACTTCAAGTCGAAGGAGGCGCTGATGAACGAGGCGCTCTTCGCGGCGATGCAGGAGTGGGGCGACGAGCTGGGGGCGACCCTGGCGGCCGACATCCGGCCGGACGCCACGCCGCTGGAGCGGTTCGAGGCGGCGTGGGATCGGGTGGTGGAGTCGTTCACCCGGCTGCGGCCGCTGTGGGTGACGCAGTTCGAGCTGCTCGGGCAGATCGATCACGTGCCGGAGGTGCGCGAGCAGCTCGTGCGCGGCATCAAGGAGGCGCGGCTGGGGCTGGCGGAGTTGTTCGAGGGGGCCGTGCTGGGCGGCGATCCCGAGCGGGAGCGCCTCACCGGGACCGTCTACCAGGCCATGCTGACGGGCTTCCTGTCACAGTGGCTGCTCGACCCGGACAGCGCGCTCTCGGGCCGCGAGGTCGTCACGGCCCTGCGCATGATCGCCGGTTAGGCCCCCTCACCGCCCGCGACGCTCCGCCGATCACGGTGAGGGCGGTGAGAGAAGGGCTGCTCAGAAGGCGCTGATCGTCGCCGGCGCCCGCTCGGTGCGGCTCAGCGTGCGGATCACCGCCGTGGCCCCGTGGCGGTGCACGGCCAGCCGGGCCAGCAGCTCCACCACCGGGTCGATCACGGACGTGGGCAGCTCAGGGGTCTCCAGCCCCACGCTGGCCGCCAGGTCGTCGGAGTGCACGACCAGCTCCACCAGCCGGGTGAGCAGGAAGTCGTCGAGCCGCAGCGACCACCCGGCCCACGGCAGGTGCACGACCCGGTCGGCCGGCTCCGCGCGCAGCGCGGCGCTCTGCAGCTCCAGCATCGCCTGCGCCCGCTCCGTCAGCACCCCGGGCCCGGCCGCCGCGGCCGCCTCACCGCCGCGCCTGACGCTCAGGTTGCTCTCGTGGTCGAGCCCCGCCTGCACCCACGGCGAGCGCGAGAAGTGCTCGATGAGGGAGATCGGCTCCTGCGCCTCCCCGTTGGGCGCCAGCACGTCGCCGACCCTGACGAGCTGGTGAGCCACGTGCCCGGCCAGCCCCGCGACGCTGAACTCCATGAGCGCGCTCGGCTTGTCCCATGCCGCCGCCACGGCCGGCTCACGCAGGAGCGACACCGCCGACGCCGCGGCCGTCAGATAGGACTGCCTGCTTTCCCCCATTTGCCGCCCTCTCCCCAGGTTCACGTGGGTACCTCGCGCACACCACTATGCAGGAGACAACCGACAATCAGGCCAGGGTCTTCCTGATCGCGGACCTGACGAACGCGCGGGTGAGCCGGGCCCTCCTGAACCGGCTCAGCACCGGGGGCGGCGTGCCGTACCGGCGGGCGCGGATGTCGGCCACCACCTTCTCCGGCGCGCCCATCCCGGGCAGCAGGTCGAGGGCCTCGCGTTTGGTGATCATGCGGCCTTCGCGCAGGGTGACCGCGGCCCTGGCGACCGTCAGCGGGCCCAGGTCCACCCAGATGTCCTGCAGCCAGCGCCGCCGCCCCTTCGTCTTGGCCAGCCAGTAGTCGCGCAGATCCGCCCGTACGAACGCGGCCAGCTCCTCGTCGGACACCGGCGGCAGCAACTCCGCGGGCGGTGGCCCGTACAGCACCAGGGGGGCCTCGTGCAGCTCGCGCCGGGTCACCGCGGTGACCGGACGCCGGAAGATGCGTTCGTGGGCCCACGTCACGTGCTCGGCCGCGAGGTCGTCCATTTCCTGCCTGGCCACGTAGGAGCAGTGCACCAGGCTCGCCAGCGGCGGCTCGAGCGCTCGGTGCACGGCCTTGATCCGGCGCCACTGCTCCATCGTCACCGGGGAGTCCACCAGCGCGATCAGGTCGAGGTCGCTGCGTCCCGGCTGGTAGTCACCGGTCCCGAGCGAGCCGTGCGCCCAGAGCGCGACGAGGGGAACGGCCGGTTCGACACCCTCCAGAAAAAGCCTTAGCAGGCGTTCGGTCGCTGCGTGCATGATGGCAACTATGATCGATTCACGGCTGACTGGAAAGGTCGCCTTGATCACCGGCGCCAATCACGGCATCGGCGCGGCGACGGCGACGGCGCTGGCCGCCGAAGGCGTGGCGGTCTTCCTGACCTACAAGCGGCTCGCCCCCACGAACGAACCGGCCTATCCGCCCGACTACGACCGCGCGCGGTCGGGCGGCGCCGGCGAGGTGGTGCGGCGCATCCGCGAGGCCGGCGGCACGGCGGAGGCGGCCGAGGCCGACCTGGCCGATCCCGAGACCCCGAAAGCCCTCTTCGACCAGGCCGAGAAGTCCCTCGGGCCGGTCGAGATCCTGGTCAACAACGCCAGCGGCTGGCTCAGCGACACCTTCACGCCCACCGAGCGCGACGGCTTCGGCCGCCCCCTGCGCATGGTGGACGCCGAGACCCACGACCGGCAGTTCGCCGTCGACGTGCGCGCGCCCGCGCTGCTCATCGCCGAGTTCGCCCGGCGGCACCGCGAGCGCGGCGCGGACTGGGGCCGCATCATCGGCCTGACCTCCGGCGGCCCCGGCGGCTTCCCGACCGAGGTCTCCTACGGCGCGGCGAAGGCGGCGCAGGAGAACTACACCATGTCGGCCGCGCACGAGCTCGGCCAGTACGGCATCACGGCCAACATGGTTCACCCGCCCGTGACCGACACCGGCTGGGTCAACGAGGAAGTGGAGAAGATGGTCGCCGCCAGCGGGGTGCTGCGCGAGGTCGCCCAGCCTGAGGACGTCGCCGAGGTGATCACCTTCCTGGCCTCGCATCAGGGGCGCCGGGTCACGGGGCAACTCCTCAGGATGTACTGAACAGGGCGCTCACCGACTCGCCGTCGTGGATGCGGCGCATGGCCTCGGCCAGGGCGGGCGCGATCGACAGCACGGTGAGCTTGTCGCTGGGCTTGGGCGGCGGCACGGTGTTGGTGCAGACGATCTCCTCGACCTCCGGCAGCGCGCTCAGCCGCTCGATCGCGCCGCCCGCGAACAGGCCGTGCGTGCACGCCACCCGTACGGACCTGACCCGCTGCTCGCGCAGCCGGTCGAGCAGCTCGATGACCGTGCTGCCCTTGGCGATCTCGTCGTCGAGGATGATCACGTCCTTGCCGGTCACCTCGCCGATCACGGAGCTGATCACCACGCGGTCGTCGTTGAAGCGCTGTTTGGCGCCCATGGCGACCCCGGTGCCGAGCATGCGGGCGAAGTGGGCGGCCTCCTTGGCGTTGCCGAGGTCGGGGGAGACGACGACCGTGTTGGACAGGTCGTAGCCGCGGAAGTGGATGGCCAGCTCGCGCAGCGCGTGGAGATGGTCGACGGGGACACTGAAGAAGCCGTGCACCTGCGGAGAGTGCAGCGTCATCGCCAGCACCCGGCTGGCGCCCGCCGTCACCATCAGGTCGGCCACGAGCCGCGCGCCGATGGAGATGCGCGGCGCGTCCTTCTTGTCGGAGCGCGCGAACGCGTAGTGAGGCATCACCACCGTCGTCCTGGCCGCGGACGCGCCGCGGGCGGCGTCCAGCATGAGCAGCAGCTCGACCAGGTGCTCCTGTACGGGCGGCACGAGCGGTTGGATGAGGAACACGTCGCGCTCGCGGCAGTTGGCCTGCAACTGCACTTCGAGCACGTCGTTGGCGAAGCGTTGGACCTTGACGGGATGGAGTGGCGTGCCCAGGTGGGCGCAGATCTCCGCGGCCAGGTCGGGATGGGCGCTGCCGCTGAAAACCGTGATGTC
The DNA here is from genome assembly GCF_040654715.1 of Nonomuraea sp. NPDC050643. NCBI lineage: Bacteria > Bacillati > Actinomycetota > Actinomycetes > Streptosporangiales > Streptosporangiaceae > Nonomuraea > Nonomuraea sp. NPDC050643. The sequence continues at coordinate 16,117 of NZ_JBFAIM010000040.1, read as the reverse complement.
TCGCACGATTCCGTAATCGTAGCCACCCCGGGCCGCGTTTTACGAGAGCGCCCCCGGAGTGAGCGCGCCGAGATCGGGCAGCACGCGCCAGGCCAGGGCCAGCGCGTCGGGCGCCGGCGGGTAGCGGGGGTGCGGGATGGCGATCACGCGCATGCCGGCCGCGTACGCCGAGCGCAGTCCGTTGCTGGAGTCCTCGACCGCCACGCACGCCCCCGGCTCCACCTCGATCCGGCGGGCCGCCTCCACATAGCCGTCGGGCGCCGGCTTGCCGCGCGGCACCTCCTCGGTGGAGACCGTGGCCGCGAAATACTCGGCCAGCCCGGCCGCGTCCAGCACGACGTCGATCAGCCGGCGCGGGGACGAGCTGGCCAGCCCCAGCGTGAGGCTCGCGGACAGCCGCCGCACCGCCTCCACTGCCCCGGGCATCAGCGGCACCCCGTCCCGGTAACGCGCGGCCATCTCCTCCACGACCCCGCGCGCGATCTCGTCAGGCTCCATCCGGACCCCGAGTTCGCGCAGGTAGGCCGCCCACTCGCCGGTGCTCATCCCCATGAGCCTGGACTGCGTGTCGGGCTGCCAGGCGCCACCGTGCTCGGCCACGAACGCGCGCCGCACCTCCTCCCACACGGGCTCGGAGTCCACCAGCACGCCATCGAGGTCGAACACGCACGCTTCCATGAGGATCAAGACAATCACATGGCTCAGCCAGTCTTCCGGCGGTCGCGTACTTACAGGAGATCCTGGGCGCGCCCGTCGTGCTGATGGGCTTCATGCTCCCCGACGACCGGGTCCACGCCCCGAACGAGCGCATGCGGCTGCCGGTGCTCTGGCGGGCCACGGAGACCTGCCTCTGGCTGCTGTCCATATTGCCCGAGATTCATCCTATTAGGGGTGTTCATTGAGCTACCGAGGCTGAATCCGGGGCATGCGCCTAGGCATGGCAGACCTTCCATTTCACGACAGGGCCGACTTCGAGGACGCCGACCGCGGATTCATCGCGAAGCTCAGCCCAGCCGTGATCACGGCGGCGGACGGCAGGGTCGTCTGGGACGGCGACTCCTACGACTTCCTCCAGGAGGACTGTCCCGATACGGCCCATCCCAGCCTCTGGCGCCAGGCCGGCCTCTGCGCCAGACAGGGCCTGTACGAGGTCGCCGACGGCGTCTACCAGGTACGCGGCCTGGACCTGTCGAACATGACGCTGGTCGAGGGCGAACACGGCGTCGTCGTGCTCGACCCGCTCGTCTCCACCGAGTGCGCCGCCGCCGCGCTGCGGCTCTACCGCTCCCACCGCGGCGACCGCCCGGTCACCGGCGTCCTCTACACGCACACCCGCCCCGACCACTTCGGCGGCGTACGCGGCGTGACCGGCGGCGACGTGCCGATCCTGGCCCCCGACGGGTTCATGGAGCACGCGGTCGCCGAGTACGTCTACACCGGCCCCGCCATGATCCGCCGTGCCGTCTACGTGTACGGCCCCGCCCTGTCCCGCTCGCCGGAGGGCCAGATCGGCGCCGGGCTCGGCATGACCGCCTCGACGGGCACCATGTCGCTCATTCCGCCCACCGCCGAGATCGCCCGTACCGGACAGGAGGAGACGATCGACGGCGTCCGGATGCTCTTCCAGCTCACCCCGGCCGCCGGGATGAACGTGCTCTTCCCCGGCCGCCGCGCCCTCTGCCTGGCCGAGAACGCCACCCACTCCCAGTACGACGTCATGCCCCTGCGCGGCGGCGCCGTCCGCGACGCCCGTGCCTGGGCGCGGCACCTGACCGAGACCATCGCCCTGTTCGCCCCCCACGCCGACGTGGCCTTCGCCAGCCACCACTGGCCCACCTGGGGCGGCGACCGCGTCCAACGCTTCCTCGCGCAGCAGCGCGACCTGTACGCCTACCTGCACGACCAGACGCTGCGCCTGCTCAACAAGGGCCTGACCGGCCCCGAGATCGCCGAGGTCCTGCACCTGCCGCCCGAGCTGGAGCAGGCCTGGCACACGCACGGCTACGCCGGCTCGGCCAGCCACAACGTCAAGGCCGTCTACCAGCGTTACCTGGGCTGGTTCGACGGCAACCCGGCTCACCTGTGGGAGCACCCGCCCCGCGAGAGCGCCCTCCGCTACGTCGAATGCCTCGGCGGCGGCGCGGGCGTGGTCGCGTTCGCCAGGCGCTACATCGACGAGAACGACCTGCGCTTCGCCGCCGAGCTGCTCAACCACGCCGTCTTCGCCGACGAGGGCAACAAGGAGGCCCGCGACCTGCTGGCCGAGGTCTACACGCGGCTCGGCCAGGGCGCCGAGAACGCCACCTGGCGCAACTGCTATCTCATGGGCGCCCTGGAGCTGGCCGACGGAATCGTGCCCGCCACCTCGGAGACCACCTCGCCCGACTTTTTCGCCGCGCTGACCGTGGAGCAGATCTTCGACTCGCTCGCCATCCGGGTGGACGGCCCGCGGGCCTGGCACGAGCGCCTGGCCATCGACTGGTACCTCACCGACCTGGGAGAGCGCCACCGTACGACGCTGTCCAACGGCGCGCTCATCCAGCAGGCGAACCCGCCGGACGAGACGGCCGACCTGACCCTGCGGCTGACCAAGGCCCAGCTCGCCGGCCTGCTGGCGGGCAAGGGCGTCGAGGCCGTGCACCGCGAGGGCGACACGACGGCGCTGAAGCGGCTGGTCGCGGTGCTGGACCGGCCGGTGCCCGACTTCGCCGTGGTGACCGCCTGACGGCCTACCGCTGCTCCATCTCGGCGCGCAGCGCCTTGCAGGCGAGCGCGAGCAGCGTCGTCACGACCGCCGCTAGGCCGGGCCCGAGCAGCAGCGGCAGGGTCAGCCCGCCCGCGTGCCAGGCCCCCGCGATGATCGCGGTCGACGTCAGCGCCGACACCCCGAACATCGCCCCCCACAGCGGCAGCACGTGCAGGTAGGCGAACAGCAGCGGGAACGCCAGCCACACGAACGGCGGCGCCGTCACGGCCAGCGTGAGCCACCCGGCGGTCACCAGCCCGAGCCACACCCGGGCGGGCAGGGGCCTGGGCTCGATCGCCGGACCGGCGGCGTAGAGGAGGGCGAGCAGCAGGCCGCCGGCGGCCTCGGCCACGCGGTCCTCGCGCAGCGCGGTGACCACGGCGATCGTCAGCACCCCGAAGGCGGTGACGTGCACCGCCCACCGCAGCAGCCGCAACGGAATGTCCATCATCAACTACCAAGCGTAACTGCTGCGTCACTCTCAGGCGCGACGTCTCCGCATGACGGCCGTGAGCGCGAAATACAGGAGCCCGGCCAGCACGAGCGCGATGACCACGCCGACATTGGCCCCGCCGAACGTGCCCGCCTTCATCTCGGCGCTCATCAGGAACCCGACGACCTTGGCGATGTTCTCGTCCTGCGAGGTGATGAGCCCGAGCCCGGCCACCGACGCCACGACCAGCGAGACCAGGCCGGCCCAGTTCAGGGCGGGCGCGCCGGGACGCAGCAGGCGCTCGTCGTAGGCCCGGCCAGCCGCGCGCAGCCGCCACATGTCCACCAGGAAGATCGCCGCCCAGGCGGCCATCACGACGCCGGCGATCGCCAGGAACGCCTGGAAGGTGTAGAGGAAGCTCGTCGAGACGAACAGCAGGTAGTAGCCGCCGAGCACCATGAGCAGCCCGTCGATCAGCACCGCGTAGTGCCGCCTGATCGGCACGCCCAGCGCCAGCATCGACAGCCCCGACGAGTAGATGTCCATGATCGCGCCGGCCAGGAAACCGCCGATGGCGGTCAGCAGGTACGGCAGCAGGAACCACGTCGGCAACGCCCCCGCCAGCGCCGCCACCGGGTCCGCGCCCGCCGCCTCGGCCAGCTTCGGGTCGCCGCCCGCCAGCAGCACGCCGAACACCAGCAGCACCATCGGCGGCAGCGCGCCTCCGAGCATCGTCCACAGCGCCACGGACCGGGGCCGGGAGTCCGACGGCAGGTAGCGGGAGTAGTCGGCGCCGCAGTTGACCCAGCCGAGCCCGAGCAGGGTCATGGCGAAGATGACCCCGCCCAGCCAGCCGCCGGGGCCCGCCGTGGTCTCCAGCGAGCCGCCGCCCAGCCGGGGCGCCATGAGGGCCATGTAGACGACCGTCAGGACGACGAACGCGTACGTCAGGTAGCGCTGCACCGCCATGATCATCGCGTGGCCGTACACGCCGACCGCGATCACCACCACGGCCGCGACGGCGAAGCACACGGCGGTGGCCGTGGCGGCGGGTATGCCGGGGGCCAGTCGCGCGAGGATCGCCGCGCCGCTCTGGGCGGAGAGCGTGACGAGCACGATCTCCCAGCCGACATTCGAGACGTACGAGAACAGGGCCGGCAGCTTGTTGCCCTGATACCCGAACGGCGCCCGCCCCAGCGTCATCGTCGGCACCCCGGACCGGGCGCCGCCGACGGCGACGAGGCCGACGAGGAGGAAGGAGAGGGCGTATCCGACGGCGCCGGTGATGATCGCGGGCACCACGCCCAGGCCGAGGCCGAGCCCGACGATGTAGACGCCGAACGCCACCCCGAACAGGGAGAGATTGGAGCCGGCCCAGGGCCAGAACAGGTCGCGGGGCCGACCATGGCGCTCGGCCTCGGGGACCGCGTTGATGCCGTTCTGCTCGACGGCCATCGTGTCCATGATCGGACGGTACCCACCGGGCCATCCCGCAGGCAAAGAAAAACTCGGCGGGCGATATTTAGTGATCTGGAGGGAATCATCAGGCCGATGCACATGGGGCTGCCGTGATGGGGGCATCCGGACTCGACACGCGAAGACGCGCACTGGGCGTGTGCCTGGTGGCGGCGTTCATGACTGGGCTGGACGTGAGCATCGTCAACGTGGCGCTGCCCTCGATCCGCGAGGGGCTGAGCGCCTCCGAGGACGGTCTCCAGTGGACCCTGTCCGGTTACGCGCTCACGTTCGGCCTCCTCCTGGTCCCGGCCGGGCGGCTGGGTGACGCCAGGAGCCGCCGCGCGCTCTTCATGGGGGGCGTGGTCCTGTTCACCCTCGCCAGCGCCGCCTGCGGCTTCGCCTGGAACATGCACGTGCTGATCGTGGCCCGCCTGATCCAGGGCATGGCGGCCGGAACGCTGAACCCGCAGGTCTCGGGCCTGATCCAGCAGATGTTCCAGGGCTACGAACGCGGCCGGGCCTTCGGCGCGCTCGGCGCCACCATCGGCGTGTCCACGGCCGCCGGGCCGCTCATCGGCGGGACGCTGGTCACGGTCTTCGGCCCCGAGCTCGGCTGGCGATGGGTGTTCCTGGTGAACGTCCCCATCGGGATGGTGCTGCTCCCGCTGGCCTGGCGGCTGCTGCCGCGACCGCACATCACGAAGGCCCGGCACGAGAGCATGGACCCGGTGGGCGTGCTGCTGCTGGGCGTCGGGGTGGCGGGGCTGCTGCTGCCGTTCATCCAGCGGCACCAGTGGGAGAGCGAGGCCAAGTGGCTGCTGGTCCCCGCCTCGCTCGCGGTGCTGGCCGGATTCGTGGTCTGGGAGCGGATCTATCCGCGAGAGCCGCTGGTGAACCTGTCGCTGTTCCGCAAACGCTCCTACAGCCTCGGTACGGCCATCGCGCTGTTCTACTTCGCCGGCTTCACCGGCATCTTCTTCATCTTCACCCTGTACCTGCAGAGCGGCCACCACTACAGCGCGCTGCTGGCGGGGCTGGCGATCACGCCGTTCGCGCTCGGCTCGGCCTCGGCCTCCGTGGTCGGTGGCCGGCTCGTCTCGCGGGCCGGGCGGCGGGTCGTGACGGTCGGGCTGACGATGGTCATCGCCGGGCTGCTCGCGACCATGGGCGCGACCGTGCTCGTGCCCGGCCAGGCGGTGGGCCTGGCGACCGCGCTGCCGCTGCTGGTGGCGGGCATGGGCAGCGGCCTGGTCATCTCGCCGAACCAGGCGATCACGCTGTCGGAGGTGCCGCCTGAGGGCGGGGGGAGCGCGGCCGGGGTGCTGCAGACGGGGCAGCGGCTGGGGTCGGCCATCGGGATCGCGGCGGCGGGCTCGACGTTCTTCGGCGCGCTGGGCGAGGGCTGGTCGACGGCCTTCCGGCACGGACTGGTCGTGGTGCTGGCGTCCGTCCTCATCGCCCTGTCGGCGGCCGTCTACGACCTCATCCGCACCCACCGCGAACGCGGGGAAGGCGGGGAACGCGGTGAGCGCGGCGAGGTCTCCGAGCCGGAGCGGTGAGGTCCTGGCTCAGAGCAGTGAGGCCTCCAGGGCCGGGTCGAGCCCCACGGCCGGCCGGTCGGGCCGCATGGGCGCCGTCCCCCCGATGCTCCGCAGCCACCTCCACGTGTCCGCCACCGTCTCCGCCATGGGCCGGAACCGCAGCCCCGCCGCCACCGCCTTCGACACCTCGGCCCCGTGCATGAAGTCGTGATCCTCGCCCGTCAGCCAGATCGGCAGGTCGAGCCACGGCCGCACCCCGGCCGCCAGCAGCCGGTCCGCGCCTGTCCACCGCAGGTCGGCATCGGAGCCGGTCACCTTCACGCACGTCTCGAGCAGCTCCCGCATCGTGGTGAACCCCGGCGGGCTCACCACGTTGAACGCCCCGCCGACCCCGCGCGCCCCCGCCTCCAGGCACCACACGGCCAGGTCGCGGGCGTCGATGTACTGCAGCCCGGTGTCCCCGGGCGCCGGCGCGACCACCGGCCCGCCACGCGCGACGCGGGTGAGCCACCACGGCAGCCGCCCGATGTTCTCGTAGGGCCCGAGGATCAGCCCGGCCCTGGCCAGCAGCGCCCGCTCCCCGAACGCGGCCACGGCCCCCAGCTCCGCCCCCGCCTTGTTACGGGCGTAGTCGCCGTCACCGTCGTCGGCCGAGGCCGCCACCACCGGCGCGCTCTCGTCGGCCCCGAACGGCACCGGATCGGCGTAGACCGACCGGCTGGACACGTAGACGTAGTGACCGGCCCGCCCGGCCAGCAGCGAGGCGGTGTCCCTGACCGCCGAGGGCGCCCATGACCAGGTGTCGACCACGACGTCCCACTCGCCGCTCTCCAGCGCGGCCAGCCCGCCGGGAGCCGACCGGTCGCCGCGCAACGCCGTCACCCCCGCGGCCGGCCCGTGGTTGCCCCGGTTGAACGTCGTCACCGCCCACCCCAGCGCCAGGGCCTCCTCGACGACCGCCCGACCCACGAACTCCGTGCCACCCAGCACCAGAACCTTCATGACACCCACCCTGGCGGCCGGAACGCCCGCGCGGAAGACGGGCACGCCCTCAGCGGAATCGCCAGCAGCGAACCCTGGCAAGCCGAATACGGTACGTGTTCACCACGTGCTCGCGAAAATCGCGTAATCCCAGATCGACGCCGTCCTATTGCGACCGCCCTCGGCGGGTAAATGTCACAGACAGTGACGTGTGGAGGTGGGATGGCGATACGGCGGTGCATTCCGCACTCGATCAGGGCACGCTTGACCACGATCGCGGTCCTGGTGGCCGCGGTGGTCTTCACCGGCACGTCCGCGCTCACGCTCGCCACCGTCCCCGAGAACCTGCACGGCGTCGTCTACGCCAGGGTCGAGCTGGCCGTCCGGCGGGTGGCCGGCGAGGCCCGTATGGAGCGGCTGCCCCGCGTGCTGGAGACCCCGGCGCGCGTCCAGCTCCTGCGGGTGGTCTCGACGGACGGCAAGGTGCTGGCGAGCAGCCACTCCTTCCCCGAGGACGAGCGCGTCACCATGTTCCGGCCGGCCAAGTACGGGACCATCTACACCACCGTGCTCAACCTGTCGCGCCGCCCGGACGAGTCCGAGACCAACTACCTGGTCATGGCCATGATGGTGCACACGCCGGATGGTCCCGTCATCGTCTACGGGGCCTCGTCGCTGGCCGACGTGGAGCGGGCGCTCAAATGGATCTACATCCTGGCCTTCCTCGGCCCGCCGCTCACCCTGCTGATCGTCGGGGCCATCACGTGGGCGGCGGTCGGGTCCGCCCTGCGCCCGGTCGAGCGCATCCGGGCCGAGCTGGCCGAGATCACCGGCCAGGACCTCAGCCGGCGCGTACCCGTACCCGACACGGGCGACGAGATCACCGGCCTGGCCATCACCACCAACCACACCCTCGACCGCCTCGAACGCTCCGCCGAGACCCAGCGCCGCTTCGTCGCCGACGCCTCGCACGAGCTGCGCAGCCCCATCTCCGCCCTGCGCGCCCAGCTCGAGGTGGCCAACGCCTACCCCGACGAGACGGACTGGCCGGCCACGGGCCGGCGGTCGCTGGCCGCCACCGACCGCCTCACCGGCATCATCGACGAGCTGCTGATGCTGGCCAAGCTCGACGCGGGCGCGCTCACGGAGCGGCGCGTGGTGGACCTGTGCCGCCTGGCCGAGGACCAGCTACGCCGCCGCGAGGGCGCCAGAGTGCCCATCCGCGTCGTCCGGTGCGAGGCGGCCCCCGTCTTCGGCTCGTCCATGCAGCTCGACCGCCTCCTGACGAACCTTCTCGACAACGCCACCCGGCACGCCGCCACCGTGATCGAGCTGGAGGTGGTCGTCGAAGGGGACCGGGTGGTGGTGACGGTGACCGACGACGGCGGCGGGATCCTGCCGGAGGACAGGGAGCGGGTCTTCGAACGCTTCACCCGCCTGGAGGACGCCAGGGCCAAGGACAAGGGCGGCAGCGGCCTCGGGCTGGCCCTCTCCAGAGAGATCGCCGTCGCCCACGGCGGCACCCTCACCATCGCCGACCACGAGCCGGGAGCGAGGTTCGTGCTCGTTCTGCCGTTGTACGGAGAAGCCTGAGCCGGCCTGCCTAGACTCGGCGGCATGGATCTGAGCCAGCTCTCTGACGAGGTCGAATCCATCTCCATCCGCTACGCGCAGAAAATGGGGATCGAACGTGATGACACCTGGTTCCTGCTCAAACTCCAGGAGGAGATCGGAGAGCTGACCCAGGCGTTCCTCATGCGCACCGGCCGGGCCAGGACCAAGGGCCGGACGGAGGAGGAACTCGACCTCAACTTCCGGGCGGAGCTGGCCGACGTGCTGTGCCAGGTGGTGCTCATGGCCCGCCACCACGGGGTGGACCTGCAGGCGGAGATCGACCGTAAGTGGATGATCTGGAAGCGGTAGGAGGGCGTACGGCAGGAGAAAGGGCCCGCTTCGGGGAAGCGGGCCCTTCGCGGGTCAGTCGGTCGCGGTGATGCGGTTGGTCGCGGGCGGGGCGATGGGGTTGTTCCTGCCGAGGTGGTCGACGAACGCGTCGATGTCCAGCGGCCCGCTCCACAGGCCGGTGCCGTCCCTGAAGGCCAGGAAGGCGTCGCCGCCGCCGACCAGGAAGTTGTTGGCGGCCACGCGGATCGGCTGCGTGTCCGTCACCGGCACTCCGTCGATCTTCATGTTCGACACCTTCGAGCCCCAGGCGGCGCCGCGGCTGTAGGTGTAGGTGAAGTTCGCCGAGGGCTGCAGGATCTTGGTGAACGCCTGGTTGTTCGGGCCGCCGGTGAACTGCTGCTCCAGCACCGTCTTGAGCTGGGCGCCGGTCAGCGTGACGACCTGCATCAGGTTGTTGAAGGGCTGCACGGTGAACGCCTCACCGTAGGTGACGACGCCGTTGCCCTCGTTCGCGGGCGAGGTCGCGTACGACAGCGAGGCCCGTACGCCGCCCGGGTTCATCAGCGCGATCTGGGCTTCGCCGCCCGTCTTCGTCGCGGCGAGCTGGGCGTCGGCGATGAGGTTGCCGAGGGCGGACTCGCCGGAGGGCACGGCCGCGTTGGTGATGTCGGCGGTGATCGTACCGACCGCCCTGTTGGCGACCGGGGCGACGCGGTCCTTCCACGTCTGTACGAACGCCGAAATTTCAGGATCCGCGGCTACGGTGCGGGTCACGACGTGGTTGTCCGCCACGACGGACGCACGGTCGACGTCCCGGGTCGCGCCGTTCACCTTGAAGTCGACCTGCGTGATGACGCGGCCGAACGAACCGCCCTGGGAGTAGACGCGGTCGTTGCCCGCCGGGTCCTTGACCTTGCACAGGTACGCCTGGTGCGAGTGACCGCTGAGAATGAGGTCGATCTCCGAGTCCACCTGCGTGGCGATGCGGTTGCCCGCCCCCGGGACGGCGCTGCAGGCGTCCGGCGACTGGCCGGCGTTCACCTGGTCGCCCTCGTGCACCAGGACGACCTGCGCCTTCACCCCGACCAGCTTGAGCAGCCTGGAGGCGACGTTCGCGGCCTTGACCTCGTCCACGAACTTGAGGTCCTTGATGCCCTCGCTCGTGACGATGCTCGGCGTGGTCTGCGTGACGAGGCCGATGAAGCCGACCGGCACGCCGTTCATCCACTTGATGCTGACCGGCGGCAGCGCGGGCACACCCCAGTCGGCCAGTTCCTGCTTGACCCTGCCCGAGTCGGCGCCGCCGAGCGCGGCGAGCGCGTCGGTCTCCGCGTTGGGGTCCTTGAACAGGACGTTCGCGCCCACGTAGTCGAACTTGGCGCCCTTCCACTCACCGGCGGGCGAGCAGCCGTCCACCGGGTGACAGCCGCCCTTCATGATCCGGCGCAGCTCGGTGTAGCCCTCGTCGAACTCGTGGTTGCCCACCGCGGCCACCTTGAGCCCCAGTTTGTCCAGGAACTCGATCGACGGCTCGTCGTGGTAGGCCGCCGAGATCAGCGGCGTCGCCCCGATGAGGTCGCCCTGGGCCACGGCGATGGTGTTCTCGTCGGCCAGGGCCTTCATGTGCGTGGCGACGTAGGCCGCGCCGCCGGCGTCGACCGTGTTGCCGTGCTCGTCGACCATGCGGCCGGAGGACCCGGTCGGTGGCTCGAGGTTGCCGTGGAAGTCGTTGAGCGCGAGCAGCCGGACGGGGAGCATCCTGGGGGCTGCCTTGCTCGCGTCCGCCGGGAGGGTGGCGAGCAGGACCGCCCCCGAGGCGACCGCTCCGGCCAGCGCCAGCCGGAGGAAGGAACGAGACGTCATGGCCACAGACGTTACGGCGGGAATCTATGCAGCCAATGTCGCAAAGGTAACGATTTGCCGGGCTGTCACATGGCGTTATTTGCCAGTCGGACGCCTAGAGTTCGTTCCGTGAGCGCAAAAGTGGATGTCAGGGGACGACTCGATGACGGAGAGATCGCCGAGGTGCTCGGCCTGGTGGAGGCGGCGACGGAGGCCGACGGCGTCCGCCCGCTGAACGAGCACGTGATGCTGCACCTCCGCTACGGCGGTGATCCGCAGGCCCGTTCCCTGCTGATCCACGCGGGCGACACCCTGGTCGGCTACGCCCACGTCGACCCCACCGACGAGGTCGAGGGCCCGAGCGTCGAGCTGGTCATCCACCCGGCCCACCGCCTGCACGGACACGGCACCCGCCTGCTGAGCGCGATCATGGACCTGACGGGCGGCCGGCCACGCCTGTGGGCCCACGGCGACCACCCGGGCGCCGAAGCCCTCGCGACCGCGTTCGGCTTCGCCCGGGTCCGCTCCTTGTGGCAGATGCGCCGCTCCCTCTTCGCTCCCCTGTCGGTCCACGCGCTGCCCGACGGGGTGAGCCTGCGCACGTTCGTACCCGGTCAGGACGAGGAGGCCTGGCTCAAGGTCAACGCCGCGGCCTTCGCCCACCACCCCGAGCAGGGCGCGTGGACGATGGACGACCTGCTGCGGCGCGAGCAGGAGCCCTGGTTCGACCCCGACGGCTTCTTCCTGGCCTTCCGGGGCGACCGGCTCGTCGGCTTCCACTGGACGAAGATCCACGGCTCCTCCGACCACGGCCACGAACCCCTCGGAGAGGTCTACGTCGTCGGCGTCGACCCCACCCAGCAGGGCACCGGCCTGGGCAAGTCGCTCACCCTGGCCGGCCTGACCCACCTGCGCTCGCGTGGTCTCGCCCAGGCGATGCTGTACGTGGACGAGACCAACACGGCGGCCATCAGACTGTACGAGTCCCTCGGCTTCAACCGCTGGGACGCGGACGTCATGTACGCCCCCGGCGAATGAGCCGTCCGGCGGCTATTCGACGATGGCGTGCAGGATGAAATAGGAGACGGCCGCCACCAGTGCGGCGGCCGGGATGGTCAGGATCCAGGCGGTGATGATGTTCCCCGCCACGCCCCACCGCACGGCGCTGAGCCGCTTGGTGGCGCCCACGCCCATGATCGCCGAGGTGATCGTGTGCGTGGTGGAGATGGGGGCGCCGAACCCGATGGCCGCCCCGTACAGCACGGTCGCGGCCGCCGACTCCGCGGCGAAGCCCTGGGGCGGGTCGAGCGCGATGATGCGCCGTCCGAGCGTACGCATGATGCGCCACCCGCCCGCGTACGTCCCCAGCGAGATCGCCCCCGCCGCGGCGAGGATGACCCACTGCGGGATCGGATCCGTCGGCTGCGCGAAGCCGCCGACGGTGAGTGACAGGAAGATCACACCCATCGTCTTCTGCGCGTCCTGCAGCCCGTGCCCGAGCGCCATGGCGGCGGCCGAGACGGTCTGCGCGTAGCGGAAGCCGCGGTTGGTCTTGCCCGGCTGGCTGTTGCGGAAGATCCAATATATTGCGATCATGATCGCTGCGGCGAGGCTGAACCCGATCAGCGGCGACAGGATCATCGGGATGACGACCTTCTCCACGACGCCGTCCCAGTGCACCACGCTGGCCGAGGCCAGCGCGGAGCCCACCAGGCCGCCGATGAGCGCATGACTGGAGGAGGAAGGCAGGCCGAAATACCAGGTGATCAGGTTCCAGGTGATCGCGCCGATGAGGCCCGCGGCCACGATCACCAGGCCGTGTGATCCGTTCGGGGCGTCGATGATGCCCTTGCCGACCGTCTGGGCGACCTGGGTGCCCAGGTGGGCGCCGATGAAGTTCATGGCCGCGGCCATGAACAACGCGGCCCTGGGGGTCAGGGCCCGGGTCGAGACGGAGGTGGCGATGGCGTTCGCCGCGTCGTGGAAGCCATTGGTGTAGTCGAAGATCAGGGCGATGACGACCACGCCGATGACGAGGCCGAGCGTGAGGTCCACCGGAGCCTAGCTTTCCTTGACCGCGATCGACTCGACGGTGTTGGCCACGTGCTCGAAGGCGTCGGCCGCCTCTTCGAGGGCGTCGACGACCTCCTTCATCTTCATGACGGTGAGGGCGTCGTACTCACCGCTGAACAGCTTGGCCAGCAGCCTCCTGTAGACCTGGTCGCCCTGGTTCTCGAGGCGGTTGACCTCGATCCAGTACTCGTTGAGGTTCTTCATGGAGCGCAGCCGCGGCATGGCCTCGGCGGTCAGCTCGGCCGCCCGCTCCAGCACCTCGACCTGCCGGACGACATCCTTGGGGAGGTGGTCGATCTGGTACAGGACGATGAGGTCGGAGGCCGCCTCCATGGCGTCCATCACGTCGTCGAGGTTGGAGGCGAGGCGGTAGATGTCCTCGCGGTCGAAGGGAGTGATGAAGCTCTCATTGAGCCGGTTCATGATCGCATGGGTGCGTTCGTCCCCGGCGTGCTCGCAGGCGCGCATCTTCTCGGCCAGGGCCTCCCTGTCCGATCCGTCACTAATGATCTCAACCAGCAAACGGGATGCCGTGACCAGGTTGTTCGCCGAGTCGGCGAACAGGTCGTAGTAGCTGTCCTCACGTGGCGTGAGACGCAGGCGCACGTCGTTCTCCAGATGTGCGGGGATGGTCCGTGGAAGAGGGTATGGCCTACCAGGCGAAATGCGAACTTCATGTTCCCTTCGCCTACTGGCTACCCGGCGTATGTTGTGCGACACCGGAGTTGCGTGTAGTTTCAGCGGCTTTTTTCCGGCTCGCCCTGCTTTTACGCAGCTCGCACCATCTCCGAGCCCCCTCCCCGACTCTGGCGGACGCGGGGCGCCGAGGCCATGTTCACCCGTCAGTTCGCCCCAAGTTCACCTGATGTTCATCTAAGTCACATCTTCGTTCGGTGGAAATTCCGGAACGACCGCGACGGCGTGGGGCCCCGCTGGCCCTGGTAGCGCGAGCCGTACTTGTCGGAGCCGTACGGGTGCTCGGCCGGCGAACTCAGCCTGAACACGCACAACTGCCCGATCTTCATCCCCGGCCACAGCTTGATCGGCAACGTGGCCACGTTGGACAACTCCAGCGTGACATGCCCACTGAACCCCGGATCGATGAACCCGGCCGTCGAGTGCGTCAGCAACCCGAGCCGCCCCAGCGAACTCTTCCCCTCCAGCCGCGAGGCCAGATCGTCGGGCAGCGTGACGACCTCGTACGTGGAGGCCAGCACGAACTCGCCGGGATGCAGAATGAACGGATCGTCCCCATCCGGCTCGACCATCCGCGTGAGATCCGGCTGCTCCTCACTGGGGTCGATGTGCGGGTAGCGATGGTTCTCGAACACCCGAAAGAACCGGTCGAGCCGTACGTCGATGCTGGAGGGCTGGATCATCTCCGGATGAAAGGGCTCAAGCCCGAGCCGGCCGGCGTCGATCTCGGCAAGGATGTCACGGTCGGATAGCAGCACGGTGAGCAACCTACCGTCCGGGGGAGGCTCGGGGGGAAAGTGTGCGGCGCTGAGATTGCTGAAGTGGGCCAAGTTTCCGCTACAGTGGGGGACGCGACTTCGGGTCGTGCGCGGGTGTAGTTCAATGGCAGAACATCAGCTTCCCAAGCTGACAGCGCGGGTTCGATTCCCGTCACCCGCTCCAGCGTTCGTGTAACAGTGTTCAGTCCCATCGCTCAGCGGTGATCACTGAGGGCTTGCGTCTTTAAGGAGTTCGGTCTCGACGACGCCATCAAGCGCCCGGTGGAGTTTTGCGTCGGTGGTCAGCAGCGGAACCTCTCGATCGCGAGCAAGCTGTGCGAAGACAGCGTCATACATGCGCAACGTCAACCGCACCGCCAGGGCGGCGGCCCGCTCCAACCGGTCGGCGTCCACGGGATAGACCCGGACACCGAGCTCGTCAATGATCCGAACGGCCGCAATGAACTCATCTGCGGACAGCCGACCCGCGAGCAGACCCTTCTTTCGCAGCACTCCGGCAACCTCAATCCGCGCGAAGTCCGCTGTCTCCAATTTTACCCGGCCGTGCAGGAAGTCGTCCCGGATCTGGCGGGCGTGCTCATAGCCAGGTTGATCGACGAACCACCGTAGGAACACACCGGTGTCCACGACGTACGCGTCAGCCACGCGCGCCTTCCCGGAGACGGTCCAGTTCCTCGTCGACACCCGTCACACCGCGCATCCGCTCCTGAACCCGCTCCATAATGGCCAGCGCTCGCTCACGCCGACCAGCCGTCTCAAGGTTCTCGCGGACAAGTGCGAGAACCGGCTGGACACGGTCATCCGGGAGCCGATCGACCAGAGCATGCAACTCTTCACGCATCGCGCTCATGCTCGCAGTCTACGCCTCGCCAGGCTCGCCTCCCGGGCCATTTGTGCAGAGCGAGGCAGACCGGTGGCCGTGCCCGTTGTGTGCCCGTTCGCAGAGCGATCTACGGAGGCTAAGGGGGACTCACGGTCACTTGACCGGCATACGCCCAGGTCAGTGTTTCCCCAGCTCAGCCTGAGTAATCTTGAAAGAGTTCCCAAGCTGACAGCGCGGGTTCGATTCCTGTCACCCGCTCCAACTGCGAAGGTTCAGGTCGGGGCTGGCACGGTCAAGGCGCTGAACCATTTGGCTGTGAGACTATTTGGCTGCGAGTCGGCGCGCCCTACTCAGGCAACTTTCCAGGTTCGGTCACCCAGCGTAGCTACGAGATCCAAGTGACCCCCGAGCGCGGCGATGTACTCTCGTACGACGTCGATGCCGGACACTTCGCCATGCTCGATCTTGGAGATGCGAGCTTGGCTGACTCCCAAGGTGTGGGCGAGTTCAGCCTGGGTGACGCCGGCGGCCTGACGGATCTCGGCGAGCTGGAATCCGCGGACGTACGCTTCGCGGCGTTCACGCGCAACGGCTTCCCCAGCAGCGCGTTCCGTCTCGTCTCGCGGGTCGAGGGCTGCCGCCTTGGCCTTGACATCCGACCACTTGCTGTACCGAGTGCTCATCGCTCCTCCTGCTCTTCTTGCTTGAGCGTGATCAAGTGCTGGGCAAATCGTTCATCAGCCAGTGGGCTAATTCCATCCTGAAATCGCAGGTCATGCCCCTTGTCTGAGTTTGTTTGGCGGTGTTCGGGTAGGTGGTGACGCCTGATCATGGTGGGTG
>NZ_JBFAIM010000039.1:2139-118988 GCF_040654715.1 Nonomuraea sp. NPDC050643 | reverse complement strand
ATAGCCCGTGATGCCAAGACCGTCGCCGAGGCCGGCACGAGCAACACAGCCTCTCCTGCGACGGTCTTGACATCGCAACTCCTATAGGGAATCAGCCGAAGAGGGCCTTGATGCGCGCCGCCTGCTCCAGCCCCTCGGCCACACTCTGCTCCTCCAGGGTGCGTGCCTGCGCCCCCTGGAGGAGTCGCTTGGTCGCGACCGCCGCGTCCCTGTTCGTCGACAGCAGTTCGGCGATCTTGTCCTGTACGGCCTTATCCAGGTCGCCCCCGGCGACCACTCTCTCCGCGAGGCCGATCCGCATGGCCTCGTCGGCGTGCACGGTCCTGGCGGTCAGGCAGATGTCGATCGCCTTGGCCAGACCGACCAGCTCGACCAGGGGCTTGGTCCCCGTCAAGTCGGGCACCAGGCCCAGTGCGGGCTCTTTCATGCAGAACCTGACATTGTCGGCCACGATCCGCAGATCACAGGCGAGCGCGAGTTGGAACCCCGCTCCTATCGCGTGCCCCTGCACTGCGGCGATGGATACGATCTCCGGGCGGCGCAGCCACAGGAACCCCGCTTGGGCCTGTCTGATGCGCTGCTCGAAGCCGGCGCCGTCGCTCTTGGCCGCCGAGCTGAACGAGCCCTGTCCGGGCACCCCCTCGGGGGTGAACATTCGCAGGTCGATGCCTGCCGAGAAGGACGGTCCCTCACCTTTCACGACGACGACGCGCACCTGCTCCGGCAGGTCCTCGCCGATGCGAGCCAGTGCCGACCATGTCGCGAACGTCTGTGCGTTGCGCTTTTCCGGCCGATCCAGCGTGATCGTCGCTATCTCACCGTCCACCTCGAAGCGAAGCCCGATCTCCGCCAGCCTTTCGGCAGAGACGTCCTCCGTATACCCCCCGCGCTGCCGCGCCTGCGCTTCCGCCATCGCCCGCTCCTTTGTCCGGAGTGCTGACCGTCGCGCCCGAGCCTACAGAATATGGTTCTGGCTCGGGCGCGACGGCGGCTGACTAGGGACGGGCGGCTGCGGTCGCACGTTCCGAGGCGGCCGTCAGCGCTTGGACTTGCCTCGGGTCGCCCCGCCGCGCCCGCGCAGAGTCACACCGGACTCGCTGAGGATGCGATGGATGAACCCGTAAGACCGACCGGTCGAAGCGGCCAGCGCGCGAATGCTCTCACCCGCGGCGTAGCGCTTCTTGAGATCGCCGGCCAGTTTTTCCCGGTCGGCCCCGGTGACCCGGGTGCCCTTCTTCAGTGTCTCGGCCACGAGTACCTCCTGTAGTGCCGGACTTCCGCAGCGTTACTCCGCCATGATCAGTCATTTCAGCGGGATCGGCTACCTACTCCACGGGAAAAGATCCGTACCCACTCAAATTAAGATCAGGCAAGTGCCACAAGATCGGAAAATTCGTCGCTCCACGCGTCTTCAGTTCCGTCAGGTAGCAAGATCACCCTATCCGGTGACAGGGCGTCAACGGCACCCTCGTCATGGGTGACTAGGACGATTGCTCCTGAATACGACCTCAGAGCGTTGAGAACCTGCTCGCGGCTGACCGGATCGAGGTTGTTCGTGGGCTCGTCGAGAAGCAGGACGTTGGCGCTCGAAAGCACCAGGATGGCCAGCGCCAGACGGGTCTTCTCACCGCCGGAGAGCACGCCCGCGGGTTTGTCCACGTCGTCGCCGGTGAACAGGAACGAGCCCAGCACCTTGCGCAACTCGGTGTCGGTGAACTCGCCGCCCGCCGAGCGCATGTTCTCCAGCAGGGTCCTGCCGTTGTCGAGGGTCTCGTGCTCCTGGGCGTAGTAGCCGACCTTCAGCCCGTGGCCGGGCCGGAGGGCGCCGGTGTCGGGCTCCTCGATCCCGCCGAGCAGGCGCAGCAGCGTGGTCTTGCCGGCGCCGTTCAGGCCGAGGATCACGACCCTGTGACCTCGATCGATGGCCACGTTGACATCGGTGAAGACCTCGAGCGACCCGTACGACTTCGACAGCCCCTCGGCCATGAGCGGGGTGCGCCCGCACGGCTGCGGCTCGGGGAAGCGCAGCCGCGCCACCTTGTCGCTCACGCGCTCTTCCTCGGTGCCCGACAGCAACCGGTGCGCACGCCGCATCATGTCCTGCGCGGCCTTGGCCTTGGTGGCCTTGGCGCGCATCTTGTCGGCCTGTGCCAGCAGCGCACCGGCCTGTTTCTCGGCGTTGGCGCGCTCGCGCTTCCTGCGCTTCTCGTCGGTCTCGCGCTGCGCCAGGTACGCCGTCCAGCCGACATTGTAGTGATCGATCACCGACCGGTTGGCGTCCAGGTGCAGGACCTTGTTGACCGTGGCTTCAAGAAGGCCGACGTCGTGGCTGATGATCACCAAGCCACCTTGATGAGAGCGCAAAAAATCGCGAAGCCACCCGATTGAGTCCGCATCTAGGTGGTTTGTCGGCTCGTCGAGAAGGAGAGTTTCCGCACCGCTGAAAAGAATTCGCGCCAATTCCACGCGTCTCCGCTGACCGCCGGAAAGCGTTTGCAACGGCTGTCCCAGCACTCTGTCCGGCAGACCGAGACTGGAGGCGATGGAGGCGGCCTCGGACTCGGCCGCGTATCCCCCGAGCACATGCATTTGATCTTCGAGGCGGCCGTACCGCCTGACGGCCTTCTCCCGGGTGCGGTCGTCGGCCGAGGACATGGCGAGCTCCGACTCGCGGAGCTTGCGGATCACCTCGTCGAGCCCGCGCGCGGACAGGATGCGGTCGCGCGCCAGCACCTGCAGGTCGCCGGTGCGCGGGTCCTGCGGCAGGTAGCCGACGTTGCCCGTGGTGGAGACGGTGCCCGCGGCGGGGATGCCCTCACCGGCCAGCACCTTGGTGAGCGTGGTCTTGCCGGCGCCGTTGCGGCCGACCAGGCCGATCTTGTCGCCGGGGTTGACACGGAAGGAGGCTTTCTCGATGAGCAGGCGCGCGCCCGCGCGCAGCTCGATATCATTGGCAATGATCATGGTGACCGGAACACTCCCGAGCTAGGAAACAGGATTGGGGCGTGCGACGCCGGTCAATCGGGAGTATGCATACCGATCAGTGTAGGGGCCCCCGCAGGGGCCCCACCTCTGGTTAACGCTGCCCCAGGTGCTTGCCGATCAGCGCCAGGTTGTGGATCGCGGCCAGGCCGTACTGCGCGGCGCCGTTGGTGCTGACGAACGGCGCCTCGTGCACGGGGTGCAGCACCCCCGGGCCGTCCACCACGGTCAGGTGCCAGTCCCGCTGCCGCTGCATCGGGTTCATGTTGAGCTGGTCGCCCTCGTCGTAGGTGAACTTGCGCCAGGCCCACGCGGCCAGCTCGGCGTCGCCGGCGCGGGCCGCCGCGTACGCCGTCAGCCGGCTGTGCGCCTGGATCAGCGAGATACCGCTCAGCCGCTGCCCCACCTCGGCCTCCTGCTGCTCGGGAGTGGCCAGGTAGAGCCGGCAGTAGTCCAGCCAGGCCCGCTCGAAGCCGGGCACGCCGAGGTCGAGCGCGATCAGCTCCGCGCACATCTCCGGCAGCCCGAACAGCGACGACAGGTGCGAGACCGAGATCTTGTCGCGCGAGGTGTCGAAGCGCCCGGTCGCCAGGTCCAGCCGGCCCTCGCCGGTCAGGAAGCCACGCGGCATGGCGCCGATGTCGGCCATCGTGCCCAGCAACCGGTCTCTGGCCCGCTCGTCCCCGTGCCGCTCCCACCGGGTCAGCCAGGCCGCGGCCAGCGAGCCCCAGTCGGTGCCGAGGCCGACCGACAGGGCCGAGGGGTCCGGGGTGTAGACGTCCTCGCGCACCTTGCGCGTGGGGTCGATCACCACGAACGTCTCCTCGGGCGTGCTGAGCTCGTCCATGAGGTCGCCGGTGCGCTCGTCGGCCGTGAGGTAGTAGTAGAAGCGCCGGTAGGCCGCGTTGGAGATGCGCAACTGCTTGCAGCTGCAGCCCCAGTGCTGCACGTTGTGCCGGCTGCCCAGGCCCTTCCACGTGCCGAGGTGGTAGACGTCGACCTCGCCGGTGTGACGGGTCATGGCCTCGGCGAAGCGGAAGACGTCGGCCCGGCCCGTGCGCAGATACTGCAGCCACAGCCACAGGTCCGGCGACAGCTCCGAGTTGTCCCAGGCGTAGCCGCCGATGTCGTAGCGCCAGGTGTGCCGGTCCCGGTCGTAGGTGTGCATGACGTCGCCGTAGTCCCAGAACCCGTACCAGCGGCGTTGCTCGCGCTCGCGGACGTACAGGTCGAACAGGAAGTCCAGGCGGTCCTCGATGGCGGCGTGGGCGGGCGTGGAGCGGTCGGGCAGCTCCCAGACACCGAACACGCCCGCCTCGCGCACCCGCTCGGGGGAGGCGGCCAGCAGGGCCGGCTCGTTCATGGCGGCGGCGTGGGCGGCCAGGTCGGCCGCGGAGGGCGTGGTGTCGCAGGCGCGCAGGGTCAGCTCGTGCGTACGGGCCACGCCGTGGGCGTCGCCGAAGCCGGGCTCGTAGTCCTCGTAGGTGATCTCGAGGCCCTCGAGCTGCTCGGCGAAGGTGTCCTGGCCCATGCCGTCGTGGTAGAAGCGCAGGTCCATGGCGGGAGCCGACGGTGACCAGAGCCAGATGGTGGCGGTGGCCAGGTCGCTCGCCGCGTTCCTGACGTCGAGGCGGGTGGGGTGCAGGCGCCAGAAGTCGCGCAGGCCGAAGCCGAGGCCGCCGCCGACGCCGCCGACGTAGCCGTAGCCGTCGGAGCGGGTGCCGGCGGGGATCGTCACCCAGGCGTGGCCGTCGGCGGTGCGCTTGCGCAGCGTGAAGCCGTCGGCGGAGCCCTGGTCGAGGGTGTAGTCGTTCCAGGCGGGGATGAGGTGCAGCCGGGTGGCCACCGCCGGGTCGAGCTCACCGGCCGGACGGCCCTCGACCTGGGCGCGGCGCGCGGACTCGCCGGGGTCGAGGCGCAGGCCGGTCAGGCCGCGTACGGCCTCGGTGAGGAAACCGCCGTCGCCGGCCAGGCGCACGTGCCGGTCGTGGAGCTCGTCGCGCATGACCACGTCGGCCCGCAGGCCGAGCCCGGCCAGGAAGTCGCGCTCGGGGTCGCCGTCCCAGACGAACGTGTGCATGATCCGCACGTTCTCGGCGCCGGCGTAGAAGTACAGCCGCACGGTGAACGGCAGCCAGTCGCCGTAGCGGCCCTCCAGGCGGACCACGGCGCGCAGGGGCCCGTCCTGCTCGACCGTGACGCTCTCGACGACGCCGGAGGTCTGCTCGCGGGGCACGCCGCCGCCCTCGTCGGGGGTGGGCTCGCTCTGGCGCAGGCCGACCAGGCGCACGTCCCTGGCGATCTCGCGGCTCCCGCGCGAGATCGACCGTGCCAGCGTGGCGCCCTGCTCCTCGATGGTCCACGTGACGACGCCGGTGCCGACGCGCAGCACGCCGTCCGCGCGCGCGACCGTGACGGCGCCGCCGGCCGCCGCCGGCTCACGCCCGGCCTCCAGCCGGTACGCCGTCGCCGCCGGCCCGGCCCCGATGGCGTGCGCCGACCACTTGACCGAGCCGTCGGGCCAGGTGGCGTTCACCCAGCTCTGCACGGGCACCTCGTGCCCGTCGTCGTCGGCCAGCGCGAACGGCGCGTCCCGCCCGACCGCGCCGCGCGGCCACGGGACCCCCCAGGTCACCCCCTGCTCGCCCGGTCCGTCCAGCCAGCGAAGTACGGTCATGCGATCTCCTTGAGTCGCTCGGCGACGATCGCGGCCACCTCGTCGGCGCCGCGGAAGCAGAAGTGGGTGTCGTCGGCCACGCCGTCGGGGTAGAGCGGGTGGACCCCGGGCGGGAAGTGCGTGAACAGGGCCTTCGACCCCTCGGGGCCGAGCCGCTCGTACAGCTCGGTGGTGGCCGAGGTCAGGTCGATCAGCGGGACGTCTTCGGCGGCGGCCAGGTCGCGCACGCGCTCGGGATAGTCGCCGTGGGTCGGCACCAGCCGCCCGTCCTCGAACCGGCGCCGCTGCACGGGCGTGCACAGCACCGCCGGCGCGCCCGCCCCGCGCGCCTCCTCGACGAAGGCGCGCAGGTTGTCGCGGTACGGCAGGCCGGGCTCCTTCTGGTCGTTGTGCCCGAACTGGATCACCACGACGTCGCCCGGCGTGATCTCGCGCAGCAGCGCCGCCCACAGCCCCTCGGCCCGGTGGCTCGCCGTGGTGGCGCCGCCCTTGGCGAAGTTGCGCACCGGGCCGCCGACGTACGGCCCGAGTTGCGCTCCCCACCCCGACATCGGCGCCTCGAAGGCCGGGCAGGACGCGACCGTCGAGTCCCCGGCCAGCAGCACGGTGCGGGTCACTCCTTGACGCCCCCGATCAGCACGCCCTTGGCGAAGTGCTTCTGCAGGAACGGGTAGAAGAGCAGGATCGGCAGCGTCGCGATGACGATGACCGCGAACTTCAGCCCCTGCTCCGGCGGCACCCAGGTCCGGTCCATCTGGGACAGGGCGGCCGCGGCGTCGGTGCTGGTGAGCTGGCGGACGAGGATCTGCAGCGTCCACTTGTCCGGCTCGGTGAGATACAGCAGCGGCGACATGTAGTCGTTCCAGATCGCCACCGCGTAGAACAGCGAGAACGTCGCGATGATCGGCTTGGACAGCGGCAGAACGATCTTGAAGAAGACGCCCATCTCGTTGCAGCCGTCGATCCGCGCCGCCTCCTCCAGGGCCTGCGGCAGCTCCTGGAAGAAGCTCTTCACGATGATCAGGTAGAACGGGTTGATCGCCAGCGGCAGGATCAGCGCCCAGTAGCTGTTGAGCAGCCCCAGGTCGCGCACCACCAGGAAGGTGGGGATCATGCCGCCGGTGAAGACCATCGTGAAGATGACCAGGTTCAGGATCAGGGTGCGGCCCGGCAGGTACCGCTTCGCCAGCGGATAGGCCATCGTGAAGGTCAGCGTCACCTGCACCACCATGCCGACCGCGGTCACGACGATGGTCGTGAGCAGGGAGCGGATGAAGGTGGGGGTGGCGAAGATGTACTCGTACGCCTCGGTGACGATCTTCTCGGGCCACAGGAAGAACGGCCGGGAGGCGATCTCCGGCTCGCTGGCGAACGACGCGGCCAGCACGTACAGCAGCGGCAGGATCGTGACCAGCCCCAGGCCGACGAGCGCGACGATGTTGAACGTGTCGAACGCGCGGCTGCCGACCGAGCTGTTGTTGTTGACCGCGAGCTTCTTGGGCTTGGTCTCTGTCATGGTGGTCATGGC
The DNA here is from genome assembly GCF_040654715.1 of Nonomuraea sp. NPDC050643. Taxonomy (NCBI): domain Bacteria; kingdom Bacillati; phylum Actinomycetota; class Actinomycetes; order Streptosporangiales; family Streptosporangiaceae; genus Nonomuraea; species Nonomuraea sp. NPDC050643. Next base: position 111,801 of record NZ_JBFAIM010000039.1, on the reverse strand, counting down.
GGGGCTCCCTAGAACAGTCCCCGCTGGCCGAGGCGCTTGGCCAGCCAGTTGGAGCCGAAGATCAGGATGACGCCGACCACGCCCTTGAACAGGCCGACGGCGGTGGAGTAGCTGTAGTTGCTGTTCTGGATGCCGGCGTAATAGACGTAGGTGTCGAACACCTCCGCCACTTCGCGGTTCAGCGAGGTGGTCATCAGCCAGATCTGCTCGAAACCGGTGTCCAGCAGGTTGCCGGAGGCGAGGATCGCCATGACCACGACCGTCGGGCGGATCGCGGGCAGCGTGACGTGCCAGAGCTGGCGGAAGCGGCCGGCGCCGTCCATGCGGGCGGCCTCGTACAGGTTGGGGTCCACGCCGGCCAGCGCGGCCAGGTAGATGATCGTGCCCCAGCCCGTCATCTTCCAGAGCTGCTGCAGGATGATGAGCTGCCGGAACCACTGCTCCTGCGCCATGTAGTCGATCTTCGCGGTGTCGCCCAGGAGGTCGCGCATCCAACTGGCGAGCACGCCGAAGTCGGCCGCGAACAACACGTAGGTCAGCGAGAAGACGATCGTCCACGACAGGAAGTGCGGGATGTAGATCAGCGACTGGATCGACCGCTTGAGGATGTTGATCCGCAGCTCGTTCAGCATCAGCGCGACGACGACCGGCGCGGTGAAGACGAAGACGATGTGCAGCACCGCCAGGATCAGCGTGTTGGCCATCAGCCGGCCGAAGTCGGGGCCGGAGAAGAGGGCCTCGAAGTGCTTGAGCCCGACCCAGGGGCTGCCCGAGTAGCCGAGGAACGGCAGGAAGTCCTGGAACGCGATCGTCACGCCGTACATCGGGACGTACTTGAAGATCACGAAGTAGGCGAGGCCCGGGAGGACCATCAGGTAGAGCCAGCGGTAGCGCAGCAGCGCGGTGCCCAGCGGCACCTTGTCGCGCCTGCGCCTCCTGGCCTTGGGCGCCGCCTTCGCGGGAGGCGTCGCCAGGTCGGTGGCCACAGCGGCCTCCTTTCCTATGAGGGGCCCGGAACGTGCCCGGGCCCCTCAGGCGGGGGGTCGTCGAGCTACTTGGGCAGCTTCGCGAGCAGGTCGTTGATCTCGGTGACGATCTGGGTGCCGCCGCCGTCGTGCCACTTCTGGATCTCGGCCTTGAAGCCCGCCTCGTCGATCGCGCCCGACAGGAACTTCACCCGGGCGTCAGAGACGATCTTGTCGATCTGCGGGCCCTTCTCGATCTGCGTGGGGGCGACCACGGGCAGCGCCACGTTGTGCACGGCCGTCTTGAGGTCCTCCTCCACCAGCTTCTTCTGCAGGTCGAGAATGTCCCGGTACGGCTGACCGGACGGGACGCGCTGGTAGGCGATGCCGCCGATGTCCATCGTTCCCTTGGTGCTGAGCTGCGTGAACGCGTCGTCCACGTTGTCCTGGACCGGCCGCACCGCGGCGTCCTCCTCGTTGATCAGCGCGGCGGTGTCGCCGTTCTCGACCTTGAAGTTGCGGCCCTCGATGCCGTTCTGCAGCAGGACCTGGCCTTCCTTGGTGGCCAGCTTGTCCAGCGTCTTCAGCACGTTGTCCAGGTCGGCGTCGGTCCGCACGCTCTGCTTGGAGATGGCCAGGGAGTCGGCGTAGCCGGTGAACGGGTAGGAGAACTTCTTGCCGTCCGACCGCGCCAGGTTGCCGACCATGGTGACCTTGTCACCGTAGTTCTGGTCGCCGTCCTCCCTGAACAGGTCGAGGACCTGGCGGGAGCGGATGTTGACGTCGATGATCATGCCGCCGCGGCCGTGGAAGAACGGCTCGTTCCACTTGGCGGAGTCGAGCGTAGCGAAGTCGGGGTTGACCAGGCCCTCGTCGACCATCTTCTTGAGCCACTTGTTGGCCTCGATGAACTCCGGCGTGTCGAACCCGGGCACGACCTTGCCGTCGCGCTCGCCGTAGCCGTTCGGGGCGCCGAACCAGGTCTCGATCACGTCGTACGGGCTGGCGCTGGCGTAGTTGCCCGGCCACTTCGGGATGATGAGGCCGTAGGTGTCCTTCTTGCCGTTGCCGTCGGGGTCCTTCTCCGTGAACGCCTTGGCGACCTCGTAGAACTCGTCGATCGTCTTCGGCTCCTCGAGACCGACCTTCTTCAGCCAGTCCTTGCGGATGACGACCGCCGAGCGGAGCAGGGGGCGCATCCGGTAGAGGCCGTAGATCTTGCCGTTGATGGAGGAGTTGAGCGAGGTCTGCGCGTCCGCCGGCTTCAGGTTCGGGTACTTGTCCAGCTTGTCGGTCAGATCCCAGAACGCCCCTGCCTGGGCGGCCTTCACGAACGCCGGCAGTTTCGGGTCCACGACCACGACCTGGGGAATGCTGTCCGAGGCCAGCGTGACGTTCATCTTCTCGGTGTACTCGGCGTTGGGGACCCAGGTGACCTTGAGCTTCTTGCCGAGGAACTTCTCGATGGCCTGCTGCAGTTCCCCGGTCGGCTCGGGCGCCGTGCCGAACAGCTTCGACATGAAGGTGATCGTGTTGGCGTCCGCCTGGGGCGCGCTGCCACCACCGGAGCAGGCCGAGGCGGTGAGAGCGGCCGTTAGCGTTAACACACCGGCAAGGAGCCGCCGGCGACGGGGTGCGCTCATGAGTTCCCTTTCGAATGCAGGCGCGCCTCGTTCTCCTGGAAGAAGCGCAGGCAGAGCCACGTGTTGAGATAGATCCAGGCGCCGAAGCTGATCATCGGCGCCAGGATGGGCGCCACCGAGGTCGCGAAGGCGATGGCTGAGAGCGCTAGCAACAGCACCACGGACGAGGCCGGGCGCAGGAACGCTAGCTGGGCTGCTTTGGGCCAGTACGCCCAGAGCGGCAGATCGTAGTGCGCGTAGAGCGGCCCTACGTTCGCCCCCACGCCCGCCAGTGCGATGAGGGCCACGAAAGTCGCGATCCGCAACGCTCCCATGCTGGGCCCGAGAGCGGAGAAATACAGGTAGTTGCCGATCAGCACGGTGGCGAGCAACGCCGCCGGCAGGACCAGCAACGAGGCCCGGACGAACTCCCGTCGGTAGACGGTCCAGAATTCGCTCCAAGCCTGAAACGTTTCATTCCGGGCATGCCGCCGAGCCAGGGTGTAGGCGGCGACGGTGGCGGGCCCGAGCCCGAGGATCACGCCTCCGGCAAGGGTGAACACGATCCACATCAGGTTCAGGCGGACCGCCCAGATGAGCTCTGAGCAGGCAGCTTGAATCCTGATCGACATGGCGGGATGGTTCATCCGGCACCACCTTCTCGTGGCATGTGCACGGATACGGGGGTGGAGTATTGCACCGTGGTTCCTGCCCAGTTACAAGCGAGTGAACGGCGGTTGGTGCGAAATTAGTGTTGAATCGACTCAAAGTCAATGACGAGATACCCGGAGATTTCCGTACTCTCCGATGAGCGGCGCCATCTGCCGAAAGCCGATCTTGCCTCCTGCCAGGGCCGGACCGCCGATCGAGCCGTCGTCCTCCCAGCGGAACGAGACCAAATCGTTGATTGAGAAGACGACCTCCCCGCCCCTGACGTCGAGCCGGACCGCGTAGGGCCCGTCGGCGTCCAGCACCGCCGGCAAGGGGTCCGCCCCCTGCGCGACCAGGTGGAAGCCGTGGCTCTTGCGCAGGTTGCAGGTGTGCAGGGCCCGCTCGGAGGCCCACATGCGGCGGAAGTAGGAGACGTGGTAGGCGTCGATGTCGCCGTGGTGATATTGCTCATAAGGGCCGTCACGCCGGGCCAGCGCCGGGTCGAACAGGTCCTCGCCGTTCCTGCCGCCGGCGTGGAAGAACATGATGGCCAGCCCCGGCTCCCTGATGGGCCAGAAGTCCCACTCGATGCGCACGTCGGCGGGGAATTCCTCCGGACACCAGAGCACCAGATTGGCCGCCTGCCCGTCAGCGGCCGGCCTGAGACTCTCCAACCGCATCCGCCCTTGGGGAAACGACATGGCCCCATCCCCCTCCATACGGAATCCGGCCAGGTCATCGGGGGTGGCCAGGGGGTTGCGATAAACCTCGCTCAACAAGACTCCTCCAGAATGCAGCGGAATGGACCCGAGCCGGCACGCCACCCCCGGACGCGAGGCTGGACATGGGGCTGGACACGGGGCTGGACACGGGGCTGGACGCCGCGCGGGCCCTCTGTGGGACACGCAATCACCCACCAGGCACCGACGCCGGGACACGGGTTCCTGGCCCACCACGCAGGCGCGCCGCGACATGACCATGCCCGGTGAGCGCGGGGCTGACGTGCACCGGGCCCCACCATGCCGTCAAGCGCCCGGCGCAATGGAGGTTCGGCGCCCAGCATGGGTCACGGCAGGTGGTCAGTGGGTTCTGCGGGGGGCGCTCGACTCGCGTATCACCAGGTCGGGCTGGAAGATGACCTGGCGGTGCCGATGTTGTTCAGGCTCGGCCACCTCCTCCAGCAGCAGGTCGATGGCCGTACGCCCCAGCAGTTCGCGAGGCTGCCGTATGGACGACAACGGCACGGCCGCCGCCGCCGCGAAGTCGATGTCGTCGTAGCCGATGATGGCCAGGTCGTCCGGCACCCGCAGCCCGTGCGACGCCATCGCCTGTAAGAATCCGAGCGCCATCATGTCGTTGGCGCAGAAGGCCGCCGTCGGGCGTTCGTCGGCGGGCAGGGCCGCCACCCGTTCCCCGATCGCGCGCCCTTCGGCCACGGTCAGCGTGGGAGCGGTGGAGGTGAGCAGTTCGACGGCGCCGTCGGCCGCCGCGACGGCGCTGGCGATGCCCGTGTGCCGGTCGGCCACCTGTTTGATGGACTGCGGCCCGCCGACGAACATGATCCGCCGGTGCCCCCGTTCAATGAGATGGGCGCCCGCGATCTGCCCGCCGAGCCGGTCGTCCACGGCCACCGAGCACTGCAGGCCGGTGGCCGGGCTGTCGACCAGCACCACCGGCGTGCCCCGGGCGGCGAGTTCCTCCAGCCAGGGGCTCTCCATCTCGACCGGGGTGATCAGTATTCCCATCACCCGCTGCTGTTCGAGCTGGTCGAGGTGGCGGCGCTCACGGCCGGCGTCACCGGCGCTGTTGCAGAGCACCACCATCGAGTCGTGGTCGTCGGCCACCGATTCGGCGCCCTGGGCCACGTCCACGAAGAACGGGTTGGACACGTCGAGCACGACGAGCCCGACCGTCCTGCTGCGCCCCATCCGCAGGTGGCGGGCCACCTCGTTGCGGACGAAGCCCAGCTTCTTGATCGCTTCGAAGACGCGTTCGCGTGTGGCGGGGGACACGATCTCCGGGCGGTTGAGCACATTGCTCACCGTGCCCACTGAGACGCGCGCCAGCTGCGCGACCTCCTTGATGTTCCTGGTCGCCATCGATCCTCACGAGGCCGTGCTCTGGACTGCGGTGAAGGTGGAACCCGCAACTTGAACGTGGAGCGCTGAACGCGGTTCCACTGAGAACTCGGCTCATCATAGCGGCATTCAAGATTCTTTTGAATCGTCTCAACGACGTGACGTGGTCACGCTCCGGCATCGGGTGGCGGCGTGGCGGCGCCGGCCTTCATGCCGTCCAGCATCAGCCGCAGGTATCGGCCCGGGTCCGCGGCCACCGGGGCGGGCAGGTCGTCGGGGTGGCAGGTGAAGACGTTCAGCAGGTGGATCAGATCCTCGACGCCGACGTCGGCCCGCATCGAGCCTTCGGCCTGCGCCCGGCGTACGAGCGCGTCGAACCGCTCCACCCACCCGGCCCGCATCCGCGCGAACTCCTCCCGGTCCACGATCGCCTCCTCCGGCACCACGGCCAGGGCGGTGGCCAGCGCGGCGCGGCCCGGCGCGGCGACCCAGGAGACGAAGTCCCAGATCGCGCTCCAGGCGTCGGCCCGGTCGCGGGCGGCGGTGTCCAGGGCGTTCGCCATGGTGTGGATGTACAGGTCGCCGACGGCGGCGATGAGGGCGTCGCGGTCGGGGAAGCGGCGGTAGAGCGTCCCGACCCCGACGCCGGCGCGCTTGGCGATGGCCTCCATGGGCGCGTTGACCCCGCGCTCGGAGACGACCTCGGCGGCCGCCTCGACGATCTTGTCCAGATTGCGCCTGGCATCCGCGCGCACGTACGACTCCCAAGTGGACGACGAGATTCCGCTTAGTGTACCGTCACGCTAACCGGAATCCGAGATTCCACTTACGGAGGTCACGATGATCGTGGTAACCGGTGCCACCGGCTCCATCGGCCGCGCGCTCGTCCGGCGACTGCAAGGACACGACGTCCTCGCCGTCGTACGGAGACAGCCCCCCGACGACCTCGGCGCCCCGTACGCCCTGGCCGACTTCGACCAGCCCGGGACGATCGGGCGGCTCCTGTCCCCCGGCGACCGCCTGTTCCTCAACAGCTCGCTCTGGCCCGGCTACATCGAGGCCCACCGCGCCGTCATCGACCTGGCCGCGAAGGCGGGGGTCGCGCAGATCGTCGCGGTGTCGGTACGCGGCGCCGCACCGGGCGCCAAACTCGGCATGGGCATGCACGGCGAGGTCGACGCCCACCTGCGGGCGTCGGGGGTGCCCTGGTCGATCCTCCAGCCGAGCGGCTTCATGCAGAACCTGCCACGCGACTTCCAGGACGGCGCCATGTACGGCGCGTACGGCTCCACCGAGGTCAACTACATCGACACCAGGGACATCGCCGACGTGGCCGCCGCCCTGCTCACCGGCCCGGTCGGCGGGGACCGCGACCACGTGCTCACCGGCCCCGAGTCCCTGTCGCACGAGCGGATCGCCGAGGAGATCGGCAAGGCCCTCGGCCGTCCGGCCCGCTACGTCGACCTGCCCGTCCCGGAGATGACCGCGCACCTCGAACGCCAGGGCATCCCTCAGCCGCACGCCGGGGACCTGGCCGCCCTCATGGCCGAGATGGGCGACGGCCGCTGGGCGGCGACCACCACGGCCGTACACGACCTCACCGGCCGCCCACCCCGCCCCCTGTCCACCTTCCTCACCGACCACAAACACACCTTCGCCTGAAGCCAAGGACCTCGGGAGCGCGGAGCAGGCGAAGCGCGGGCCGGGGCAGGCCGGGGGCGCGGGATGCGCGGGGGCGCAGGCCGGATGCTCAGACGGGAGACTCGGGCCGGAGACTCAGACCGGAGTGCAAGGCCGGAGGGACCGGTCGGAGCGCAAGGCCGGAGGGACGGGTGAATGGCGCGGGCGCGGGTGAAAGGCGGGGCTCAAAGGGCTCTGGTGCGGGGTCCTGGGGTCAGTCCGGGTCGAGGATGCGGACGCGTACCGCGCGGAACAGGGCGGGCGTGTCCCGCAGCACCGCCAGCCTCGGGTCGGGCACCACCAGGAACGGGTCCGTCTCCAGCGCCAGCAGCGGCGCCAGCCGCCGGTCCGGCCGCAGGGCGTCCACCGCCCTGCGGTCCCCGCCGAGCAGCACCCCGTCCAGCTCCTCCAGGTGCGGCCCCAGCACCCGCACCGCCGTCTCCACCGCGTCGTCGAACGCCCGCTCCGCCTGGTTGCGCCGCCGTCTGGCGAAGCGCTGCTGCGACCACCCGCCCGCCGCCGTACGCCCCTGCACCAGCCGCGACCCCACCTTGGACGCCACCAGCACCGACCCGTGGAAGACCCCCGCCGCGTATCCGCCGAGCCGCACCAGGAACACCCCCACCCGCCGCTCGGCCCCGGCGTGCGCGACGAGCCGGGTCACGTGCGGCGGCCCCGGCGGCGTCATGGGCGCGAAGGGCACGTGCAGTTCGGCCAGCGCCCCGTCGGCGGCGCGCAGCCGCACCACCCGCTCGTCGCCCGACGCGGAGAACGGCCCGTGACGGCCGGCGAAGCCGTCGATCCACGGATGCAGGCGCTCCGGCGGCACCGTGACCCACCGGCCGCCGCCCCTGGCCGGACGCGCGCTCATGCCCGAAGGCTAGCGGACCGCCGTGCCCGTCACGTGCGGCGGCGAACCCACGTCGGCGGGGAACCTAAGCGGAAATGTCGGTAAATTCTGTTTCGAGGCACTTCTGCTCCGCCGGTAGCTGGAGCACCATCTGTACGTGTCCTCCCTGCTCACCAGTCCCATGGTGGACCTCGACACGGGGTCCGTCATCGCGCACCCCGCCGTCGTGGACGCCACCGGCGCCCTGCGGGCCGCGCCGCTGCCCATGGCGCTGGAGCTGCCCGTCCGGGTGGTGCTGGCGGGCGCGGGCGCGCTGGCACCCTTGCACGAGGCGCTGCGGCGGGCGGGCCGGCATCCCCGCGAGGCGATCCTGCTGCTCACGGGCTCGTGCCAGGAGCAGGACCGGCCGCTGCTCAAGGTGGGGCTCGACGGGCTGCGCACCATCGGCTACCTGCTCGGCTTCGCCGGCGTGGGCGGCTCCGGCGCGGCGCTGGACCTGGTCACGGACGGGTCCCCGTACCTGCTGGCGCTGGACCCGGACGTGGTGGCGCGCATTCCGGGCGACCACCGGGCGGCCGCGGTGGCGCGGGCGGTGGTGACGCTGGCGCGCGGCATCGGCGCGCACGTCATGGCGCCCGGCGTGGAGCGCGAGGCGCAGGTGGCGGTGGCGCGCGGCCTCGGCGTACGCCTCGCGAACGGCCCGCTCCTCGCTCCGGGCCCCGACGGCAAGGTACGCGTCCCGCTCCCCGTCACCGACGAGTCCCCCACCTCGATCCTGCTCGGCCCCCGCGTGCAGGAGCTGCTGCTCCCGGCCGTGACGCTGCCCGCGGAGGCGAAGGCGGAGGAGGTCGTGGCGGCGTTCGGGCACGAGCCGACGATCACCAGCGTGATCCTGGTGGACGAGTTCCAGCGCCCCAAGGGCAGCCTGGACCGCAGCAGGTTCCTGCTGTCGTTCGCGGCCCGCTACGGACACGCCCTGCACGGCTCGAAACCGGCCCAGCGCCTGGCCGACCCGCCGCGCACGGTGCCCAGGACGACCCCCGCGATCGCGGCCATGCAGGCGGCGGGCAGGGACGCGGCCCGCGTCTACGACGACCTGGTGGTCACCGACGAGATGAACCGCTGCCTGGGAATCGTCCGGGTCTCGGACCTGATCAGGCAGGTAACCGCCCTCAGAAGCTGACAGCGCCCGCCCGCGAGGATAGGAAGGGAGCATGCTGAACAGACGGGCCCTGCTCGGCGCGGGCATGCTGGCCGGGGTGAGCGCCTGCACCGCCACCAGTCCCGCACCGCCAGAGGCCGCACGAGAAGCCGCCTTCGATCCCTCCGACTGGGCGTCGGTGCGGGCCCAGTTCGCGCTGGACCCCGCGTACGCGCAGTTCGCGGCGTTCGTGCTGGCGCCCGCGCCAGCCCCGGTCCGCGAGACGATCAGGGCGCACCGCGACGCGCTCGACGCCGACCCCGAGTACACCCCGCCGGGCACCCGCTCCCCCGACCAGACCATACGCGAGGCCGCCGCCCGCTACCTGGGCGGCGAGGCGTCCGGGATCGCGCTGACCGACAGCACCACGATGGGCCTGGGCCTGCTCTACTCCGGCATCGCCCTGCGCCCCGGCCAGGACGTGCTGACCTCCGAGCACGACTTCCTGGCCACCCACGAGGGGCTGCGCCTGCTGGCCGGGCGCACGGGCGCGAAGGTACGCCGGGTCCGCCTCTACGACGACCCGGCCACGGCCTCGGTCGACCGCATGGTGGCGGCCGTCAAGGAGGGGCTCGGCCCGCGCACCAGGGTGGTGGCGCTCACCTGGGTGCATTCGAGCACGGGCGTCCGCGTGCCGATCCGGGCCGTGGCCGACATGCTGGCCGAGGCGAACAAGGGCCGCGACGAGCGGGACCGGGCGCTGCTGTGCGTGGACGGGGTGCACGGGTTCGGCGCGATGGCCGACGGCGTGGCGGACCTGGGCTGCGACTTCCTGGCCAGCGGCACGCACAAGTGGCTGTTCGGGCCGCGCGGCACCGGCATCGTCTGGGGCCGCGCCTGGGACGCGGTCGTCCCGATCATCCCCAGCTTCAGCCAGGCCGCGTTCGACGCCTGGCAGTCGAACGCGGGCCCCGAAAGAAGCCCCAGGAAGAGCACGGCCGAACTGGTCACGCCGGGCGGTTACAAGGCGTTCGAGCACCGGTGGGCGATGACCCAGGCGTTCGGCTTCATGACGGCGATCGGCAAGGACCGCGTGCAGCAGCGCACGCAGGAGCTGGCCACCCGGCTCAAGGCGGGCCTGGCCGGGCTCCCGCACGTCACCCTGGCCACCCCGCGGGCGCCGGAGCTGTCGGCGGGGCTGGTGTGCTGCTCGGTGGCGGGCCTGCAGCCGTTCGAGGCGGTGCGGCGGCTGCACGGGCAGAAGGTGATCGCGAGCGTGACGCCGTACAACCCGTCGCTGCTGCGCTTCGGCACGAGCATCGTGACCGGCCCCGAGCAGGTGGACCTGGTGATCAAGGCGATGGAGGGGCTGCGCTGAGCCTAGACCCAGCCCTGTGTCCTGGACCGCTGCACGGCGCGGCCCGGCGCGGCCCGGCGCGGCGACGTCGAGCAAGCGGTCAGCTACGGTCGCCGGTCGCTGAAGGCATGTCGCAGTCCAAAGTTTCCAAGATCGAGCGGGGGTTCTTGCTGCCGTCCGTGAACGATGTTGATGCCCTCGGCACGGTCTACGGTCTTCCTCCTGAGGAGGTGAGCACCCTGAAATCTCTGGTGGCCGAGCTTCGTGATGAGTCACGAAGTCGGGTCGTCCTCGCCCGCGGGATGTCCGAGATGCAGCGCAAGATCGGCCAACTGGAGGCGTCGTCCGCCCTGCTCCGCAGTTTCCAGCCGACTTTGGTAATCGGGCTACTGCAAACTCCTGCGTACATGAGATGCGTGTTCAACCTGCCACAGGACGTCCCGCCCGATGAGGTAGGCGACGCTGTGAAAGCCCGAGAAGCCCGGCAAGCCGTCCTCGCTGACCAGCACAAGCAGTTCGTGCTCATCATGATCGAGGGAGCGCTCCGCTGGCAGGCAGCAAGCGCGAGCATCATGGCCCAGCAGATCGAGGCGCTCATCGAAGCGGCGATGCTGCCGAACGTCCGCGTCGGGATCATCCCGTGGACCACGCCGGTCAACGTGTTCCCGCGCCACGGATTCCACCTTTATGACACCGACGCCGTGATCGTTGCAACAGAGACCGCCACGGCCACACTCGCTGGCCCCGCGGACGTCGCGACGTACGTGGACATGTTCGAAGCACTTGAAAACCTTGCTGCGTTTGGCGATGACGCACGAAAGCACCTCGTGCGCATCGCCAACGATTACAGAAATCTTGACCCTGTGAGGTGCCCAGCAGATTCCGGACAGTTGGCTACATAAGCTGACGGAAGTCTGGAAGAGGTAGGTACGTGACGAGGCGTCGCAGGCAGTTCTCGCCGGAGTTCAAGGAAGAAGCCATCCGCATGGTGTTGGAGGGCGAGCGGACGGTCGCGTCGGTGGCGCGCGAATTCGACATCAACGCCGGCACCCTGGGCAGCTGGGCGAACCGGCATCGGATCGCGAGCGCCCAGGAGGAGCGGCAGCCGGTCTCTGCGCCGGACCGGGCCCGGATCCGGGAGCTGGAGCGGGAGAACGCCGAGCTGCGCAAGAAGTTGATCTTCCTGAAAAAAGCGGCCTTAGATTCAGACGATCAACACAACACTGCAAGTGGATGGGTGGATCGTGGCTCGGATGGGTCGGCCGGGAATGTCGGACGCGCTCCGTACCAGTGCATCGGGGTGTAGGGATTGATGTCGTTGGGGTGGGGGCTGCGCTGACCGCGCTGCTTGGCCTCACGCCGGGCGGCCGCGTAGGTGTCCTTGGCGTCCTGCCAGGCTGAGCGGCTGGTCTCCAGCATGGCCAGGGCCCGCAGCAGGGCGGTCTCATTTGTGCGGAACGGCCCGGCTTTGGCGTGCAGGTAACTCAGGGTCGCCTCGAAGCCGATCGGCCGGTAGAGCTGTACGCAGGAGCGAAGCGCAGATACCCGCCGCTGGTGGGGCAGGGCAGGGTCGCGCACCTGGCGGGCGAAGTTGCCGAAGCTCATCTGGTCGTGCTCCGCGTCCGCTCGAGCACTCGGTAGACGGTGGCGCGACCGACGGAGAAGACCTCCATGAGCTCGGCAATGGTGTACTCGCCGGTGCCGTGCATCCGGACGAGTTCGGCCTGTTGCCGGTGGGTGAGCTTGGGCTGGCGGCCCTTGAGCTTGCCGCGGGAGCGGGCGATGGCCATGCCCTCGCGGGTGCGCATCTTGAGCAGGTCGGCTTCGAACTCGGCGAACACCGCCAGCATGTTGAAGAACATCTTGGACATGGGGTCGCTGGGATCGTAGATGCTGCCGCCGAGGGAGAGACGGACGCCGCGGGTGACCAGCGTGTCGCCGATGTCTCGGGCATCGGGCACCGACCGGGCGAGCCGGTCGAGTTTCGGCACCACCAGGGTGTCGCCGGCGCGGACGGCCGCGAGGGCTTGGTCGAGGCGGGGCCGGGCCCGGTGGGTGCCGGTCAGGCCGCCCTTGTCGAGGTAGATCCGCTCGTCGGCGACGCCGAGGGAGACGAGGATTTCGCGCTGGGCGGTGAGATCTTGGGCGACGGTCGAGCATCTGGCGTAGCCGATGAGTTCTCCCACCCGACCACCGTACCGAATGGCCTCCCCTCACCGGACAGTTTAGCGGACCACCTATCTGAGACAGCGCTACGGGCGCTGGAACCGCGGGCCGGTGATCGCCGCGCGCAGCTGAATAGGTGTCCGGTTAGGGTTCCCTTAACGGACACCGGCCCCACCCCGCCACGTCACACGGGATGCCCCGCGACGCCGGGGGTGGGGCGCTGCTGGGGGGGACGCGTCGGTACGAATCACTTCATATGGCCCATACGGGCAGCATTCTGCAGATCATCTCCGCTACTGAAGCCTGCGGCGCCGGTCTTCGCGGTGCGACCAGCGAAGGCCCTCACCTTGGGAAGGGTACGTTCAGCCACACGCGCTTCATCCCGGCCGGGGCAACGGCCTACGTAGCCGTGCGGCCGTCGGTGAGGTGGAGGATGTCGGTCAGAAGCTCCGAGGCGCTCATCGCATCGAGGTCGGCGAAGGTCGCGGAATGCCAGACGCCGGGCCGCCGGGACGGGTCGTGGCCGGGGACGATATGGACCTCTTCGATCTGCTGCTCCGGCCAGTCTCCCGGAGCGACGACCGAAATGCCGGGGTCGAGGTCCAGCACGACCGTCCGGGCGCAGGGGAAGCGCCGAGAGATCCAGAAGATGATGCCGTTGTCCTGCGGGACGCCACGGTCCCAGCCACGCCGCTCCATGCCCTGCACCGCACCAGTCGTGACGGTCAGGCCACGGAACCGGTCGAGCGCGGCCCCGGCACGCTCGCCCTCGGTCAGCGCGTGGACCGGGCGGCCGATCTGGGGGAACGGCTGGATGAGCTCGTGGTCGGCGAAGACGTTGGACCACGCCGCCAACTCGTCCGCGGGCACGTGCAGGGGGTGGGCGAGCCCGACCTCGTCGGTGCCGGCCACGTCGAGCCGGGCGTCGTCGATGCCGGCGAGCGAGCGGTCCTCGGCGATCCGGAACGTACGGCCCCCGGCCGTCCACAGCAGCCGGCGGGCGATGTGCCAGATCAAGGGATGCCCGACGATGAGCTCGCGGAACTCGTCCGCGCTCCAGAGCCGCCCGGCGACCATCGCCCGCTCCAGCCGCTCCAGCTGTGCGGCCGCGGCGGCGCGCGCCTCCTTCTTCAATGCGGTGAACCGCTTGTGCGCCGCCGGGGCCAGCTCGGCGTCATCGCGCGCGCCAGGCTTGGGGAGGCTCGTCCGCCTTATGCCGTCCTCGTCGAGCACGAACGGCTTGAGCCGCTCGTCGAACCCGACTGTGAACCGGCGCGGGCCGTAGTCGAGGACGAGCGTGCCCGCCGCGTCCAGGCCCAGGTCGGGGACGAGCCGGTCGGCGAGCCGCTCGGCGGTCAGCCCGCGGTCGGTGGCGAGCTCGGCGATCCGGTCCCGCGCCTGGACCTGCAGGCCCTTGTACTTGATCCGTTCGGCGATGCCGTTGAGCTCGCTGAGCGCGGTGTCGGTGCCGATCGCGACGAGCGCGTCGAGCCCTGCGACGGCCATGCGGTTCCCGTTCATGCCCGGCCACTTGCGGATCAGCGGCGTCAGGTCGTGGGCCGTGGCGTCGTCCCCGAACAGGCCCAGCGCGGTCATGACCCAGCCCTCCTGTTCGAGGCCGCGGCCGCCGCCGCGCTCGCGCAGGCCGGACAGCTCGAAGATCTTCCAGGCGAACGCGGCGAGGGAGGCGGGGTCGCACGCCTCCCGCACCGCCTCCACGCCGGGGTGGACGTCGTCGAACCCGGACACGGTGAGGAGTGTGACCAGGTGGCCGGCCGCCGCGCCGGACAGTGCCCGCCCGTCCCGCAGCAGCACCTGGGGGATCAGGTGCGGGTCCAGCCAGTTGGGGGCATCGGGGATCTGCGCCGGGAGGGCGGCCGCCATCGGATCGAGCGTGACCAGCGCCTCGATCTCGGCGGCGGCCTTGGCGCCATGGTCTCGGCCGGCCGCTCGGACGTCGTCGCAGTGCCCATGCGAGGCGAGGTGGACCAGCGCCGTCTCCGCCTCGCGCCGCGCCCGCTGGTCGGCGGCCCTCTTCGCGGCGGCGAGCGCGGCGGGGACCAGCGCGCGTGCCGCAGCCGCCGCGTGCCGGGCGAACCAGCGTTCCGCGACGGCGCGCAGCGCCGGGCGCCGCAGCCGCCACTCCGCCATGTGCGCGGCGATCCCGGCGTCGCAGAACGGGAGCAGGAGCTCCGCGGTGGCGGCGGGCCGCACCTCGGCCATGTCCAGCGCCGCCGGGGCGGCGTCCGCGGCGAAGCGCGCCAGGATCGGCTCCAGCCGTTCGGGGGCGGCCCCGGTCAGGCTGGGCCTCCAGCGGGCGACCAGGGGGCGAACGTCCTCCTCCGGGCCGGACAGGAACAGGTCCCACTGCCGCTCGGCGGGTAGTCGGCCGTCGCGGAAGAGCTCGATCTCCTTCTCCCAGTCGACCTCTAAGCCGGTAAGGGGAGCGGCCCACCGCTCGCGTTCACCAAGCTCCCACACGGCCGTCCGCTCGGCCGGGGGTTCGAGGCCCTTGACAATGGCTCGCTTCCGGTCTGGCAGGCCCCTGGCCCAGGGCGGGTCGGCCAGCACGGACGGTAGGTCCTCCGGCGCGGCCTCGTCGGCCCACCCCGCCTCCCGCACGGCCGGGCCGCCCAGCAGGCGTGCGGCGTACCGGGCGATCTCTTCGGCGCCGGCGTCCACGGCGTCGCGGAAAGTCCGGCGCGCGCGTTCTGGGAAGCGCTTCGCGGCCTCGACGACGGCCGCGTGCACGCCCGGCCGGTCGAGGCGTTCCACCAGGGCCTTCAGCGCATCGTCGGACGGCAGAATGCCCATGACCTCCACCGCCAGAGGATCGGCCGTGCGATCGATGAGGTCGGCCAGGAGAGGGGTCAGTGCGGGACCGAGCCCGTCGGCCGCGGTGTACAGGACGTGGTCCTGGACCAGCCACTCCCACGGCTGCGGCGTCCTGCGGAACTTCGCGACCTGGTCCGTCGTGCCGAGCGAGCACATGACCCGCTGCGCCAGGCGGAACGGCAGATGGTCGGGCAGCTCGGCGCACAGGTCGTCCACCCAGCCGGTCTGCGACGGCGCCAGGAACGACGTGGCGATCCGCGTGATCAGGTCCTGGCGGCATTGTGCCAGGGCCGTGACGACGTCCCGGTACTCCTCGTCACCGGCCGCCGCGATGAGCGCGCGCACGCGGGGAGCGACTTCGTCGCCGCGGTCCCACAAGAGCGCGGGGTCGTCGTGGCGCACCAGCTGAAGACGCCAGCCTCCGCCTCCTCCGTCGCGCTCGACCCGGACGCGGGCGAGACCGGCCGTCGCCGCCGCCGCGAACGCCAGACCGTGCTCGACGACCCACGCGTCCGCGAGGTCCCGCGTCTCGATGGGCCCTTTCCTGGCGGCGGCCGCGAGGACGGCCGCGCCGGTGGGGTTCGCGGGGCCCTCCAGGTGGGCGCGGGCGGGTCCGACCAGTTCGGGGGCGCTCTCCCCGTGGCTGAGCAGCCGTGCGGCCTTCTCCTGCGACTCCGTCAGGGCCTGGCGCAGCCGTTCGGCGGCACCGAGGTCGATCGCGCCCGGCGCCGCGGGCGTGCCGCCGCCACGCCGGGGGTGGAGGCGCTTTCGCTGATGCTCGGGAATCACGAGCGCGTTCTCGGACATGGACGAGCACGCTAGCGCCCTCGACCGACAATACCCGCGCGGATCGTCACGGGGGGAGGAGGATCCGGTGCCCTCAACTCAAAAACTGTTGCTTAGAGGTCCTAACAGAAAGATCAGCGGACGAGGCGTCGCCAGCAGATGATCGCCGCAGCAAGCGTCATGAACGCTTCGTGGATGTCGTCGCGGACCAACCAGCGGATGCGCAGGCGGCGGAACCAGTGCGGAAGCGCGATCGTCCTCTCGACCACCCAGCGGTGGATGCCCAGGCCGGAGCCGTGCGGGGTGCCGCGCCGGGCGATGATGGGTTTGATGCCGGTGCGCCAGACCAGGCGGCGGTACTTGTCGTGGTCATAGCCGCGGTCGGCGTACAGGCAGTCCGGCCGCTTGCGCGGTCGGCCGACGCGGCCGCGGACCGGTGGGATGGCCTTGATGAGGGGCATGAGCCGGGTGACGTCGTTGCGGTGGCCGCCGGTCAGGGAGACGGCGAGGGGGATGCCTCCGCCTTCGGTGATGACGTGGTGTTTCGAGCCCGGCTTGACACGGTCGACCAGGCTCGGACCGGTTCTGGGCCGCCCTTGAGCGCCCGGACGTGCGAGCTGTCGACCACCGCCTTGGACCAGTCGAGCTGACCGGCGGCGTGCAACTCGGCGAGCAGGAGCTGGTGCAGCCGGTCCCACACCCCGGCCTGGTGCCAGTCACGCAGCCGCCGCCGGCAGGTCATTCCCGAGCCGAAGCCCAGCTCCTGAGGCAGGAACTCCCACGGGATCGCGGTGTAGAGCACGAACAAGATGCCCTGCAACGCCAGCCGGTCATCCAACCGCTTACGCCCCTCGTTTTTTCACGAAATGATCGACGGAGTCGCTCACTTCGGCGTTCACCGCGATCTCCTCGCCCTGCATGTTGAACCCGCGCAGACGGCGATCGCCACCTGGATCGCGATCCAACGCCCCGGTGGTCTGGAGGAACTAGTCGAGGAGGAAGCGACCGATGAAGCACTGGCCCAGTTCATCGCCGCTAACGAGCCGGTGTCCATGGCGGAGTTTCGCCGGCTCTGCCTGCGGGGCCGGCTGGCGGACCTGGGCGAGGTCATCGATGACGCGCTGAGCAAGTTCGGCATCGGGCTCCGCAGCCTGTCCGAGCGCTGGCCAACGGTGTACTCGGTGTCCTTCCTCCAGTTGTACAACCACCTGGTGGCGAAGGCCGAGTTCCGCAGCCGGGATGAGGGCGCCGTGCTGGAGCATGGCGCCCATCTCGCCGTCGCGGACCGCCTCGGCCGGGTGCGGCCGCGCACGGCGATCGTCCCCCGGGCGGGGGTGAGCAGGCCGAGGAGCAGGTTGATGGAGGTCGACTTGCCGGCGCCGTTGGCGCCGAGCAGGGCCACGGTCGTGCCGGGCTCGATGGTGAGCGAGAGGTCGTCCACGGCGAGCACGTCCCCATAGTGCTTGCTGACGTGGTCGAACACGATGCGGTTCATGTCAGGAACGCTATGACCGGTCCTGGGGCCGGGGTCAGTGTGTTCCCTCCGCCGTTGGCGGTGACATTTGTCAGGTCACGCGGCTCACCAGCCCCGTGTCGAGGCTGTAGTAGGCGCCGATCACGGTGGCGGAGCCGTACAGGAGGGGGTCGGCTCTCAGGCGGGAGACGGTACGCCGGATGTGGGCGTGGACCATGGGCTCGACGCGGCCGTCGGAGGTGGCGTAGGCGGGTTCGAGGGCGGCGACGAGGTGGGGCAGTTCGCCGGGCAGGGTGACCCGGCGGCGTAAGGCCCGGGCGGCGGCGGTGACCGCGCCGCAGCGCTGGTGACCCAGGACGACGACGAGGCAGGCGCGCAGGTCCTGCGGGCCGTACTGGACGGCGGCGGTGACCAGGGAGTCGAGGGTGTGCGCCGCGGTGCGGACGACCAGCAGGTCGCCGAGCCCGACGTCGAAGACCACTTCGGGCGGCACCCGGGAGTCGATGCACGACAGCACCACCGCGTGCGGCGCCTGGCCGGTGGCGAGCTGTTTCCTGCGGCGGGGATCCTGGTGCGGGCGGCGGGACTTGCCCGCCGCCCAGCGCCGGTTGCCTTGTTCGAGTAAGGACCACATCTGCCTGGCAGTGCCACGCCAGGCGACCGCTTCGTTACGCACGGTTCCGATATGCCCGCCCGGCTGATGGCCTAGCGGGCACATCTCACAAGCGGCAGGCGTAGATGTCGGTGACCAGGATGGCCCTTGCGCCGATGTCCCAGAGCTGGTCCATCACGTGCTGGTGGCCCTGCCGCCGGACCATGGCGCGCACGGCGACCCAGCCCTCGCGGTGCAGCGGGGAGACCGTGGGGCCCTCCATGCCGGGCGTGAGGGCGATGGCCTCCTCGATGCGCTCGGCGCGGATGTCGTAGTCCATCATGACGAAGTCGCGGGCGTGCACGACGCCCTGGATGCGGCGGACGAGCTGCTCGACGTTCGCCGTGTCGGCGGAGCTGTGCTGCTTGATCAGCACGGCCTCCGACCGCATGATCGGGTCGCCGAACACCTCCAGGCCCACGTTGCGCAGCGTGGTGCCGGTCTCCACGACGTCGGCCACGGCGTCGGCCACGCCGAGCCGGATGGCGGTCTCGACGGCGCCGTCGAGCTTGATGACGCGGGCGTCGACGCCCTGGTCGGAGAGGTATTTGTCGAGCAAGCCGGCGTAGGAGGTGGCGATGCGCCGGCCGTTGAGGTCTTCGACGCGGGTCATCGTGCCCGCCGCGGCGGCCAGGCGGAAGGTGGAGCCGCCGAAGCCGAGCGGCATGATCTCCTCGACGGGCGCGCCGGAGTCGACCAGCATGTCTCTTCCGGTGATGCCGACGTCGAGCGTGCCTTCGCCGACGTAGACCGCGATGTCGCGGGGGCGCAGGAAGAACAGCTCGCAGCCGCTGGCCTCGTCGACGACGACGAGCTCCTTGCTGTCTCTGCGCGGCCGGTAGCCGGCCTCTTTGAGCATGCTCTGGGCGGCTTCGCTGAGCGCGCCCTTGTTCGGTACTGCCAGACGCAGCATGTCAGGTCCTCGTTTTGTCTCGCTGTTGCTTCTCCAGGGCTTGCGGGTGGCGGGCGCGCGGCGCCCTAGAGATGCTTGTAGACCTGGTCGAGGCCGATGCCCTTGGCGATCATGAGCACCTGCACGTGGTAGAGGAGCTGCGAGATCTCCTCGGCTGCCCTGTCGTCTGACTCGTGCTCGGCCGCCATCCAGCTTTCGGCGGCCTCCTCGACGACCTTCTTGCCGATGGCATGGACGCCGGCGTCGAGCGCTGCCACGGTGCCCGAGCCCGCGGGCCGGGTCCTGGCCTTCTCTGACAGCTCGGCGAACAGCTCTTCGAAGGTCTTCATGGTCTCTCTCGTCGGTTGGCTGACGTGCCTGATAAGCCTAGTCTGCGTCAGAGGGTGGCGCCGCCCCGCGTCCGCCACGCGAGACGGCTCCTTTCCTCACCCCAGCGCCTCACGAGCTCGGGCGATCTTCTCCATGACGTGGGCGGACTCGCCGCCCTCATGCCCGTTGTACGGATAGACCCTGATGTCCTTCTCCCCCGCGTAGTGGTTGTAGGCGGCGAACACCGTGGACGGCGGCGTGATCCCGTCCTGCAGCCCCACCGAGAACAGCGCGGGCGTGGCGGCGCGGGCGGCGAAGTTGACCCCGTCGAAGTAGGCCAGCGTCTCGAAGACCCGCTCCACCTGGTCCTTGAACGCCCGGCAGTAGGCGGCCAGCTCGGCGTAGGGGTGCTCGGGCGTGATCTGGGTGGCGTGCCTGATGTGGCACATGAACGGCACGTCGAGGAAGGCGCAGGCCAGGCCGGGCACCAGGGCCGAGACGGCCAGGGCGATGGCCCCGCCCTGGCTGGCGCCCCCGACCGCGACCGTGCCGATCCCGGGGTGGGCCCTGGCGGCCTCGACCGCGCGTACGGCGTCGGTGTAGAGCCGCCGGTAGTAGTAGGCGTCGGGGTCGTGGACGCCGCTGGTCATGACGCCGGGCGTCTGCGGCCCAGTGCCGGGGAAGGGGTCGGCGGTGTCGCCGCGCCGCCAGCCGGCGGCGCCCTGGCCCCTGCTGTCCATGACGAACACCGCGTAGCCGACGCCGGGCCACAGCAGCCAGTCGATCGGCAGCCCGCGCCCGCCGCCGTAGCCCTGGTACTCGACCACGCACGGCACCGGACCGGCGGTGTGGCGCGGGAGCAGCAGCCAGCCCTTGATCGGATGGCCGCCGAACCCGGCGAAGGTGACGTCGAACACCTCGGCGACGGTCAGCTCGGAGGCCACGGCGGTGAACTCGGCGGCCAGGTCGTGGGCGCGCGCCTCGGCGAGCGTACGCCGCCAGAAGGCGTCGAAGTCGTCCGGCTCGGCCCGTTCGGGGCGGTATTCGCGCAGTTGCGGAAGTGGCATGTCGACGAACACGGGCGCTCCTGGGGTCGATGGAACACATCTGATGGATGCTCCCATATCGCCCTCCTGATGAACCGGGAAAGCATCTCGTCACGGCACTCCCCGAGGAGCCGGGCACGGGATCGTTCCAAGACGCCATTTCCGCAGTTCAAGGCCCTTATCTGACTGAAGGCATGAAACTTACATGACCTTCTATTGTCACTTACCCGTTTAAGTGATGAGATCCCTACACACGAGCGGCGACAGATCGGACGGCCTCCATGCGATCAACGATGGCAGCGTGCAGCACGGTCCTGCTCGCGGTCCTGAGCGCGGCCTGCGCCACGAGCGGCCAGACGCAGACCCGGCAGGCGGACAGGAACGCCCCCGCGACCCTGTCCTTCTGGTCCACGGGCGGAGACGACGAGACCGCGATCTTCCAGAAGGCGGCGGACCTCTACCACCAGAAACATCCCGCCGTCACGGTCAAGGTGCAGACCCTGTCCTGGGACGACGCCTACGCCAAGCTCCTGGCGGCGGCCACCAGCCGCAGCGGGCCCGACGTCATCTCCGGCGGCATGACGTGGACCATCCAGTTCGGCGCCCGGGGCGCCATGGTGGACCTGCGCGAACACGGCCTCGACGCGCTCAAGGCCCAGGCCCAGCCCGCCCAGTGGGAGTCGGCGACCTCCCCCGACGGCTCGGTGTACGGCGTGCCGCTCGACATGTCCACCCTCGCCCTCTACTACCGCACCGACCTGCTGAAGGAGGCCGGGCTCGACGCCCCGCCCAAGACGTGGGAGGAACTGGTCGGGCACATCGCCAAGCTGAAGGCCGCCGGGATCAAGAAGCCCTACAGCCAGGACTGGGGCAACCTCGACTGGATCGGCTACTTCAACTACCTCTACCAGGCGGGCGGCACGTTCTACACGCCCGACTGCAAGCCCTCGCTCAACACCCCGCAGGCCGAGCAGGCGCTGACGTACTGGGTGGACCTCTACCGCGAGCACGGCGCGCCGACCGCCAGCGTGGAGGCCTCCGACGCGCTGGACACCGGCACCGCGCTGGTGGTGGGCGGCAACTGGATCGCCAAGGGCATCGACGTCAACAAGCCGAAGCTGAAGGGCAGGTGGGCGATGGCCCCGCTGCCCGCCGGGCCGGCCGGGCCGACCACGTTCATCGGTGGGCGCGCGATCGGCGTGACCTCCTTCAGCAAGCACGCCCGGACCGGCGCCGACTTCGTCAAGTTCATGTACGGCGACGAGGCCATCGCCGCGATCGTGGAGGAGGCCAGAAAGCGGAACCTGCCCTACATCCCGCCGCGCCCCGACAAAGTGGTCAGCGCCTCGTCGTTCGCGCCGGAGCAGGCCCAGGTGTTCGAGGCGTCGATCAGGACGGGCAAGGCCGCCCCCGGCTGCCCCGGCTGGGACGAGAGCGCGCCGGACGTGTCCAAGCAGCTCCAGTCGGCCATCCTCGGCAAGGCGGACGTCAGGACGGCGTTAACGGAGGCCGCCAAGGTCATGGAGCGCAACGCCGGATAGCCGGGAGCCCGACATGGCGAGTCCCGTCCCCCTGCGCAGCAGGCTGCGCCGCTACGGCACCTCGTACGCGATGCTGCTGCCCTTCCTCGCGCTGTTCGCGGGGTTCCTGCTCTGGCCGCTGGCCAATTCGCTCTACCTGAGCTTCACCACGTTCGACGGGATCAACCCGGCCGCGTTCACGGGCCTGGAGAACTTCCGGCTGCTGCTCGACGACCGCCGCTTCCTGCACTCGCTGAGCAACACGGCCCTGTACGTGGTCGTGTCGGTCGTCCTCGGCACGCTGCTGTCGCTCGGGCTGGCGCTGGCCTTCAACGGCACCGGCTGGGCGCACCGGATCATGCGCACGCTGTTCTTCCTGCCCTCGGTGACCTCCTCCATCGCGCTCATGCTGATGTGGAAGTGGGTGCTGTTCCCCAGCGACGTGGGCCTGGCCAACACCATCGTGAGCTGGTTCGGCGGCCAGGCCGTCGCCTGGCTGGCCACGCCGGGCCTCACCATCCCGATCCTGGTGCTGATGGCGGTGTGGGGCGGCATGGGCTACGGCATGGTGCTGTACGTCGCCGGGCTCGGCTCCATCCCCGAGGAGTACCACGAGGCCGCCAAGATCGACGGCGCCTCGACCTGGCGGCGGTTCCGCCACATCACGCTGCCGCTGCTGCGGCCCGTCACCACGTACGTGGTCGTCACCGGCCTGATCGGCGCGTTCCAGGTGTTCGAGGCGGTCTACATCGTCTTCCGGGCCACCAACAACATCGGCGGCGTGCTCGACTCCGGCCTGATGATCGTGCCCTACCTCTACGACCAGGGATTCACCCACTTCAAGCTGGGCTACGCCTCGGCCATCGCCTGGGTGCTGTTCCTGATCATCTTCGTGCTCAGCCTCGCCAACCTGCGCCTGGGCCGCGCGATGAAGGAGCTGTGATGGCCGTCGCCCCGACGGAGACGATCGCCCCGTCGCCGCCGTCCCGGCCCAAGGGCGGCGACTCCCGCGGCGGGCGGTCCCGGCTCAACGGGCATCTGCTGCGCCTGCCGTTCTACCTGCTGTCGCTGACGATGATCGGGCCGTTCTACTGGCTGGTCATCACGGTGTTCAAGCCGCCGTCCGAGCTGGCCAGGACGCCTCCGTCGTTCGTGCCGCAGTCGCCCACCGTGGCCAACTTCTACGACGCGGAGTGGTCGCCGGAGCGGATCAACCCGGGGCATCTGCAGGGCATCTTCCAGCGCTTCCAGGTGGACTTCGGGTTCTGGCGGTTCCTGTTCAACAGCCTGTTCATCACGACCGCCATCACCGTGGGGTCGCTGCTGATCTGCTCGCTGGCCGCGTACGTGATAGCCAAGCACGACATCAAGGGCCGCCGGACGATCTTCCTGATGATCATCGCCTCGATGATGGTGCCCTGGCAGACCACGCTGATCCCGAACTATGTGATCATGCGGAACCTGGGCTGGCTGGACGGCTACGCCGCCTACGTCGTGCCGGCGCTGGCGAAGGCGTTCGTGCTGTTCTTCCTGGTGCAGTTCCTGCAGTCGGTGCCGAACGAGCTGATCCAGGCGGCCCGGGTGGACGGGGCCGGGGAGTGGCGGATCTGGTGGCGGATCGTGCTGCCGCTGCTGCGGCCGGCGCTCGCGGCGATGTCGATCTTCATCGTCCTCGCGGAGTGGAACAACTTCCTGTGGCCGCTCATCATCGTGCAGAGCGACGAGATGGCCAACCTGCCCGTCGCCCTGGCCAGGCTGAACTCGTACTATGCCGGGCCCGACCACCAGGGCGCGATCATGGCGGGCGGCCTGCTGGCGTCGATCCCGACGATCGTCTTCTTCCTGGTCTTCCAGCGGTACTTCACCCGCGGCATCGCCCTCAGCGGCCTGAAGGGCTGAGAAAACGGCGCTGCCCGCCGCGCCTCCCTAGGGGGAGGCACGGCGGGCAGTGCGGTTCGTGCAGGGGTCAGCGCTCGAAGCGGCGACCCGAGGAGTTGCGGCGGAAGCCGCCGTTGCCCCGCTCGTCGGTACGGCCGCCGCCGGAGCGCAGGCCCTCACCCGAGCGGTAGCCGTCACGCGGCGCGCGGTCGCGGTCGGCCGAGACGGGCCGGCCACGGTCGGCGGCGCCGACGCGCGGACCCCGGTCGTCGGAACGGAACCCACCGGCGCGCGGGGCGCGGTCGTCCTGACGCAGCGGGCGGTCGTCGGAGCGGTAGCCGCCGCGCGGCCCGCCGTCACGGCGGCGGTCGTCGCCGAACGTGCGCGGCTCCTGCGAACGCCCGGCCGGGCGCTCACCCTCATGACGGCGCGGGCGGCGGTCGTCACCGGCCGCGAACGGACGGTCGCCGTCCTCGTGACGACGCGGGCGACGGTCGTCGCCGGCCGCGGCCGGGCGGTCACCGTCCTCGTGACGCCTCGGACGACGGTCGCCGTCGAAGTCACGACGGCCGCCACGACGGCCACCACCGCGACGCTCCGACATGCCGCCACCGTCACGGCGCTGGCGCAGCGGCTTGCGGACGTCCGGCTCCCACACGGGGACGGCCTCGCCGCTCGGCGTGCGGGCGCCCGTCACCTCGGCCAGCCTGGAGTTGCCCGGGGTGGCCTTGAGACGGAACGGGTGGATCCCGGCGCGGCGGGTGAGCGCGTCGGTCGAGCGGCGCTCGTTGGGCAGCACCAGCGTGACGACGGTGCCCTTCTCGCCGGCGCGGGCGGTGCGGCCGCCCCGGTGCAGGTAGCTCTTGTGGTCCTGGGGCGGGTCGACGTGCAGCACCAGGCTGATGTTGTCCACGTGGATGCCGCGCGCCGCGACGTCGGTGCAGACGAGCACGTTGACCGCGCCCTCGCGGAACTCCGCCAGGATGCGGGTGCGCTGGTTCTGGCGCTTGCCGCCGTGCAGGCCGCCCGACTTCACGCCGACCCGGGCGAGCTGCTTGCACAGCCGGTCGACACCGTGCTGGGTGCGGACGAAGATGATCGTACGGCCCTCGCGGTTGGCGATCTCGGCCGTGACGTCGAACTTGTCGTCGCGCGTCACCTGCAGCACGTGGTGCTCCATGGTGTCGACCGGGGAGGTCGCCGGGGCCACGGAGTGCGTGATCGGGTCGTGCAGGAAGCGCCGCACCAGCTTGTCGACGTCGCCGTCGAGCGTGGCCGAGAACAGCAGCCGCTGGCCGTCGGCCGGGGTCTGCGCGAGCAGTTCGGTGACGACGGGGAAGAAGCCGAGGTCGCACATGTGGTCGGCCTCGTCGAGGACGCTCACCTGGACGTCGGACAGTGAGCACTCGCCCTGACGGATCAGGTCCCCGAGGCGGCCGGGGGTGGCGATGACGACGTCCACGCCGCGGCGCAGGGCCTCGATCTGCTTGCCCATGGACATGCCGCCGACGATGACCTTCATGCGCAGGCCGAGGCCGCGTCCGAGGGGCTCGAGGGCGTCGTGGACCTGGAGGGCGAGCTCGCGGGTGGGGACCAGGATCATGGCGCGGGGGCGGCCCGGGGAGGGCCTCACGCCGGCGATGCGGGCCATGGTGGGCAGGCCGAAGGCGAGCGTCTTGCCGGAGCCGGTCTGGCCGCGGCCGAGCACGTCATGGCCGGCGAGCACGTCGGGGATCGTCGCGCTCTGGATGGGGAACGGGCTGTCGAACCCCAGCTTGGCCAGTCCGTTGACGAGCGGCTTCGGCAGGCCGAGGAGCTCGAACTCGGACGGGCCCTGCTGCTCGGTGGAGGTTTCGCCGAGCGAGGGCATGACAGCGTCAAGCATGGTCACGAAAGTCGTGCCTTTCCGTCTGAAGTGGCGCGTCACTTCTGCGAAAGGACGAGCCGGGACGTACGGCTTCAGTGCCGTACACGTTCAGGGCACCCGCCGTCATGGGGGCGGGCTGAAGATTGAGGGGGATACACCGGGTGCACCGGCCGCAGGCGATGCGAAACGCGCGATGAGACGTCAGGTGTATTTAGTGCCAACGCCGGGATGTTATCGGATATTCCCCGGCCTTGGGTCCGGACCTTCCGAAATCCCGCTAGGGCACACTGAAACGGCCGACGATTTACGTCAGCCGTGACAGCGAAAAAGGTCAGACGTTAAAGCCTAGCATACGGAGCTGTTCGCGCCCCTCGTCGGTGATTTTGTCAGGACCCCACGGCGGCAGCCAGACCCAGTTGATCTTCACGTCGGAGACCATGCCCTCCAGCGCGGAGTGGGCCTGATCCTCGATGACGTCGGTCAGCGGGCAGGCCGCGCTGGTCAGCGTCATGTCGATGGTGGCCACTGGCCGCCCGCCGTCGGACGGGTCGAGGTTGAGCCCGTAGATGAGGCCGAGGTCCACGACGTTGATGCCGAGTTCGGGGTCGACGACGTCTTTGAGCGCCTCCATGACCTCGTCGACGGTCGCGTCGCCGTCGAAATCGGTCGGCGTTTCCGTGGGCTTACTCACTGACCAGCACTCCTCACAACAGCGTCCTTGTAGGCCATCCAAGAAAGCAACGCGCATTTAACGCGCGCCGGGAACTTGGCAACGCCCGCGAACGCGACCGCGTCGCCGAGGACCTCCTCATCGGCCTCCACCTGTCCCCTGCCCTGCATCAACCGGGTGAATTCGTCCACCACGGAGAGCGTCTCCTGGACCGTGGAGCCGGTGGTCAGCTCGTGCAGCACGGAGGCGGCGGCCTGGCTGATCGAACAACCCTGCCCGTCGTAGGAGACGTCGAGGATCTTGCCGGCGTCGCCCACCTTGACCCTGAGCGTGATCTCGTCGCCGCACGTCGGGTTCACGTGGTGAACCTCGGCGTCGTACGGCTCACGAAGCCCCCGCCCCTGCGGATGCTTGTAGTGCTCCAGGATCAGCTCCTGGTACATCGACTCGCCGATCATGGCTATGCGAACACCTTCTGAACGTGATGGAGGCCGCGCACCAGGGCATCGATCTCGGCCGTGGTGTTGTACAGGTAGAACGACGCCCGCGTGGTCGCCGGTATTCCGAACCGCAGGTGCAGCGGGCGTGCGCAGTGGTGCCCGACGCGTACGGCGACCCCGAACTGGTCGTCCAGGATCTGCCCCACGTCGTGCGGATGGATGCCCTCGAGCACGAACGACACCGTGCCCCCGCGCCGCTCGAGCGTCTCGGGCCCGATGACGCGCAGGGTGGGCACGTCGCGCAGGGCCTGCAGGGCGTAGGCCGTCAGCGTGCGCTCGTGCGCCTCGATGGCCTCCATGCCGACGTCGGTGAGGTAGTCGACCGCCGCGCCGAGCCCGATGGCCTCGACGATCGGCGGCGTGCCCGCCTCGAACTTGTGCGGGACCGGCGCGTAGGTCGAGTGGTCCATCCAGACCGCCTCGATCATCTCGCCGCCGCCCAGGAACGGAGGCATGGCCTCGAGCAGCTCCGCCCGCCCCCACAGCACGCCGATGCCCGAAGGGCCGACCATCTTGTGGCCGGTGAAGGCCACGAAGTCGGCGCCCAGCTCGGTGACGTCGACCGGGTGGTGCGGCACGGACTGGGACGCGTCCAGCATGATCAGCGCGCCGACCTCGTGCGCCCGCCTGGCGACCTCGGCGACCGGGTTGACGGTGCCGAGGACGTTGGACTGGTGGGCGATCGAGACGATCTTCGTGCGCTCGGTGATCAGGTCGGGCGTGTAGTCGAGCCGGCCGTCGTCGGTGACGCCGAACCACTTCAGCGTCGCCCCGGTGCGCTGCACGAGCAGTTGCCACGGCACGATGTTGGAGTGGTGCTCCATCTCGGAGATGACGATCTCGTCACCCGGGCCGAGCGTGAAGCGCGGGTCGGTGTTGATCGGGTTGCCGAAGGAGTAGGCGACCAGGTTGAGCGCCTCGGAGGCGTTCTTGGTGAAGATCACCTCGTCGCGCGACGGCGCCCCGACGAAGCGCGCGATCTTGTCGCGGGCGCCCTCGTAGGCGTCGGTCGACTCGGCGCCGAGCACGTGCATGGCGCGCCCGACGTTGCTGTAGTGCAGCGCCAGGTGCTCCCGCATGGTCTCGATGACCTGGTTGGGCTTCTGGGAGGAGTTGCCCGAGTCGAGATAGACGAGCGGTCGCCCGTCGGGCAGCTCGCGGGAGAAGACCGGGAAATCCTTCCTGATCTTCTCCACATCGAAGCTGTTCGAAGTCATGCAGACGCCTTCGTGTACTGCTCGTAGCCCTCGGCCTCGAGCTTGTCGGCCAGTTCGGGGCCGCCCTCCTCGACGATGCGGCCGGCCGCGAAGACGTGCACGAAGTCCGGCTTCACGTAACGCAGGATGCGGGTGTAGTGCGTGATCAGCAGCACGCCGGTCTCACCGGAGGCGCGGAAGCGGTTGATGCCCTCCGACACCACGCGCAGCGCGTCGACGTCGAGGCCGGAGTCGGTCTCGTCGAGCACCGCGATCTTCGGCTTGAGCAGCTCCATCTGGAGGATCTCGTGGCGCTTCTTCTCGCCGCCGGAGAAGCCCTCGTTCAGGTTGCGCTGGGCGAAGGCGGGGTCGATGGACAGCGCGTCCATGCCGCCCTTCAGGTCTTTGGCGAACTCGCGCAGCTTGGGCGCCTCGCCGCGGACGGCGGTGACGGCCGAGCGCAGGAAGTTGGACACCGACACGCCGGGGACCTCGACCGGGTACTGCATGGCCAGGAACAGGCCGGCGCGGGCCCGCTCGTCGACGGACAGCTCCAGCAGGTCCACGCCGTCGAGCAGCACCTGGCCGCCGGTGATCGTGTATTTGGGGTGACCGGCGATCGCGTAGGCGAGCGTCGACTTTCCCGAGCCGTTCGGGCCCATGATGGCGTGGGTCTGCCCGGCCTTCACGGTCAGGTTGACGCCGCGCAGGATCTCTTTGTCCTCGACGGCGACCTGCAGGTCACGGATCTCAAGGGTGGACATGTGCTTAGGACTCCTTCGAGAGCGAGACGAGGACGTCATCGCCGTCGATCTTCACTGTGTAGACGTTGACGGGCTTGATCGCGGGAGGTCCGGTGGGCTTACCCGAGCGGATGTCGAAGCACGAGCCGTGCAGCCAGCACTCCAGCGTGCCGTCGTAGACCTCGCCCTCGCTGAGCTTGACCTCGGCGTGGGAACAGATGTCGTGCAGGGCGTAGACGTCATCGCCCTTGCGCACGAGCGCGACCGGGGTCTCCCCCACCTCGACGCCGATGACCCCCTCGTCGGGGATGTCGTCGAGCTTGCAGACCTTCTCGAAACTCATCGGGCGAGCTCCGCCTCCACCGCGGAGAGCACGCGCTCGCGGATCTCCTCGATCTGGATCTTCTCGATGAGCTGGCCGAGGAAGCCCCTGATGACCAGGCGGCGGGCCTCGTCGTAGGGAATGCCGCGGGCCTGAAGGTAGAACAGGTGCTCGTCGTCGAGGCGGCCGGAGGCGGAGGCGTGCCCCGCTCCCGCGACCTCGCCGGTGAGGATCTCCAGGTTGGGCACCGAGTCGGCGCGGGCGCCGTCGGTGAGGATCAGGTTGCGGTTGAGCTCATAGGTGTCGGTGCCCTCGGCCTCGACCCTGATGATCACGTCGCCGATCCAGACGGCGTGCGCGTCCTGGCCCTGCAGGGCGCCGCGGTAGTCGACGTTGCTCTTGCAGTTGGGCTGCGAGTGGTCGACCAGCAGGCGGTGTTCCAGGTGCTGCCCGGCGTCCGCGAAGTAGACGCCCGACATGTCGGCGTCGCCGCCCGGGGCGGTGTAGGACACGCTGGGCGACAGGCGTACGACGTCACCGCCGAGCGTCACCACGAAGCTGCGGAACGTCGCGTCCTTGGCCAGCGAGGCGTGGTGGTGCGAGACGTGGACCGCGTCGTGGTCCCAGTCCTGGAGGCTGACGACCCTGAGGCTGGCGCCCTCGCCGACGACGAACTCGATGTTGTCGGCGTAGACGGCGCTGCCCTTGTGGTCGAGCACGAGCACGGCCTCGGCCAGCGGCTCCACCTTGACCACGATGTGGCCGTAGGCGGCGCCGTCGTTGCTGGCCGGCTCGCCGTGGAGCGTCAGCACGGTGTGCTTGGACGTGACGACCTCGCGCGGCACCGTGATCACGGTGGCCTTCTCGAAGCTGTTCCACGCCTGCGCGCTGACCCGGTCGGTGGGCACGAACGACTTGCCCACGCGGGCGTCGTCGCGGCCGACCGTCTCGACGATGACCTCGGGGGCCGCGTCCACCTCGACGCGGACGTGGCCCACGGCGTCGGCCTTGCCGTTGTGCAGGCCCTTCAGGCGCGAGAGCGGCGTGAAGCGCCACGCCTCCTCGCGCCCGTTCGGGACCTCGAAGTCGCCCAGGTCGTAGGACGCCTTCTCGTGCAGGGTCGACAGGGGCTTCTCGTTCAGGCCCATCAGCCGACGGCTCCTTCCATCTGCAGCTCGATCAGCCGGTTCAGCTCGAGCGCGTATTCCATGGGCAGCTCACGCGCGATCGGCTCCACGAAGCCGCGCACGATCATCGCCATCGCCTCGTCCTCGCCCAGCCCGCGGCTCATGAGGTAGAAGAGCTGGTCCTCGCTGACCTTGGAGACCGTGGCCTCGTGCCCCATCGAGACGTCGTCCTCGCGGACGTCGACGTAGGGGTAGGTGTCGGAGCGGCTGATCTGGTCGACCAGCAGGGCGTCGCACTTGACGGTGCTGGCGCTGCCGTGGGCGCCCTCCTCGATCTGCACGAGACCGCGGTAGGAGGTGCGGCCACCGCCGCGCGCCACCGACTTGGAGATGACGCTGGAGCTGGTGTTGGGCGCCAGGTGCACCATCTTCGAGCCGGCGTCCTGGTGCTGGCCCTCGCCCGCGAAGGCGACGCTCAGCGTCTCGCCCTTGGCGTGCTCGCCCATGAGGTAGACGGCCGGGTATTTCATCGTGACCTTGGAGCCGATGTTGCCGTCGATCCACTCCATGGTCGCGCCCTCGTAGGCGACGGCGCGCTTGGTGACCAGGTTGTAGACGTTGTTCGACCAGTTCTGGATGGTCGTGTAACGGCAGCGGGCGTTCTTCTTCACGATGATCTCGACGACGGCGCTGTGCAGCGAGTCGGACGAGTAGATCGGCGCGGTGCAGCCCTCGACGTAGTGGACGTAGCTGTTCTCGTCGACGATGATCAGCGTCCGCTCGAACTGACCCATGTTCTCGGTGTTGATCCGGAAGTAGGCCTGCAGCGGGATCTCGACCTGGACGTTCGGCGGCACGTAGATGAACGAGCCACCGGACCACACGGAGGTGTTGAGCGCGGCGAACTTGTTGTCGCCCACCGGGATCACCGAGCCGAAGTACTCCTTGAAGAGCTCCTCGTGCTCCTTGAGGCCCGTGTCGGTGTCGACGAAGATGACACCCTTCTCCTCGAGGTCCTCACGGATCTTGTGATAGACGACCTCGGATTCGTACTGGGCCGCGACACCGGCGATGAGGCGCTGCTTCTCCGCCTCGGGGATGCCGAGCTTGTCGTAGGTGTTCTTGATGTCCTCGGGCAGCTCGTCCCAGGAAGCGGCCTGCTTCTCGGTGGAGCGGACGAAGTATTTGATGTTGTCGAAGTCGATGCCCGTGAGGTCGGAGCCCCAGGTGGGCATGGGCTTCTTGCCGAACAGCCGGAGGCCCTTCAGGCGAAGGTCCAGCATCCATTCAGGCTCGTTCTTGAGCCCGGAGATGTTGCGTACGACCTCCTCGGACAGGCCGCGCTTCGCCGCCGACCCGGCGGCATCCGAGTCGGCCCAGCCGAACTTGTAATTCCCGAGGCCTTCCAGCTCCGGGCGGTCGGTGACAGTCACCTTCCGGTCTCCTTGCTCTTGTCTCTATGTGCGGAATCGCCCAGCGTCTGCGGGCTCACATGCGTCGTGCAGACCCCGTCGCCGTGCGCGATCGTGGCCAGGCGCTGCACCGGGGTGCCGAGCAGTTGCGCGAACGCCTCCGTCTCGGCCTCGCACAGCTGCGGGAACTCCGCGGCCGCGTGTGCCACCGGGCAGTGATGCTGGCAGAGCTGGTCGCCGCCCGACTTGGCCTTGCTGGCCGAGGCGGCGTATCCCTCCACCGACAGCGCCTGCGCCAGCACTTCTACGCGCTGGTCCGCCGGCACCGTCCGCATGACCGGCTCCAGCCGCCTGCGCAGGCTCGAGACCTGCGAGCGGGCGAAGTCGGCCACTGCATCCTGGCCCATGCGCTCGGCGATGTATCGCAGAGCGCTTTCGGCCAGGTCGTCATAGGCATGCTCGAAAGCACTGCGCCCCGCGTCGGTGATCGCGAACAGCTTGGCGGGCCGTCCGCGTCCGCGCTGTCCGCGTGGGCGGACCGTGCGAGGCTCGATCATCCCGTCGTCCACCAGCGCGTCGAGGTGACGCCGCACGGCGGCGGGCGTGAGCCCGAGCCGCTCGCCCAGGGCTGCGGCCGCGACGGGACCATGCTCAAGAATCAGCCTGGCGACACGCGCGCGGGTGCCGCGCTCGCTGCCTGGCTCCATCGTGGGCATGTTTTTCACAACATCAGTGTGCCGTAATTCCTTCCCGGTTCACAAATGGATCCGACCAGGGCCGGGAATGGAATTTGTCACGCAGGGTAGCCTTACCTAACTTTTGCTCGCCCTAGAATCAGGAAGGTCAAGGCCGAGCAGAAGATGAGCCCGAGCATGACACAGGCCATGGGTACGGCGGTCCCGGATCCGGCAAGTCCGACCAGCGGAGCCGAGGCGGCGCCCAGCGCGAACTGCAGCACGCCCGTCAGGGCCGAGGCGCTGCCGGCGATCTGGGCGGGCTGCGAGCCCAGGGCCAGCGCCCCGGTGCCGGGCAGGACCAGGCCCTGGCCGAGCATGATGACGACCAGGCCGCTCACGATGCCCCACAGGCCGAGCCCGGTGAGCGCGGCGGTCATCAGCAGCGCCCCGCCGACCAGGCCGATGACGAGCCCGACGCGGACCAGCAGGACGGGCGGCACGCGTCCCGACAGCCGGCCGCCGAGCTGGGCGGTGGCGGTCAGGGCGAGGGCGTTGAGGGCGAAGATGAGCGAGTACTGCTGGGGCGTGGCGCCGTAGACCTCCTGGAGGACGAACGGCGAGCCGGAGATGTAGCCGAACATGGCGCCGAACGCCAGGCCGCCGGTCAGCGCGAAGCCCATGAAGGTGCGGTTGCGCAGGAGCTGCCAGAACGTGCGCACGGTGTGCTTGAGACCGCCGCTCTCCCGCGCGCCGGCGGGCAGCGTCTCGCGCACGCCCGCCAGCACGGCCAGCAGCAGCACCAGGCCGGCGAGGCTGAGCGCCACGAACACGCCGCGCCACGACGTGAACGCCAGGAGCTGGGCCCCGGCGATGGGCGCCAGGATCGGCGCCAGGCCGCTGACGAGCATCAGCGTGGCGAAGATGCGGGCGATGGCGGCGCCGTCGTACAGGTCGCGGACGACGGCGCGCACGATGACCAGGGCAGCGCCGCCCAGGATGCCCTGCAGCAGGCGGAAGGCGATGAGCATCGGCACCGAGGGGGCGAACGCGCACAGCAGCGAGGCCAGCATGAACCCGGCCACGCCCACCATCAGCGGCACGCGCCGGCCGCGCACGTCGCTCACCGGGCCGGCGATGATCTGGCCGACGGAGACGCCGATGAGACAGGCCGTCAGCGTGAGCTGGACCTGGGCGGGGGCGCTCAGCATTTCGGAGGTGATGGCCGGCAACGCGGGGAGGTACATGTCGATGGAGAGCGGCCCGATCGCCGACAACGCGCCCAGGATCACCA
Source organism: Nonomuraea sp. NPDC050643 (assembly GCF_040654715.1). Lineage (NCBI taxonomy): Bacteria > Bacillati > Actinomycetota > Actinomycetes > Streptosporangiales > Streptosporangiaceae > Nonomuraea > Nonomuraea sp. NPDC050643. The sequence goes on along the minus strand of NZ_JBFAIM010000039.1, from coordinate 78,073 downwards.
GGAGTGTCCCGCGGCGGCTCTTCTGTTTCGGTTGGACGGCGTTCGTTCGGGCGGCTGCGGACGTGGCTTGTGCCACGGACATGCGTGATCCCCTTTCCCTCGCAGGCCGATGGCCCACGAGGGCCGAGAGATCAAACCAGGATCCGGTCCTCCTAATTCCCGGTTATCAGACTTTTCACGAAGTTTCGTGAAGCTGGATGATCGAGAGGGGCGCGCCGTGCGGGTCGATGAGCATCGTGAACGGACCGGGAGGCGCCTGCATCGTGCGGACGAGGATCTGGGCGCCCGCCTGCTCGGCCGTGTCCGTGGCGGCCTCGAGGTCGGCGACGGCGAAGTACGGCATCCAGAACGACGGCGTGCCCGCCGGGTAGTCGGAGGCCATCTCCATCATCCCCGCGACGCCCAGGCCCCCCGCCTGCCACTCGGTGTACTTCATGCCCTGCAGGTCCTGCAGGAGCGGCGTCCAGCCGAAGACCTCGGAGTAGAAGCGCTCGGCGGCCGGCACGTCGGTGCTGAGCAGCTCGTTCCAGCAGAACGAGCCGGGCTCGTTGACCAGCTCGGCGCCGCGGTGGCCGCGGGCCTGCCAGGCGGCGGCGTACGAGCCGTCGGGCGCGGTGAAGGCGGTCATGACGCCGTCCTCGAAGATCGGCATGGCCTCCATGAGCACGGTGCCGCCCGCGTTCGCGACACGCCCGGCGAGGGCGGCGGCGTCGTGTGTGGCGACGTAGGTGTTCCAGGACGAGGTGCGCCGCCCGTCCATGACCGGCCCCAGCCCGGCGACCCGCCGGCCGTCGAGGACGAACATGCCGTAGCCGCCGGCGGCGGGGTCGTCGCTCATGTCCGCCCGCCAGCCGAAGATCTCCCCGTAGAAGCGGGCCGAGGCCTCGACGTCGGTGCTGGAGATGTCCACCCAGCACGGGACCCCGGGGTCGTATCCACTGCGTTGCGACATTGCACCCTCCTGTCACGTGCTCACCGGACTCATCGGGCTCACCTTCGGTGAGCTCACCGCCAGGGTTTCACCGGACGGAGGTGCTTTCAGCCAAACTCCGGCGTCAAATGTGTCCTGATGCGGTCATACTTACCTGCGGCCCGGACCGCCTGGCGGAGTCCCTAAACTCGTGGCCATGGATTCTCCAGCCGTCGAGATCGTCGACCTGGTCAAACGTTACGGCGGCAGCACCGCCCTCGACGGCCTCACCCTGCGCGCCGAGCGCGGCGCGGTCACCGCGGTCCTCGGTCCCAACGGCGCGGGCAAGACGTCCACGGTGGAGATCTGCGAGGGGTTCCGCACGGCCGACGCGGGCACCGTGCGGGTGCTCGGGCTGGCGCCCACGCTGCCCGAGCTGCGACCCCGGGTGGGCGTCATGCTGCAGGCGGGCGGCGTGCCGCCGGCGATGCGCTGCGCCGAGTGGCTGCGGCTGGTCTCGCGCTTCCACGCCCGGCCCCTCGACCCGCCGGCGTTGCTGGCGCGGCTGGGGCTGACGGAGCACGCGCGCACCCCCTACCGGCGGCTGTCGGGCGGGCAGCAGCAGCGGCTGTCGCTGGCCGCGGCCGTCGTCGGGCGGCCCGAGCTGGTCTTCCTCGACGAGCCGACGGCCGGGCTCGACCCGCAGGCCAGGCACGCCTGCTGGGAGCTGGTGGGCGAGCTGCGCTCGGCGGGCGTGTCGGTGGTGCTGACCACGCACCACATGGACGAGGCCGAGCGGCTGGCCGACCACGTCGTCATCATCGACAGGGGCCGCGTGGTGGCCGAGGGCAGCCCGGCCTCGCTGACGGGGGCAGAGCGGCAGCTCAGGTTCAGGGCGCGCCCGGGGCTGGAGCTGGAGGAGCTGCTCAACGCGCTGCCGACGGGCAGCGCGGCCAAGGAGTCGCCCGCCGGGCACTACATCATCGAGGGCCAGGTGGGGCCCGAGCTGCTGGCCACGGTGACGGCCTGGTGCGCGGCCGAGGGCGTCACGGCCGACGACCTGCGGATCGAGCGCCGCACCCTCGAAGACGTCTTCCTCGAGCTGACCGGCAGGGAGCTGCGATGACCGCGCCCGTTCTCGACTTCACCCCCGCGCCCGGGGCGGCGCCGTTCCCGCGCATGGTGCTCGCGCAGGCGGGGGCGGAGATCCGCGCGATGCTGCGCAACGGCGAGCAACTGCTGCTCACCCTGATCATCCCGGTGCTGCTGCTGACCGGATTCTCGCTGGCGCCGCTGATCGACGTCGGCGGCGGCAGCCGGGTCGACTTCCTGGCGCCCGGCGTGCTGGCGCTGGCGGTCATGTCCACGGCCTTCACCGGCCAGGCCATCGCGACGGGGTTCGAGCGGCGCTACGGCGTGCTCAAGCGGCTGGGCGCGACGCCGCTGTCCAGGGCCGGCCTCATGCTCGCCAAGACGACGGCGGTCGTGGGCGTGGAGGCCATCCAGGCCGTGATCATCGTGGTCGTGGGCCTGGCGCTGGGGTGGCGGCCGCAGGGGTCGTTCCTGAGCGCGGCGCTGCTGGTGGTGCTGGGCACCGCGGCCTTCAGCGGGCTCGGGCTGCTCATGGCGGGCACCCTGCGCGCCGAGGCCACGCTGGCCGGGGCCAACCTGGTCTATCTGGTGCTGCTGGGGGCGGGCGGGGTGGTGTTCCCGCTGTCGAAATACCCCCAAGGGGCGCAGCCGGTCCTGGAGGCACTGCCGATCTCGGCGCTGAGCAGCGGGTTGCGCTCGGTGCTCGCCCAGGGGGCGGGGCTGCCCCTGGTGCCGGTGGTCGTGCTGACGCTGTGGGCGGTGGTGTCGCTGGGGCTGGTGTCACGGACGTTCCGCTGGGAATAGCCCGTCACTCCGGTTGGGGCTGTGGGTCAGGACGTTCGGCGTGCAGGGCGGCGTAGCGGCGTCTCGCGACGACGGCCACCACGGTCAGCGGGAGCACGGCGCCGGCGGCCAGGCCGAACAGCAGCCCGTAGCGGCCCTGGTCGGCCAGCGGGCCCGCCGCCCAGGAGGCGACCGCGCTGCCCACGAACAGGGCGCAGGCGAAGAAGGCGATCGTGGTGCCCCGCGCCTCGGGCACGACCGAGGTGGCCCAGGTCTGCAGCGAGGAGTGCAGGAACGACCAGCCGCCGCCGAGCAGCAGCGCCGTGACGGCCACGGTGGGCACGCCGACGTGCACGGCCACGATGGCGAACCCGGCGCAGAGCTGCGCGCCGCCCACCGCCATCAGCAGGGGCGGGGGCCAGGTCCCCGACAGCCGCTTGACGAGCTTGGCGACCGCCCACAAGCCCAGCCCGTACGCGGTGACGGCCAGACCGGCGACGGCGGCGGCCACCCCGGCGTGCTGCAGCGCGGTCGGCAGGAAGGGCAGGGCGCCGAGCATGATCGCCCCCTCCGTGAACGCCAGCGCGAACACCAGCAGCGCCCACCGCTGCCCGAGCACCGCCCGCAGATACCGGCCCGCGCCGTGCCCCGCGCCGCCGGGGCGGGGCGGCTCCGGCAGCGAGCGCAGCGACAGCGCGCAGGCCAGGGCGCAGACCGCGGGCACGGTGAAGGCCACCCGCCAGTCGAACCGGCCCGCGACCACCCCGCCCAGCCCGGTGGCCAGCGCCGTGCCGAGGGCGGCGGCGGCCATGAGGTCCGTGAGGGCGCGCTGGCGTACGGACTGCTCGACGGTGTCGCCCACGTACGTCAGGCTGGTCGGGATGATCGCGCCGAAGCAGGCCCCCGTCACCACCCTGGCCAGCACGAGCGCCCCCAGGACCGGCATCAGCGCGGACACCAGCCCCGCCAGCGCCGCGCCGAGCAGCGCCCCGCGCATCACCCGGACGCGCCCGAACCGGTCGGACAGCAGTCCCCACAGCGGCTGGGTCAGCCCGTACGCCAGGTAGTAGCCGCTGGCGGCGGCGACCGAGGCCGACAGCGAGACGTTCAGGTCGGTCGCGATCAGCACGAGCATGGGGCTCACCGCGAAGCGGTCGAAGCTGCTGACGAAACCGGCCACGGACAGGGCCAGCGGCGGCCGGGCAAGACTTACGGGGGATTTCATACGTCCATGGCTCTTTTATCCGAATTAATGATCCAGTCAGCAGTAGTACCACCTTAAAGGCGGAGATGTCGGCCGAGGTGAGTAGGCTCTGACGGTTGCCCTCGTCACCTCAGAGGAGTCCCGTGACCGCCTTCGCCCTCGACGAACCGCTCGACCGCGGCCCCGGCCTGCCCAGGCCGGGCAACCTGCTGCGCACCGCGGCCGACTCGATCCCGCCCTCCGGGCTGGTGCTGCTGGCGATCTTCTCGGTGCAGCTCGGCGCGGGGTTCGCCAAGGAGTTGTTCGCGACGCTGCCGCCGAGCGCGGTGGTGTTCCTGCGCATCGCGGCCGGGGCGCTGATCATGGGGGCGTTCGTCCGGCCCAGGCTGAAGGGGCTGACCTGGCGCGACTGGGCGGTGGCGGTCGGCTTCGGCGCGACGCTCGCCGTCATGAACCTGGTCTTCTACGAGGCCCTGGCGCGGTTGCCGATGGGAATCGCGGTCGCCATCGAGTTCCTCGGGCCGCTGGGCGTGGCGGTGGCGGCCTCGCGGCGCCGGCTCGACCTGCTGTGGGTGGGGCTGGCGGCGGCGGGCGTGGTGCTGCTGGCGCCCTGGGGCGACTCGGCGTCGGTGAGCTGGGCGGGCATCGGGTTCGCGATGCTGGCCGCGGCGGGGTGGGCGGCGTACATCCTGCTGTCGGCCGCGGCCGGGCGGCGGTTTCCGGGGACGACGGGGTTGTCGATCGCGATGATCGTGTCGGCCGTGGTGATCGCGCCCATCGGGGTGACGACCGGCGGGGCCGACCTGCTGCAGCCGGAGTTGCTGCTGATCGGGCTGGGGGTCGGGCTGCTGTCGTCGGTGATCCCGTACTCGCTGGAGCTGAAGGCGCTGCGGCGGATGCCCAAGCACGTGTTCGGGATCCTGATGAGCCTGGAGCCGGCGGCGGCGGCGATGGTCGGGCTGGTGGTGCTGAGCGAGTTCCTGCAGGTGCAGCAGTGGGCGGCGATCATCTGCATCGTGGCCGCCAGCCTGGGCTCGACCAGGGCGGCCCGGCGCCGCTCGTGACCCGGGCGGGCTTGAGGAGGTCGCGGCGTGGAGGGCCGCCGCGCGCCCGTGGGATGGGGTCTCGGGCGCGCGGCGGGGGCTCGGCCTCGGTGGGCGGGGTGTGCCGAGCCCGTGAAGGTCAGCGGAGTGCGGGTGTCCGCGTGACCTGGCGGGTGTGGCCACCCGCCTCGAACGGGGGTGGCCGATCCACTGGGGATCAGGAGGGTGGGTCCGCCGGCGCTCGCGTGAGGCGTCGCTCGGGTGGCCCACATCGAGATTACCGCCATCGAGGCGGGCACGATCCCCGAATGTCAGAACTTGTGCCGTATGTTCGGCTGCCAGGTGCTCAGTGCTCGGCCCAGATGCCGCGGACGTGGCCGATGTGCTCTTCCATGATCTGCCCGACCGTCGCGGCGTCGCCGCTCTTGAGCGCGTCGAGCAGCGCCAGGTGCTCCCTGGCCGAGTCGCCCAGCGTGCCGCGCTCGGAGAGCTGGGACAGCCCGTAGAGCCTGGCCCTGTTGCGCAGGTCGCGGACGACGGAGACCAGGTGGGCGTTGCCGCACAGGGTCAGCAGCTCGACGTGGAAGCGCAGGTCGGCGTCCACGTACGCCAGCAGGTCGCCCCGCTCGCTGGCCGCGACGATCTCCTGGGCGATGGGCCGCAGCCGCTCGAACTCCTCCGCCCGCGAGCTGTCGGCCAGCCGGGACACGGTCGGCACCTCGATGAGCTGGCGGATCTCGGTGAGCTCGTCGAGGTCGCGGTCGGACAGCTCGGTCACCCGGAAGCCCTTGTTGCGCACCGCCTCGACCAGGCCCTCCTTGGCCAGGTCGAGCATGGCCTCGCGGACGGGTGTGGCCGAGACGCCGAACTGGGCGGCCAGCACCGGCGCGGAGTAGACCACCCCCGGCCGCATCTCCCCGGTGATCAGCGCGGCGCGCAGCGCGTGCGCGACCTGCTCGCGCAGGCTCTGCCGCTCCCCCACCATCGGCAGGTCGAGCCGGTCATCGGCAGTCATCCCGCCATCCTCTCTATGTCCACGCCTCGTACGCGGCGGCCGCGACCACGAGGTCCTCCCACGCCATGCCCGTGCTCTTGAACACGCGCGGCCCCGGACCGGCGACCACCCTCCCGGCGACGAGGTCGGCGAGGTTACCGGCGAGATGACCAGTGGTGATCGTACCTTGGCTGATCGGGACGATGATGTCTCCGGCCTCCTCCAGGGCGGCCGCCCTGGCCTCGACGACCACGGTGGCGCGGGCGACGAGGTCGCCGTCGAGCTCACGGGCGCCGGGTTCGTGCGACCCGACCGCGACGACGGTGACGCCGTCGCGGGCGAGCTTACCGGGGAACAGGGGCTCCCTGGCGGTGGTGCAGCAGGCGATGAGATCCGCCGCCCCCACGGCCCGCGCGACCGCCTCCGCCTGGTCGGGGCCAGGCGAGGACGGGGTCGGGGGTGGGGTCAGGGCGCGGGCGGTCAGGCCGAGGTCGCGGCAGCGGGCGGCGAGGGACTCGGCGCGGCCGGCGTCGCGGGCGACGACGGTGACGTCCTCGACGGGGCGCACCTCCCGCAGCGCCAGCACGTGCCCCCAGGCCTGGGGGCCGCTCCCGTACACGACGAGCCGCCGGGCCCCCGTATCGGCCAGGTGGCGGACGGCGAGGGCGGAGACGGCGGGGGTGCGCAGCGAGGTGAGCGCGATCCCGTCCATGGCCGCCAGCGGGGTGAGGGTGTCGCCGTCCAGCAGCAGGTACGTCCCCTGGATCCGGGGCAGCCCGCGCCCGGGGTTGCCGGGGGCGATGCTGACCGCCTTCACGCCCACGTAACGGCCGGTCGAGGCGGGCATGAGCAGGAGCTGCCCGGCGGGCACGTCGACGACCGGGCGCTGCGGCGTGGCCTCCGGGTCGAGGCCGGCCCGGAGCGCGTCCTCCAGGACCGTCACCGCCCGGCCCATCGGCACCAGCCGCTCCAGCGTGGCGGCGTCCAGGTACGGGAGCCCGCTCATCGGAGCGTGAACCCGGTCGGGAAGGGATCGTCCGGATCGAGCTCGAAGACGTGCCTGCCGGTCCGGTACGCCTTGCCGTCGATCTCCACGATCACGCCCTCGGGGGTCTCGTCCATCACGGTGGCGGCGAAGAAGCTGCCCACGATGCTCTGGTGGATGAGGCGCCGGGTCCTGTCCCGGTCGTGCAGGAGCGCCATCCTGGCCGCGGTGCCGGAGCCGCACGGTGAGCGGTCCACCTCGCCGTCGGCGAACACCGTGACGTTGCGCTGCCGCGTGATGCCCTCCACGTCGGGCAGCTCGTCGTGGAAGATCACGCCGTAGATCCCCGACAGCCGCTCGTCCGCCGGATGCCTGGAGGCCGGATGGTCGGCCAGCTCGGCCTTGATCCGGCGGCTGTGCGCGACGAGGGCGTCCAGGTGCCGGGGCTCGACCGACAGCCCGAAGGCCGCGGCCGGCACCGACGCGTAGATCGCTCCCCCGTAGGCGACGTCCACGCTCACGCCGGCCACGCGCAGGTCGCGGGCGATGACGAAGGAGGGGACGTTGACGAAGGTCAGGGACTGCACCCGCCTCTCGGACGCGCGTACCTGGGCCGTGACGCGCCCCGACGGCACGTCCACCACCACGTTCGCGAGCCCGTCCGGGCCCGGCTCGACCAGCCCTTCGTGCACCGCGTACGCGCCCAGCGCCAGGGTGCCGTGCCCGCAGGCGGTGGAGAAGCCGTCCTTGTGCCAGAACAGCGCTCCCAGGTGCGCGCCGGGGTCGTTCGGCGGGACCAGGAAGCAGCCGTACATGTCGGCGTGGCCGCGCGGCTCGTGGCACAGCAGCCGCCGGACGTCGTCGAGCTCGGCCATGGCGGTGGTGCGGCGGGCGAGCACGTCCTCGCCCGCGATCTCCGGCACGCCGCCGGTCACGATCCGGAACGGCTCGCCGGCCGTGTGGTAGTCGACGGTGGTGATCACAGCTCGAACCCCGCGGGGAACGGGTCGCGCGGGTCGAGGAAGTACTGGGCGGTGCCGGTGATCCAGGCCCGGCCGGTGATCGACGGCACGATCGCCGGCTCCCCGCCCACGGTCGTCTCCTCGGTGATCCGGCCGATGAACCGGGTGCCGATGAACGACTCGTTGACGAAGTCCCGGCCGGCCGGCAGTTCGCCGCGGGCGTGCAGTTGCGCCATCCGGGCGCTGGTGCCGGTGCCGCAGGGCGAACGGTCGAACCAGCCGGGGTGGATGGCCATGGCGTGCCGCGAGTGGTGGGCGTCGGAGCCGGGGGCGGCGAAGTAGACGTGGTGACAGCCGCGGATGCGGTCGTCCTCGCGGTGCACGGGCTCGCCGGCGGCGTTGATGGCCTCCATGGTGGCCAGACCGGCCGCGATGATCTCGTCCTTGGCCTTGCGGTCGAAGGGCAGGCCGTAGTGGTCGAGGTCGACGATGGCGTAGAAGTTGCCGCCGTACGCCAGGTCGTACGGGATCCTCCCGAAGCCGGGCACGGTCACCGCGGCGTCGAGCCGGTCGCTGTAGGAGGGCACGTTGCGCAGCGTCACCGACATGGCCATGCCGTCCTCCACGGCCACGTCCACCTCGACGAGCCCGGCGGGCACCTCCAGGCGCACGGTCGTGACCGGCTCGACGACCTCCACCATGCCGGTCTCCACCAGCACGGTCGCCACGCCGATGGTGCCGTGCCCGCACATCGGCAGCAGCCCGGACACCTCGATGAACAGCACGCCGAAGTCCGCGTCGGGCCTGGTCGGCGGCTGGAGGATGGCGCCGCTCATGGCCGAGTGGCCGCGCGGCTCGGTCATCAGCAGCGTGCGGACGTGGTCGAGGTTGTCGCGGAAGTAGACGCGCCGCTCGGCCATGCTCGCGCCCGGGATCACGCCGATGCCGCCCGTGATGACGCGGGTCGGCATGCCCTCGGTGTGGGAGTCGACGGCGTGGAAAACGCGTTTGGTCCTCATCGCAGCCCTTCTGCCAGTGCCTTCTCGGTCGCCGCCCGCACGATAGCGGCCTGCTCCCCGGTCAGCGGCTGCCGGGGCTGCCTGCACGGGCCCCCGTGGCGGCCCGCGAGGTCCATGGACAGCTTGATGGCCTGGACGAACTCGGTCTTGGAGTCCCAGCGCAGCAGCGGGTGCAGCGTCTTGTAAAGGGGCAGCGCGGTGTCCAGGTCACCGGCCACGGCCGCCCGGTAGAGCGCGACATTGGAGGCGGGCAGCGCGTTGGGGTAGCCGGCGATCCAGCCGACCGCCCCGGCGACGGCCAGTTCGAGCAGCACGTCGTCGGAGCCGACCAGCAGGTCCAGCTCGGGCGCCAGCTCGGCGATCTCGTACGCCCTGCGCACGTCCCCGCTGAACTCCTTGATCGCCACGATCAGCCCCTCCTCGTGCAGCCTGGCCAGCAGCGCGGGGGTCAAGTCCACCTTGGTGTCGTAGGGGTTGTTGTAGGCCACGATCGGCACGCCCGCCTTGGCGACCTCGCGGTAGTGCTCGACGACGGCCCGCTCGTCGGCCCGGTAGGCGTTCGGGGGCAGCAGGAGCACCGAGCCGCAGCCCGCCTCGCCCGCCTGCTCGGCCCAGCGCCGCGACTCGGCGGCGCCGTACGCGCCCACCCCGGCCATCACGTTGCCGCCGCCGGCGGCCTCGACGGCGGTCTCGATCACCTGGGCCCGCTCCTGCGGGGTGAGGGTCTGGTACTCGCCCAGCGATCCGTTCGGCACGACGCCGTCACAGCCGTTGGCGAGCAGCCAGCGGCAGTGCTCGGCGAAACCGTCGTAGTCGACCGCCAGGTCGTCGCGCAGGGGCAGCGCGGTGGCGACCATGACGCCCTGCCAGGGCTTGCTGCGGTGGTCCATCGGGAGGTCCTCCATGTCGGGGTCATCGAGCGGGGTGGTCGTCGGGGCCGGGCGTGTCGTCGGTCTCGGCCAGGGCGCCCAGGGTGACGGGCTGGGCGATGGGGCGGCGCGGCGGCGTGTGCGGCCCTCCGGCCAGGCAGGAGATCGCGTAGCCGCAGATGCGGCCCTGGCACCAGCCCATGCCGGGGCGGGCCAGGAGCTTGATGGAGCGCGCGTCGGTGGCGCCCAGCTCCTGCGCCTCGCGTACGCGGGCCAGCGGCACCTCCTCGCACCGGCACACCAGCGTGTCCGCCCGCAGCCATCCCTGCCATCCCGGTTCGACCAGGTAGGCCCGCTGCAGCGCCGTACCGAACGCCCGCCACCGCTCCCGCCGCCGCAGGAGCACCCCGGCGACCCCTTCGAGCAGTCCCTGCGCGCCCGCGACCGGCGCGGGCCTGGCGGAAGGGGCGCCGCGAACGCCGTCGCGGGCGTCGGCGGCGATGGTCTGGCCCGCGATGCGGCCCTCCAGCTCGGCCAGGCGCCAGCCGCCCACGCCGGTGGGCTCGCCCGCCGCCCACACGCCGGGCACGGTGGTGCGCTGGGCGGCGTCGACGCTCAGCACCGGGCCGCCGTCGGCGTCGGGGCGGGTCTGGCACCCGAGCTGCGTCCCCAGCTCGATCTGCGGCACGAATCCGTAGCCGGTGGCCAGGGTGTCGCACGCGACGACGCGGGTGGCCAGAACGTTCCACTCCTTGTCGAGGCGGGCCACGGTCACGGCCTCCACCTCGCGGTCCCCGTGGGCCGCCACCACCGCCTGGCGCGTGTGGTACGGCACCCGGTGCCGGGCCAGCGTGGCCGCGTACCCCGCCGCCTCCCCGGCCTTGCCCAGGGCCAGCAGCGGATGCCTGGCCAGCCCGAGCCCGCCGCCGGCCTCGAACACTCCCAGCACCCGCGCCCCCGCCCCGGCCAGCCCCGTGGCCACCGGCAGCAGGAACGGCCCGGTGCCCGAGACGACGATCCGCCGGCCCGCCACGACGCCGTTGCCCTTGAGCAGCGCCTGCGCGCCACCGGCGGTGAGCACGCCGGGCAGGTCCCACCCGGGGAAGGGCAGCGGCCGGTCATAGGCGCCGGTGGCGATCAGCAGCCGCCGCGCCCGCACGGCCACCGGCCGCTCACCAAGCGAACCACGCGAACCGGTCGAGCCGGTCGAGCCGGTCGAAGCGGTCGTGTCCGCCGGGCCGGGAGCCGGGTCGCGGGTCAGGCAGTGGACGGTCAGTTCGCCGCCGTCCGGATCGCGGGACACGTTCCACACCTGATGCCGCAGCAGCAGGTCGGCCCGCTCGCCGAGCGCCCGCGCCTGCCGCAGGAACCGGTCGAGGCCGGGCGCAGAACCCGGGACGGCGGGATGGCGGAAGTACTGGCCGCCGAGCCGCGCGCCCGTGTCCACGAGCGCCACCCGCAGCCCCGCCCGTGCCGCCGTGAGCGCGCCCGCCACCCCCGCGGGCCCGCCACCGATCACCACCAGGTCGTACGTCACGACGCCGTCACCTCGTCACCGGGCGCCGCCTCCAGCAGGCAGGCCCGCTCGGGCGCCCGCCCGTTGACGGACACCAGGCAGTCGAAGCAGACCCCGATCCCGCAGAACAGCCCGCGAGGCCGCCCGCCGAACCGGGTGGCCCGCCACGACCGCACGCCCGCCGCGTGCAGGGCCGCGCCGATCGTCTGTCCCGGCACGACCGGCACCGGCCGGCCGTCGAAGGTGATGTGGAACGTCACAGAGCCTCCTGGGCGAAGCGGTCGGGGCGGAAGGGGCTCAGGTCCAGGTCGGGCCGCTCGCCGGACAGGACCTGCGCGAGCAGGTGGCCGGTCGCCGGGGCCAGCCCGATGCCGGCGCCCTCGTGCCCGCACGCGTGGTGGAGCCCCGGCGCGCGCGGGTCGGCGCCGATGACGGGCAGGTGGTCGGGGCAGTACGGCCGGAACCCGCAGTAGGACCGGATGGCCCGGACCTCGCGCAGCGCGGGGAAGAGCGCGACGGCCTGGGCGGCCAGGCGGGCGAGGACCGGCACCGACGTCGTCCGGTCGAACCCGACCCGCTCCCTGCTGGCCCCGATGAGCACGGTCCCCGCGGGCGTGCCCTCCACCACGGCCGAGGTCTCCAGGCCGGCGGAGTCGCTGGCCACGTTCGTCACGTAGGCGGCGGTGTAGACCTTGTGCCTGACGAGCGGCTCGCGCAGCGGCTCGGTGACGAGGATGAACCCGCGCCGGGGCAGGACCGGCAGGTCCACGCCCGCCAGCGCGGCCACCTCGCCGCCCCAGGTGCCCGCCGCGTTGACGACCGCCCCGCCGAGCACGTCGCCCTGTGAGGTGCGTACGCCCGTCACCCGCTCGCCCGACCGGAGGAACCCGGTCACCGTGGCGCCCAGCCGCAGCCGCAGCGTGCCGTGGCCGAAGCGCTCGGCGCCGTGCTTGAGCAGGGCGGCGGCGGCCAGCATGGGCTGCACCTGCGCGTCCTGCGGATAGAACACGCCTCCGGCGAGCCCCTCGGCGAGGTGCGGCTCGTAGTCGCGCAGCTCGCCGGCCGGGACGAGGGCGTGCTCCACGCCCTGTTTGGCGGCCAGCTCGCCGAGCCGCCGCCGCACGTCGTCGGTCTCGGCGACGACCAGGCCGCCCTTGGGCTCGAACTCGAACCCGCCGTGCGGGGCCAGCGAGCGCCACAGCCGGTTCGACAGCACGGCCAGGTCCAGCTCGGGTCCCGGCTCCTTGTCGGACACCAGCACGTTGCCCTCACCGGAGCCCGTCGTGCCGCCCGCCACGGGTCCCCGGTCGATCACGGTCACGTCGAGCCCGGCGCGCGCGCAGTAGTAGGCGCAGGCCGCCCCCACCACTCCGGCGCCGACGACGATGACGTCGGACATAACCACCTCCCCCAGTAATATGTCACATACCTTGGTGGCTTGAGAAGCCCGTTCCCGGTGGCGGGACCGACCGACCAGGCCCTTACCATCGATGACGTGAAGCTACCCACGGACCATCCCCACCCCTACGTGCGCCGGCTGTTCTCCTTCTGGGCCCCGACCCGGTCGGCGATGCGCGGCTGGGCGATGGCGTCGGTGGTGGTCAACGCGGGCATCACGGTGACCGGCGCGGGGGTGCGCGTGACGGCTTCCGGGCTCGGCTGCCCGACCTGGCCGCAGTGCACGCCCGACAGCTTCATCCCGGTCGCGCATCCCGAGGTCGACCCGCTCAACATGGCCGTCGAGTTCGGCAACCGGCTGCTGACGTTCCTGGTGCTGGCGGTCGGGGTGGCGTGCGTGCTGGCGGCCTGGCGGATGGCGCCGCGCCGCCGTTCGCTGACGCGCCTGGCCCTGCTCCAGCCGGTCGGGATCGTCGCCCAGGCCCTGTGGGGCGGGCTGGTGGTCAACACCATGCTCAACCCGATGACGGTGGGCGTGCACTACCTGATCTCCAGCGGCCTGATCGCCGCCTGCTGGCTGCTCTACGCCCGCGCGGGCGAGGGCGACGCCCCCGCGCGGCGGGTGGCCCACCGCGACGTCCGCCGGCTCGGCTACGTGCTGCTCGCGGCGGTGTTCGCGCTGCTGGTGGCCGGCGTCGTGGTCAGCGGCACGGGACCGCACTCGGGCGACGCGATGGCCTCCCGCTTCGACCTCGACATCGAGGCCGTGGCACGGCTGCACGCCGACCTCGCCTACGTCGTGGTGGGGCTGACGTTCGCGCTGCTGTTCGCCCTGCACGTGAGCAACGCGCCGCGGCCCGCCCGGCGGGCGGCGCTGGGGTTGTTCGGGGTGGAGCTGCTCCAGGGCGTGATCGGCTACACGCAGTGGTTCCTGGCCGTGCCGGCCACGCTGGTCCTGCTGCACGTGCTCGGCTCGACGCTGGTCTGGATCGCCGCCCTCAGGGTGGTCACCTCGCTGCGCACCCGCGACCCCGAACCCCTCTCCGCCGACCGCTCCCCCACCGAAGCCACCGCCGCCGTCTGAGGTGGTATGCCAGGCTATGGAGTGTTAAGTCCGCCACTCCCCCGGCCTGGAAGCGGTGCGATTTGCTGGGAAAAGTCCGCCCCACTCGCCAGACGCTCCGACGGGCGTACCAGGCTCTGGTCCTGGTCAGCGTGCTCGCGCTGGCGCCCATGACGTGGGCCTGGCTCGGCAGCTCCCCCCACCGGGTGGCGGCCGAGGGCGACGGCTGGCTGGGGCACGTACCCGAGACGCAGGCCGCGCTGGTGCTCGGAGCGGGCCTGTACAGCGGTCGGCCCACCCCCATGCTGGCCCGGCGGCTCGACATCGCCGCCGAGCTCTACCACGCGGGCAAGATACGGGCGCTGCTGCTGTCGGGCGACAACAGCCGCAAGGAGTACGACGAGCCGACGGCCATGCGCGACTACCTGCGCGCCAAGGGCGTGCCGGGTGAGGTGATGGTGCTCGACTACGCCGGGTTCGACACGTGGGACTCGTGCGTGCGGGCGCGCAAGGTGTTCGGGGCCGAGCGGGTGACGGTGGTCACCCAGGAGTTCCACCTGCCCAGGGCCGTGACGCTGTGCAGGACGGCGGGGCTGGAGGCGTTCGGGGTGGGCGACGACTCCTCCCGGCGCTGGGCCTCCACCACCTACGTCTACGCCGCCCGCGAGCTCTTCGCCACCGCCAAGGCCTTCGCCGACGCCATGGTCCTGCACTCCGACCCCGTCTACCCCGGGCCGCGCGAGGTCTCGCTCACCCGGATCCTGGATCAGGTCGGGGCGCCGGGGGCGTAGCCGGGCGGCGGAGAGCCCCTCGCCACCGACCTGGCGTGCATCTCCGGCACGGGGAAGTCGGCGCGGGCGGTGCTCATGCACTCCAGCAGGGCCCGCTGCTCCTCGTGGAAGGTGTGCTCGTCGACCATGTGGCGGGCCGCCCGCTCGTGCAGCAGCCCCAGCTCGGTGGCGGCGAGCTGGTAGTCGCGCATCGCGCGCAGCCCTCGTTTGCCGCCGTGCACCCTGGCCCACTGCCGGGCCTGCCGCCGCCGGGAGAAGGCCGACAGCATGTAGACGTCGGCCTGGCTGACCAGCTTGGTCGGCTCGTAGGGCGGCAGGTAACGCTGGATGAGCGCCACGATGCGCCGCCGGTCGCCGAACACCACGCCGATGAGCACCACCAGCACGACCAACAGCGCCAGGTAGGCCACCACGAGCCCGGGGAACCCGCCGTAGGAGGCCAGCCCGTTCCACAATCCGTGCAGGATCATCGCCCCGGCCCACCCGGCCAGCACGTAGCTCACCCGCTCGGGCCCGCGGCGCTGGGCCGCGTACGCGACGCCGATTCCGATCATCGAGGTGAACAGCGGGTGCGCCATCGGCGACAGGATGCCGCGCAGCACCACCGTGACCGCCAGCCCCTTGACGCCCGAGGTGGACAGCGCGGCCAGGTAGTAGCTGACGTTCTCGCTCATGGCGAAGCCGAGGCCGACCATGCTGGCGTAGATGATGCCGTCGGTCGGCCCGTCGAGCTCGGCCCTGCGGAACTTGAGCAGGCCCAGCAGCACCAGGCCCTTCATCGTCTCCTCCACCACGGGCGCCCCGAAGGTGGCCGCGAGGCTGCGGGCCGTCGCCTCCGACAGCTTGGCGGTGTCGATGATGTAGTGCAGGTTGAGCGAGTTGATCAGCCCGGCGACCAGCACCGCGACGCCGGCGCCCCAGGCGAAGGCGAAGATCAGGTTGCTGCGCGGCTCCGGCTCCATCCGGTCGAGCGCCAGCACCGCCGCCAGCAGCAGCGGCACGGGCGCCAGGGCGAGCATGAGAGCGATGAAGAACTGCACCGGCGCGCCGTTGAGCACGTCGAAGGAGAAGGAGACGAGGGCGCAGATGCCGGTGACGACCAGCCCGATGATCAACGCGAACGACGGGCGGTCCTTCAACACCCAGCGTGGATCACGGGTCGCCATAGGGTGACTTTAACGGATCAGAGTGTCGGGGTCCGTGTGGGTCCGCGCCGTGCGGTTCGAGGCCCGGCACGCCATGATCGACCTGGAGCGTCGTGTCGCCGATCTCGAACCTCTCGTGCAGCAGGTCGGCGAGGCGCGTGCGCGCACGGTGACAATCCGGCCCCCGCGCCACGACCACATGGGCCGACAGCGTGGGGTACCCACTCGTCACCGTCCAGACATGAAGGTCGTGCACCTTCTCGGGCGTCACGAGCCGGTCCCGGTCGGCGACCTTGGCCGTGTCCGGCTCCCGCCCCACGCATCCGTCCAGCCCCGCGACAACACCTGAAGAGCTATTCATATGTGCATCAAAAGAACAGGAAAAGCCCGGCGCGACGGCCGGGCGGAGGACCTCAAGCCAGCAGCGGATCGATCGCCACGGCCAGGAACAGCAGTGCCAGATAGGCGTTGGACCAGTGGAAGAAGCGCATCGGCCGCAGGTCGACACCGGTCTTGCCCGAGTTGAGGCGGGCCAGCAGGCGGTGCACCTCCCACAGGCACATCACGCCGAGCACGGCCGCGACGACCGGGTAGAACAGCGTGGTGCCGGCCACCGGCCACAGGGCCAGCGAGCAGATCACGGTCGCCCAGGTGTAGGCGATGGACTCCATGATGACCCGCCGTTCGGTGGCCACCACGGGCAGCATCGGCACCTTGGCCGCCGCGTAGTCCTCCTTGTAGCGCATGGCCAGCGTCCAGGTGTGCGGCGGAGTCCAGAAGAACACCACCCCGAACAGCACCAGCGGCGCCCAGTCGAGCCGCTCGGTGATGCCCGCCCAGCCGATCATCACCGGCATGCAGCCCGCGATGCCACCCCAGACGATGTTCTGGGCCGTGCGCCGCTTGAGGATCATCGAGTAGACCAGCACGTAGAACAGGATCGCCGCCAGGGACAGCACCGCGGCGAGCCAGTTGGTGGTGGCCCACAGACCAATGGTGGACAAAATCCCGAGCACGATTCCGAAGATGAGCGCGCCGCGCGGCGACACCTGGTGCCTGGCCAGGGGCCTGCGGCGGGTGCGGCGCATCTTCTGGTCGATGTCGCGATCCACATAGCAGTTGAGCGCGTTGGCGCTGCCCGCCGATAGGGTGCCGAACACCATGACCCAGATGGACGTCCACAGCGGCGGCAGGCCGCCGGCCGCGAGGAACATCACCGGCAGTGTCGTGATCAGCAGCAGCTCGATGATCCGCGGCTTGGTGAGCGCGATGTAGGCCTTCACGACCGTACGGATCGAGCGCGGCGCCTCCACCTGCGGGGATGGGGCCGTCGCCTGCCTGTTGGTCAGCACCGTCAAGGCGCTTCCAGCCTGTGCGGAGTCAACGCGTAACCTCTGATTAGAGCGGATCCATGGGTGGGCGCCGTGGCGCCCCTGCGAACAAACAAACTGTAGTCGCAGGGTCGGCCGGTCCGGCCAATGGGGGGCTTGCGCCGTACATGGACACGCGAGGGCGGAATGGGAATCGATCGCCAGCCGCCCTCGGTTAGGGTCCCGTATGGGCGGGATAGCCAACCACCGATGACAACTAGATTCCGGAGATCGAGCACTTGAGCACCGAACTCGTGCCAGCCCTTGAATGGACCGACCGCGACAAGCAGGCGGTCGACGTCGTTCGAGCCCTGGCGATGGACGCAGTGGAGAAGGCGGGCTCGGGTCACCCCGGCACCGCCATGAGCCTGGCCCCCGCCGCCTACCTGCTGTTCCAGCGCGTGATGCGCCACGACCCGACCGACCCGAACTGGGCCGGGCGTGACCGGTTCGTCCTGTCGTGCGGCCACTCGAGCCTGACGCTCTACATCCAGCTCTACCTTTCCGGCTACGGCCTGACGCTCGACGACCTCAGGCGGCTGCGCCAGTGGGACAGCCTCACCCCCGGCCATCCCGAGCACGGCCACACCGCGGGCGTGGAGACCACGACGGGCCCGCTGGGCCAGGGCCTGGGCAACGCGGTCGGCATGGCGGTGGCGGCCCGCCGCGAGCGCGGCCTGTTCGACCCCGACGCCGAGCGCGGCGCCTCGCCGTTCGACCACCACATCTGGTGCTTCGTCAGCGACGGCGACATCGAGGAGGGCATCAGCCACGAGGCCAGCGCGATCGGCGGCCACCAGAAGCTGGGCAACCTCATCGTCGTGTGGGACGACAACCACATCTCCATCGAGGACGACACGCTGATCGCGAAGTCCGAGGACGTCCTCAAGCGCTACGAGGCCTACGGCTGGCACACCGAGAGCGTCGACTGGACCGCCTCCGGCGACTACGTCGAAGACGTCCAGGCGCTCTACGAGGCGCTGATGGCGGCCAAGGCGGAGACCGACCGGCCGTCGTTCATCCGGCTGCGCACGATCATCGGCTGGCCGGCCCCGAACAAGCAGAACACCGGCAAGATCCACGGCTCGGCCCTGGGCGAGGCCGAGGTCGCCGCCACCAAGCAGGTCCTCGGCATGGACCCGGCCAAGACCTTCGACGTGCCGGCCGAGCTGCTCCAGCACGCCCGCGAGATCGCCCAGCGCGGCCGCGCCGAGCACGCCGAGTGGGAGAAGGGCTACGCCGAATGGCGCCTGGCCAACCCCGAGCGCGCCGCCGAGTTCGACCGCATCTCCCACCGCGAGCTGCCCGCGGGCTGGGCGTCGGCGCTGCCGTCGTTCGAGAAGGGCGCCTCGATGGCCACCCGCAAGGCCTCCGGCGAGGTCCTCAACGCCCTCGCGCCGGTGCTGCCCGAGCTGTGGGGCGGCTCGGCCGACCTGGCCGAGTCCAACAACACCACGATGAAGGGTGAGCCGTCCTTCATCCCGGAGGAGTTCCAGACCAAGGAGTTCCCCGGCAACCGCTACGGCCGCACGCTGCACTTCGGCATCCGCGAGCACGCCATGGGCGCGATACTCAACGGCATCGCGCTGCACGGCGGCACCCGCCCCTACGGCGGCACGTTCCTGGTCTTCTCCGACTACATGCGGCCGGCCGTGCGCCTGGCGGCGCTGATGAAGCTGCCGGTCACCTACGTGTGGACGCACGACTCCATCGGCCTGGGCGAGGACGGCCCGACCCACCAGCCGATCGAGCACCTGTGGGCGCTGCGCGCGATCCCGGGCCTCGACGTGGTGCGGCCGGCCGACGCCAACGAGACCGCCTACGCCTGGAAGACCGTGCTCGAGCACACCGACAGGCCCGCCGCCCTGGCGCTGACCCGGCAGAACCTGCCGGTCTACGAGGGCACCAGCGCCGACGGCGTGGCCCGCGGCGGCTACGTGCTGCGCGATGCGTCCGACGGCCAGCCCAGGGTGATCCTCATCGCCACGGGCAGCGAGGTGCAGATCGCGGTGGACGGCCGCGAGCTGCTCGAGGCGCAGGGCATCCCCACACGGGTGGTGTCCATGCCGTGTGTCGAGTGGTTCAACGGGCAGGACTCCGCATACAGGCAGACGGTGCTGCCGTCCTCGATCCGGGCTCGCGTCGCGGTCGAGGCGGGCATCGCGCTCGGCTGGCACCAGTACGTCGGCGAGTGCGGCGAAGTGGTCAGCCTCGAACACTTCGGTGCGTCTGCCCCGTACAAGACTTTGTACGAGCAGTTCGGGCTGACGGCCGAGCGGGTGGCGGCGGCGGCCAAGGCGAGCCTGGCCAAGCTGGGTCAGGACAAGGGCGAGACGACGGGAAACTGAAGAAGAGATGAGCGAGAACCTCAAGAAGCTGTCCGAGCAGGGCGTTGCCATCTGGCTCGACGACATCAGTCGTGAGCGTCTGCGCAGCGGCAACCTGGAGCAGCTGATCCGCGAGAAGCACGTCGTCGGCGTCACCTCCAACCCGACGATCTTCGCCGGCGCGCTCAGCAAGGGCGACGCCTACGACGCCCAGCTCCACGACCTCGCCGTCCGCGGCGTGGACGTGGGCGAGGCCGTACGCTCGATCACCACCTACGACATCCGCTGGGCCGCCGACGTGCTGCGCCCGGTCTACGACGCCACGGGCGGCGTGGACGGCCGCGTGTCGCTCGAGGTGGACCCGCGGCTGGCCCGCGAGAGCGAGAAGACGGTCGCCGAGGCCAGGGCGCTGTGGTGGCTGGTCGACCGGCCCAACCTGTTCATCAAGATCCCGGCGACGGTCGAGGGCCTGCCCGCGATCACGCAGGCGCTGTCGGAGGGCATCAGCGTCAACGTCACGCTGATCTTCTCGCTCGAGCGCTACCGCGCGGTCATGGACGCCTGGCTGGCCGGCCTGGAGGCCGCGCAGGCCAAGGGCCTCGACCTCGCGACGATCGAGTCGGTGGCCTCGTTCTTCGTCAGTCGCGTCGACAGCGAGATCGACAAGCGGCTCGACAAGCTCGGCAAGCCGGAGCTGAAGGGCAAGGCGGGCATCGCCAACGCGCGCCTGGCGTACGCGGCGTTCGAGGACGTCATGAACTCCGAGCGCTGGCAGCGCCTGCGCGCCGCGGGCGCCCGCCCGCAGCGGCCGCTGTGGGCCTCGACCGGCGTGAAGAACCCGGAATACTCCGACACGATGTACGTCGACCAGCTCGTCGCCCCCGGCACCGTCAACACGATGCCGGAGAAGACGCTCGACGCGGTCGCCGACCACGCCAACGTCACCGGCGACACCGTCCGCCCCTTCTACGAGCAGGCCTGGAACACCATGGCCGCCCTCAAGGAGGCCGGCGTCGACTACGACGACGTGGTGAAGGTGCTGGAGGACGAGGGCGTGCAGAAGTTCGAGGCGTCCTGGAACGAGCTGCTCGAGAGCGTCAAGAAGAACCTGGTTCCGTGATGGAGGTGTCCTACCGCGAGGAGGGGGTGGCCGCGGCCGCCTCCTCCGCCGCGGGGCGCCTCGTCGCCGACGGCGTGCCCGCGCGGCTCGCCGGCGGCGACCCCACGCTGTGGGGTGAGGACGCCGAGGCGGAGGCGGCGGTCAGGCTCGGCTGGCTGACGCTGCCCCGCTCCTCTCGCGAGCTGCTGCCCGAGCTGGGCAAGCTCGCCGAGCGGGCCCGCGCGGAGGGCCTGACGAACGTGGTGCTGGCCGGCATGGGCGGCTCGTCGCTGGCGGCGGAGGTCATCTGCAACACCGCCGACGTGCCGCTCACCGTGCTCGACACCACCGACCCCGGGCAGGTCCGCCGCGCACTGACGGACCGGCTCGAGGCCACGATCGTGGTCGTGGCCAGCAAGAGCGGCTCCACCGTGGAGCCCGACTGCCATCTGCGGATCTACGAGCGGCTGTTCGCCGACGCGGGCCTCGCGCCCGCGGGCCGCGTCGTGGTCGTCACCGATCCGGGCTCGCCGCTGGAGCAGCGCGCCCTCGACGGCGGCCACCACGTGGTCCTGGCCCCTCCCGACGTGGGCGGGCGCTACTCGGCGCTGTCGGCGTTCGGGCTGGTGCCGGCCGCGCTGGCGGGGGCCGACGTCGGGCGGCTGCTCGACGAGGCCGACGAGGTGCTGCCGCTGCTGTCGCGCGACACCGGCAACCCCGGGCTCGACCTGGGGGCCGCGATCGGCGGCGCGGCGCTGGCCGGGCGCGACAAGCTGCTGCTGGAGGACCAGCTCTCGCCGATCAACGGGCTGCCCGACTGGATCGAGCAGCTCGTCGCCGAGTCCACCGGCAAGCAGGGCAGGGGGATCCTGCCGGTCGTGGGCGCCGACCTCAACCGGACGAGCGACGAGCTGGTCATCGCGATCGAGTCGGACGTCGGCGACGTACGCGTCGACGGGCCCCTGGGCGCGCAGTTCCTGGTCTGGGAATACGCCACCGCGATCGCCGGCATGCTGCTCGGGATCGACCCCTTCGACCAGCCGAACGTGGCCGAGTCGAAGGAGAACACCGCGACCCTGCTGGCGCTGCCCGACCTGCCGACCGGCGCGCCCGCGTTCGTCGACGGCCCCGTCGAGGTCTACGGGTCGGCGACGGCCAAGAACCTGCCCGGGCTGTTCAGCGAGCTGTTGCACGCGATCCCGGGCGACGGTTACCTGGCGATCATGGCCTACCTCGACCGGTTGTCGGCGTTCGACGCCCCGATGCCCGAGAGGGCCGACTTCGAGCAGATGACCGACGCGTGGCTGATGGCCGATCCGGCGACGCTGCGGGCGCTGCTCGCCCTGCGTACCGACCGGCCCGTGACGTTCGGGTGGGGGCCTCGGTTCCTGCACTCGACCGGGCAATATCACAAGGGCGGGCCGCAGAACGGGGTGTTCCTGCAGATCACCGGGGTGGTGTCCGAGGACGTGGCGGTCCCCGGCAGGCCGTACACGCTGGGCCGGCTTCAGCTCGCCCAGGCGCTCGGCGACCTGGGGGCGCTGGAGACCCGCGGGCGGCCCGCCGTACGCCTGCATTTGACCGACCGCGCGGCCGGAGTCGCGCGCTTGCTCGCAGCCGCACAGGAGGCTTGAGATGACAGACCCGGCAGCACCCGCGGAGGAGGCCGCCACCGTGGCGGCCGCCGTCGCGGGCACCTCCACCACAGAGGAGGTGGCAGCCGCGAACCCGCTGCGCGACCCGCGCGACAAACGGCTGCCCAGGGTGGCGGGACCGTGCGTGATGGTGTTGTTCGGCGTGACGGGTGACCTGGCCAAGCGCAAGCTGTTGCCGGCGATTTACGACCTGGGGAACCGAGGGCTGCTACCGCCCGGCTTCTCACTGGTCGGTTTCGCCCGGCGCGATTGGAAAGACCAGGATTTCGCCCAGTTGACGCACGACGCCGTCAAGGCGCACGCCCGGACCCCTTTCCGTGAGGAGGTCTGGAAGCAGCTCCGTGAGGGCATTCATTTCGTCCCGGGTGAGTTCAACGACGACGGGGCGTTCGACGCGCTGGCCATGGCCCTGGCGGAGATCGACGAGACGCGCGGCACGGGCGGAAACTACGCGTTCTACCTGTCGGTGCCGCCGAAGTTCTTCCCGACGGTGGTGGAGCAGCTCAAGCGGACGGGCCTGTCCGACGCGCCCGAGGGCTCGTGGCGGCGGGTGGTCATCGAGAAGCCGTTCGGGCACGACCTCAAGTCGGCGCACGAGCTCAACGAGATCACCAACTCGGCCTTCCCGGAGAGCTCGATCTTCCGGATCGACCACTACCTGGGCAAGGAGACCGTCCAGAACATCATGGCGCTGAGGTTCGCCAACAACCTCTACGAGCCGATCTGGAACCGCAGCTTCGTCGACCACGTGCAGATCACGATGGCCGAGGACATCGGCATCGGTGGCCGCGCGGGCTACTACGACGGCATCGGCGCGGCCCGCGACGTGATCCAGAACCACCTGCTCCAGCTTCTCGCGCTGGTCGCGATGGAGGATCCGACCTCCTTCGACGCCTCCGCGCTGCGGCGGGAGAAGGAGAAGGTGCTCAAGGCGGTGCAGCTCCCGTCCGACCTGGCGGTCTACACCGCGCGCGGACAGTACGCGGCGGGCTGGCAGGGCGGCGAGAAGGTGGTCGGCTACCTGGAGGAGGAGGGCATCTCGCCCGAGTCCACGACCGAGACCTACGCCGCCATCAAGCTCGAGATCGCCAACCGGCGCTGGGCCGGGGTTCCGTTCTACCTGCGCACCGGCAAGCGCCTGGGCCGCCGCGTCACCGAGGTGGCCGTGGTGTTCCAGCGGGCGCCGCACCTGCCCTTCAGCAAGGACGACGTCGAGATCCTCGGCCAGAACGCTCTGGTGGTCAGGGTCCAGCCGGACGAGGGCATCACCGTGCGCTTCGGGTCCAAGGTGCCGGGGACGCAGATGGAGGTGCGTGACGTCTCCATGGACTTCGCCTACGGGGAGTCGTTCCTGGAGTCGTCGCCGGAGGCGTACGAACGGCTGCTGCTGGACGTCATGATCGGCGACCCGCCCCTCTTCCCGCACCAGCGGGAGGTGGAGGTGTCGTGGAAGATCCTCGACCCGATCGAGGAGTTCTGGACCACGCAGGGGCAGCCCGAGCCGTACGAGTCGGGCTCCTGGGGCCCGCCGTCGGCCGACGCGATGATGGCCCGCGACGGCCGCGTGTGGAGGAGACTGTGAGCGAGCCGACCATCAGACGTGGCTTGACCGTCGCGAGGCCGGCGAAGGAGGGCTCGTGACGACCTTCATGTTGTCGGACACCACGGCCGGGAAGATCTCGGCCCAGTTCACCCATCTGCGCCACCAGATGGGCGCCCCGGCCATCGGCATGGTGCTGACGCTGGTCGTGGTGTGCGAGGAGGCCCACCAGTACGACGCGCTGCGCGCCGCCGCCGAGGCGGCCCGCGAGCACCCCTCGCGCATCATCGTGGTGATCAACCGTGAGGTGGACGAGCCCATCAGGCTCGACGCCGAGCTGCGCATCGGCGAGTCGACGCCCGGCGAGGTCGTGGTGCTGCGCCTGTACGGCGAGCTGACCGAGCACGCCGACTCCGTGGTCAGCCCGCTGCTGCTGCCCGACACGCCGGTCGTGGCGTGGTGGCCGGGCGAGGCCCCCGACGTGCCCTCGAAGGACGCGATCGGGAAGCTGGCCCAGCGGCGCATCACCGACGCCAAGGGCTTCAACGGCGGCGGCGCCAAGTCGCTGGTGCTCCGGGCCAAGGGCTACGCCAAGGGCGACACCGACCTGTCCTGGGCCCGGCTGACGCCGTGGCGCAGCCTGCTGGCCGCCGCCTTCGACCAGCCGGTGGGCAAGGTCCGCAAGGGCGTGGTGGAGGCCGCTCCCGGCCACCCGAGCGCACCGCTGCTGGCCGCCTGGCTGTCCGAGCGGCTCGGGGCGCCGATCAAGGTGTCCGACTCCACCGGTCCCGGCCTGACGACCGTGCAACTGCAGCTCGCCGACGGCGGCACGCTGTCGGTGTCGAGGAGCGACGCCCGCCTGGCCAAGCTGTCGCGGCCGGGCCAGCCCGACCGGAACGTGGCCCTGGCCCGGCGGCACACCTCGGAGCTGATGGCCGAGGAGCTGCGCAGGCTCGACAGCGACGAGATCTACGAGGCCGCGGTCAAGCGGTTCGCGAGGACGTACAAGGGATGACCGTGAGCGTTCCCACCATCGTCGTACACCGCGACGGCGACGTCCTGGCCAAGGCCGTCGCCGCGCGGATCATCACCCGGCTGGTCGACGTGCAGTCGGCCAAGGGGTCGGCGTCGATCGTGCTGACGGGCGGCACGGTCGGCATCGCCACGCTGGCGGCCATCGCCGCCACGCCCGCGCGGGACGCCGTCGACTGGCGGCGCCTCGACGTCTGGTGGGGCGACGAGCGGTTCCTGTCCAGCGGCGACAAGGAGCGCAACGAGACCGGCGCCCGCGAGGCCCTGCTGGACCACGTGGAGGTGAACCCGTCGCGGGTGCACGTCATGAAGGGGCCGGACTCGGGGATGACGGCGGAGGAGTCGGCGGAGTCGTACGCCGCCGCGCTCAAGGCCGCCTCCCGGCCCGAGGACCACGGCCCGGTGCCCAGCTTCGACGTGATGCTGCTGGGCATGGGCCCGGACGCGCACGTGGCGTCGCTGTTCCCGGGCATGCCCGCGTTGTACGACACCCGCCCGGTGGTCGCCGTCCACGGCGCCCCGAAGCCGCCGCCCACGCGCATCTCGCTGACCCTGCCGGCCATCCGGGCCTCGCGTGAGGTCTGGGTGGTGGCGGCCGGGGAGGAGAAGTCGGGCGCGGTCCGGCTGGCCCTGTCGGACTCCGGTCCCGTACAGGTGCCGTCCGCCGGGGCCCGGGGGCGGGGGCGGACGTTGTTCCTGCTGGACCGGGCCGCCGCGAGCAAGATCCCGCCGGGGCTCGGCCGCCTGGCCTCTCCCTGATCGCGGGCGAATCGGGCGGCGTCCGTGAAAGGGCGCCGCCCTGCGCCGGGCCCCTACGACCTGGCCGGGCTCAACCGGCGCCGACCAGCGCGTCGATCTCCGCCTCCAGCTCCCGCTTGCGCCCCTCCCCCAGGTACGAGGCCCGCACCCCGTTCCGCGCGAACCGCGCCAGCTCCGCCTTCCCGAATCCGAACGCCCGGGCCGCCACCCGATACTCCTCGGCCAGCGTCGTGGCGAACATGGGCGGATCGTCGCTGTTCAGCGTGACGTACAGCCCTTCCTCCAGCATTCGGGGCAACGGATGCTCCTCGATGCGGCCGACCTGACCCGTGCACACGTTGGAGGTCGGGCACACGTCCAGCGGAAGCTGCGTCTCGCGCAGATGGGCCACCAGCCGGGGGTCGGACAGGCAGTTGATGCCGTGGCCGATGCGTTCGGCGCCGTAGCCCTCGATGACCTCCCACACCGTCTCCGGCCCGGACATCTCCCCGCCGTGCGGGACGCTGTGCAGGCCGGCCGCGCGGGCGGCGGAGAACGCGGAGCGGTAGGCGTCCCGATATTTGGGGCGTTCCTGTTCAATACCGCCGATGCCGAAACCTACCAGCGCGGCGGGAGGTTCCTGGAGGGCGTGCTCCAGGGTCACCTTGGCGGCCTCCTCGCCGAACTCGCCGGGGATGTCGAAGATGTAGGCCATCTCCACCCCGTGCTCCTCCAGCGAGCGGCGGGCGGCCAGGTCCAGGGCCTCGGTGACCTCGCGCATCGGCATGCCGACCAGGCGGTGGGCGTACGGGGTGACCTGCAGCTCCACGTAGCGGGCGCCCTGCGGGGCGAGGTCGCGGGCCAGGCCGAGCACGAGGGTGGCCACGTCCTCGGGCTCGCGTACGAGGTCGTTGACGGCCCGGTACACCTGCGCGAAATGGGGGAAGTCGCGGAAGGTGTAGAAGCGTCGCACCTCCTCCTCGACGGTGGGCACGCCGCTGCCGGGGTGACGGCGCGACAGTTCCAGCACGGTGGTGATCGAGGCCGAGCCGATCAGGTGGACGTGCAGCTCGACCTTGGGGAGGGCCTGGATGAAGGCGTCGATGCTCGTGGTCATGGCGACGACCTTAAGGGCCACATTTCACGAAAAAATAGGGTTTTTGGTGAAATCTCACACTAGAATGTTAGGTTATCCCGTTGGGTTAAGGTTAAGTCCGTGACCAACGCCGAAGCGTACGATCGCGGCTTCGCCCACCTCAGCTCCCACACCGTCGCCCCCCTCCTCGCCGTGGCCCGTGACAACCTCGCCCCACGCCTGCTGGACGTCGGCTGCGGCACCGGCGTGGTGACGGCGGCGGCGCTGGCGCTGGGCGCCGAGGTCACCGCCGTCGACGCCGACCCCGTCATGCTGGAACTGACCGCCCGCCGCCATCCGTACGCGACCATCCGGCAGGCCACGCTCCCCGAGCTGCCGTTCGACACCGGGCACTTCGACGCCATAGCCGGAAATTTCGTCATCAACCACGTCCCCGACACCGCCGCCGCGCTGGCGGAGCTGCACCGCGTGCTGCGCCCTGGCGGCACGCTCGCCCTGACCTGGTGGAAGTCCGACGAGATGACCGCCACGAGCGTCTTCACCGAGGCCATCGCCGCCGCCGAGATCCCCTACGAGCCGCCGCCCCGCCCGTTCACCGCCCACGACACGCCGCAGCGCTTCACCGAGCTGCTCACGCGGGCGGGGTTCAGCGACGCGGCCGTCGACACCGTCAGGTGGCGCCACCAGGTGGACCTGGAGAGCTGGTGGACGAACATCGTGCAGTCGGGCGGCGCCCGGTTCGGGATGATCGGCTGCCTGCCGCCGGAGACCGCCGCGCGCGTCAGGGCCCACTACCTCCGCCTGGCCACACCGTACGCGCGGGAGGGCTTCCCCGTCTGCGCGTATCTGGCGCGGGCGACCCGTTGACCCGTCGGCTCCCGGCCCGTCATGTCAACTGCCCGCCACGTCAACCGCCCGTCGCGTCGTCGGCCGTCACGTCATCGGCCCGTCGCGTCATCGAGCATCGGCCCGTCCTGCTGCCCGGCACAGGCCCGTCAGGGCGCCGACGACCAGGCCGGCAGCACCGGCAGCAGCACCCCGTCCACCGACTCCTCGACGAACGCCTCCTCGAACGGCGGCCCGGCGAAGATCATGCGGTGCCACACGAGCGCCTCGGCGAGCCCGTAGAGCCGCGCCGCGTCCACCGGCCCGGCCAGCTCGCCCCGCGCGACGGCCCGCTCCAGCAGCGCGCTCACGTCGCCGAGGTCCTTGACCGGCATGTGCTCCCGCAGCGTGCGCGCCAGCTCCTCGTTGGACACCAGCGTCGAGGACAGCCCGATGACGAGCGTGTACTTGCGCTCCACCGACCGGCACAGGCCGCGGAAGATGCCCGCCAGATCGCCCCGCAGGGAGCCGGTGTCCTCCCCCCGTGGCGCGTCCATGTCGAACCGCCGGCAGATGACGTCCACCACCAGCTCGGGCTTGCCCGCCCAGCGCCGGTAGATGGTGGCCTTGCTGGCCCTGGCCCGTTTGGCGATCTGGTCGACCGACATCCTGTCGTAGCCGACCTCCGACAGCAGCTCCAATGTGGCGTCGAGGATGGCCCTGTCACGCTCAGGGTCGAGTGGGGCCACGTGGACGTCCTTCGGTTCAGCTATGGGCCAGCGCCTCGAATCGTACGCCCGTCAGCTCGGCGGACACCTCCCAAAGCCGTTCGGCGACCTCCTCCGAGCGGACGCTCCGCGAGGAGGGGGTGATCAGTTTGAGCTTGGGGCCGACGAACTCGCCGCCGCGCAGGGCGGGTGAGGTGGCGGCGTACAGGGAGGACAGGGCGCCACGCGCCGGGCTCTTCAGGACCAGCCGGACGAGGGGCTGCAGCGGCCCGAGCTTGACGATGCCGGTGGCGGTCATGCCGGGATGGGTGGCGACGCCGATCAGGTCGGCACCGGCCCGCTGGGCGCGCCGCTGCAGCTCCAGCGTGAAGAGCAGGTTGGCGAGCTTGGAGCGCCCGTACGCGGCCATCGCGCCGTACCCGCGTTCCATGCCGAGGTCGTCGAAGTCGATCCGGCCCGCGGCGTACGCGTCGCTGGAGACGTTCACCACGCGCGCCCCGGGCGCGGCCAGCAGCAGTGGCAGCAGCAGCCCTGTCAGCGCGAAGTGTCCCAGGTGGTTGGTGCCGAACTGCAGCTCGAAGCCGTCCTTGGTCTCCTGCCGGGAGACCATGGCGATGCCGGCGTTGTTGATCAGCAGGTCCACCCTGTCGACGTCCTCGGCGAACCGCCTGACGGAGGCCAGGTCCGCCAGGTCCAGCCGCCCGTACGCGACGTGCGCGCCGGGCACCTCCCGCCGGATCAGCTCCACCGCGGCGCCGCCCTTGGCGGCGTCACGGGCCGCGACGACGACGCGGGCGCCGTGCCTGGCCAGCTCGAGCGCGGTCGCCAGGCCGATGCCGCCACTGGCGCCGGTCACGATGGCCGCCCTGCCCGTGAGGTCGGGCATGGACGCGGGGCTCCAGTTCGTCATCGCCGCTCCCTGGCTGAACTGACCGGTGTACGAAACCGTTTCGTACACCACGGTAGCTCACCGATCCAGCCGCTGCCGCGCGTGCCGCTCCTCGCGCCGCGTCACCTCCAGCCGCTGCTGACTGTCGGCGAGCCTCTTGCGCGCCTTGGCCAGCTTCGTCTCCAGCCGCGCCACCTTCTCGGCGCGCTCACCGTGCTCCCTTTCGGCCACCTCCAGCGCCTCGCGCCACTCCCGGTGCGCGGCCTCGGCCTCCTGGCGCTCCCTGGCCTTCCTGGCCGCGGTCTCCTCCCGCTTCGCGGCCTCGGCGGCGGCGGCGGCCGCCCCGGTCTCGGTGTCAGCCTCGGTGTCGGCGCTCTTGCGCCTTCTCGTCGCGGGGCGCCCGCGCGGGATGGGGGCCGGGGCGAAGCCGCTGTAGTGCAGCGGCTTGGCGAGGTGGCCGCGGCGTACCTGGTCGGCCGCGTCGGCGTCCACGACGGCGGCGTCCAGGGTCTGGTCCACCTCGGTCCCGGCCGCGGCCGACAGGCCGCCCGCCCGCCTGGCCAGCCGGCCCACCTTGCCGGTCACGTCGCCGCGTCGCTGGGTCAGCTCGGCCAGCGCGTCGGCGTCCTGCTCCTGCCAGGCCGCGCGCAGCCGCTCTCCGACGTCGAGGAGTTCGGCCAGCGCGTCTGGATGCTCGCGGGCGAGCCGGTTCACCGCGTAGGCGGACACCGTCGGCCTGCGGAGTTTCGCGATGTCACGCGACAGGCGTACGTCGCCCGCGTCCTTGGCCGCGCGCGCCTCGGCCTCGCGCGCGGCGGTGAACTCGGACGGCGGCAGCGCGTACAGGCGGTCCGCCACCTCGTCAAGATCCACACAGGTCAAATACCCCACATCGCCGAGTTTCTAGCGCATAGTGGAGGCAGCCCCAGTCGAACGGAGGCCCCCGGTGTTCGAACGCTTCACCGACCGTGCGCGCAGGGTCGTCGTCCTCGCTCAGGAGGAGGCGCGGATGATGGACCACAACTACATCGGCACGGAGCACATATTGCTCGGCCTCATCCACGAGGGTGAGGGACTGGCCTCTCAGGTGCTCGACGGCTGTGGCGTCGAGCTGGAGCGTGTACGTGTGTTCGTCGAGCAGGAGGTGGGCCGCGGCGCCAAGTCCCCGGGCGGGCACATCCCGTTCACGCCGAGGGCCAAGAAGGTCCTGGAGCTGTCGCTGCGCGAGGCGCTGCAACTGCGCCACAACTACATCGGCACCGAGCACATCCTGCTCGGGCTGATCAGGGAGGGAGAGGGGCTGGCCGCCCAGGCGCTCACCCACGCGGGAGCGGACCTGGGGGACGTACGCCAGCAGTTGCTCGACCGGGTGCGCCGCGAGTCCAAGGAGCCGCGTCCCAGCGAGATGTTCTTCGCCGGCGGCTCCATGCTGAGCGACCGGATCACGCAGATCCAGGAGAGCCTCGAGCGCATCGAACGCCACCTGGGCATCCAGCGGCCGTCCGAGGCCCCCAGAGATGAGCCCAGAGATGAGCCCAGAAATGAGCCCAGGAACGAGCCCCGAAATGAGCCTCGCAACGAGCCGAGGGACGAGGAGGGCCTAGGCTGACACCATCGCGCCGACCGGCAGCCGGGCCTCCATCACGCCGGGGTCCTCGGTGTAGCCGAGCGTGGCGCCCAGGGAGATCAGCAGGCTGCGCATCCTGGCGTTGTCGGACAGCAGGGTCGCCCTGACCTCGGCGTACCCGAGATCGCGGGCCGCCCGTACGAGCGTCCTGGCCATCGCCGTGCCCAGACCGCGCCCCTGCCAGCGGTCCTCGACCAGGAAGGCCATCTCCGCGATGCCCGGGTCGGGGGTGAACAGGAGGTTCGCCATCGCGACGACCTGCCCGTCGTGCCCGGCGACCAGCGAGTAGCCCCGGCTCCTGTCGCACAGCCGGTCGAACACGTGCGGCGGCAGCGCGGGCATCGAGGTGAAGTAGCGGAACCTGCGGGATTCGGGCGAGCACCTGTCGTGCAGGTCGCGCACGGCCTCGCGGTAGATGGAGGTCAGGGGGCGCACGGTGACCTCGACCCCGTCGGAGAGCTTGACCGCGGGCTCGGTGGCGCCCTGCTCGGTGGCCGGCTGGGCGAGCCGGGCGAACGCGGCCGCCCTGGCCGCCTCGGTCAGCGTGAACGGCAGCTCGGAGCGGCGCAGCCGGACCGCGCGCCTGGGCGCGACCGGGATGATGAGCTGGGTGGGGTCGGGAAGATCACTCACCGGCTCACCATAGATCCACCGGGCGTCGTCCGCGCGCAGCAGCTCGGCCAGGAGCTCGGGCAGGCGCCAGGGCATCGTGCGCAGCCGGGAGGCCAACAGCAGCGCCCGGGTGGGCTCGTCGGTCAGCTCGTGCGCGGTGGCGGGCACCACCTGGACGCGCCGGCCGCCGGCGGCCTCCAGGGCCTCGCGGACGGTCTCGGGGTTGGCGGGGATGTCGGCGACGAACTCGTCAACGGTTCCGTCGGCGTCGGACTGTACGCTCAGGCCGAGAATGTTGCCGCCCCTGGCGGCCAGGGCCGCGGCCAGCGAGGCCAGCCGGCCGGGTCGCTCGTCCACCGTGGTTCGGATGCGCAAGAATCCCATGGCCACGAGCATGCCGGGTCGCTGTTACACGGCCGCTAACGACGTGTTTCATGACGTAATTCGTCGCGAGATGCGCCGACTTATCCGATATAGGAGGATATGTCGCCATGAGCGTGCGTGTGCCCCTGTCGTCCGGGTTTGTAAACGGCGACGTGTCCTTCTGGTACCGGTCTTCCGGCGTCCCCGCCCCCGGTCCCCGGCTCGACGGCGACCTCCAGGCGGACGTGGCGATCGTCGGGGCCGGCTACACGGGCCTGTGGACCGCGTACTACCTCAAGCGCGCCCGCCCGTCCCTGCGCGTGGTGCTGCTGGAGCAGGAGTTCGCCGGGTTCGGCGCGTCCGGCCGCAACGGCGGCTGGCTGACCGGCGACCTGGCCGGCTCACACGAGCGCTACGGCCCGGACGCGCGCCGCCTGCAGCGGGAGATGTACGCCACCATCGACGAGGTCATCACGGTCTGCGAGAAGGAGTCCATCGACTGCGACCTGGTCAAGGGCGGCGTGGTGAACATGGCCCGCACCCCCTCCCAGGTCGTCCGGCTGCGCGAGAGTGTGGCCTCGGCGCGCTCCTGGGGCATCGAGGAGCCCGACCTGCGCCTGGTGGGCCCCTCGGACCACATCCAGGTCGCGGGCGCGCTGGCGGCCTCCTGGAGCCCCCACTGCGCGCGCATCCAGCCGGCCAAGCTGGCCCAGGGCCTGGCCAGGGTCGTCCGCGACCTCGGCGTGCCCATCTACGAGCGCACGCCGGTGACCGAGATCGCCCCGCACCGCGCGGTGACCCCGTACGGCACGGTGTCGGCCGGCCACGTCATCCGCGCCACGGAGGGCTTCACGGCCGGCCTGCGCGGCCTGCGCAGGCAGTGGCTCCCCATGAACAGCTCCATGATCGTCACCGAGCCCCTCCCCCCGTCCTTCTGGGACGAGGTCGGCTGGCGCGACGCCGAGCTGCTCGGCGACATGGCCCACTACTACATGTACG
Organism: Nonomuraea sp. NPDC050643; assembly: GCF_040654715.1. Taxonomy (NCBI): domain Bacteria; kingdom Bacillati; phylum Actinomycetota; class Actinomycetes; order Streptosporangiales; family Streptosporangiaceae; genus Nonomuraea; species Nonomuraea sp. NPDC050643. Next base: position 45,399 of record NZ_JBFAIM010000039.1, on the reverse strand, counting down.
CCCAGCGCACCGCCGACGACCGCATCGCCTTCGGCGGGCGCGGCCGCCCCTACCTGTACGGCTCGCGCATCGACGCCCGGGGCCACACCCATGAGTGGACGGTCGAGGCCCTGTGGGCGCTGCTGACCGAGTTCTTCCCCGGCGCCCGCTCCTCCTCGATCGCGCACGCCTGGTCGGGGGTGCTCGGCGTGCCCCGCGACTGGTGCTCGACCGTCCACGTCGACCGTGCCACGGGGCTGGGCTGGGCGGGCGGCTACACCGGCCACGGCGTCACCACCACGAACCTGGCCGGCCGCACGCTCCGCGACCTGATCCTGGGCGAGGAGACCGAGCTCACCACGCTGCCCTGGGTCGGCCGCAAGGTGCGTTCCTGGGAGCCCGAGCCGCTGCGCTGGCTCGGCGTGCACGCGATGTACCGGCTGTACCGGGTGGCCGACCACCGCGAGCGCACACTACCGCGCACCTCGATCCTGGCCCGCTTCGCCGACCTCATCACCGGCCACTGACCCGATCCCCCAACCTTCCCCTGCGCCCGCCTCCGGACCTGCCTCGGGACCCGCCTCGGGACCCGCCTCGGAACCCGTCTCAGGACCCGCCTCAGGACCCGTCCCAGAACCCGTCCCAGAACCCGCGACAGGCCGGCCCTGAGGCCCCGGCCACCGGTCGGCCCTGTAATCGGCCGCCGAGCCCTCCACCGAGCCCTCCACCGGGCCCTCAACTGGGCCCTCAACTGGGCTCGCCAAAAGGGCCCGCCACCAGGCCGGGCTCGGGATCGATCGCAGGACCGGTCGCCGGGCGGGAAAATGTAGTGATCGAGAAAGGGAGATCCCCCATGAACATCCTCTTCCGAGGGGGCCGCGCCTTCACCCCGGGGGGCGTCCTGGCCGAGGCCGTGCTGGTGCGGGACGGTGTGATCGCCGCCGTGGGACCGGAGAGGGACCTGGCGCGACAGGCCCACGAGACGGTCGATCTCGACGGCGGCCTGCTGGTGCCCGGATTCACGGACGCGCACCTGCATCCGGTCCAGGCGGGACTGGAACGCGCTAAGTGCGATTTGTCAGAGGTTTTCGGACTGGACGCGTATATCGCAATGATCGCCGACTATGCCGCGAACAATCCCGATAAAGAGTGGATTGATGGCGGTGGCTGGGACATGTCGGCATTCCCCGGCGGACTTCCCCACCGCGATCATCTCGACTTCCTCGACCGCCCCGCCTACCTGATCCAGCGCGACCACCACGCCGCCTGGGTCAACGCCCGCGCCCTCGAACGCGCCGGCGTCACCCGCGACACCCCCGACCCCGCCGACGGCCGGATCGAGCGCGACGCCACCGGCGAGCCGACCGGCGTCCTGCACGAGGGCGCGATGGACCTCGTCGGCCTGCTCACCCCCCGCCCGACCGCCCAGGACCTGGACGACGCGCTGGCGGACGCGCAGCGGCACCTGTTCTCGCTGGGCATCACGGGCTGGCAGGACGCCATCGTGGGCTCGTACGCGGGCTCGCAGGACCAGTTGCCCACCTACGTGGCCGCCGCCCGCGCGGGGCGCCTGCGGGCACGCGTGGTGGGCGCCCTGTGGTGGGACCGCACGCGGGGCCTGGAGCAGATCGACGACCTGGTGGCGCGCCGGGCCTCGGCCGAGGGCCTCGACCGGTTCAGGGCCACCTCGGTCAAGATCATGCAGGACGGCATCACGGAGAACTTCACGGCCGCCACACTGGAGCCGTACTGCCTGTGCGGGGGCACGGGGTTGTCGTACGTGGACCCGTACAAGCTGCGGGAATACGTCGCCGAGCTGGACCGGCGCGGCTTCCAGGTGCACTTCCACGCCATCGGCGAACGGGCCGTGCGCGAGGCCCTGGACAGCTTCGAGGGCACCGACCCGGGCAACCGGCACCACGTGGCGCACCTGCAGATCATCGAGCCCTCCGACGTGCCCCGCTTCGCCGCCCTGGGCGTCACGGCCAACCTGCAGCCGCTGTGGGCCACGCACCACGCGCAGATGGACGAGTTGACGCTGCCGTACCTGGGCGAGCCGCGCTCGTCGTGGCAGTACCCGTTCAAGGACCTGCTCGCGCACGGCACCCGGCTCTGCGCGGGCAGCGACTGGCCGGTCTCGAGCGCCGACCCGCTGCAGGGCATGCACGTGGCGGTCAACCGCACCGAACCCGGCAGTTCGGTGCACGCCGGCTACCCGACCGCGCAGACCCCGTTCCTGCCCGGCCAGCGCATCGACCTGGCCACCGCCATGACCGCGTACACGGCGGGCTCGGCCTGGATCAACCGCTCCCCGGCGGGCGTCATCGAGCCGGGCCGCCCGGCCGACCTGGTGGTGCTGGACCGCGACCCGTTCGAGCTGCCGTCCGAGGAGATCTGGACGGCGCGGGTGCGGATGACGTTCGTGGACGGCGAGGCGGTCCACGAGAGCCGCTGACGGAACGCAGAAGGGGCCCCGGGCAGTGCCCGGGGCCCCTTCGCGTTGACTACCAGGGGGACTTGTTGTTACGCAGGCGCTCCAGTGCCTCCTCGAGGATCGCCTTGCCGTCCTTGTCGCTCCTGCGCTCCTTCACGTAAGCCAGGTGCGTCTTGTACGGCTCGTTCTTCGGCGGGGCAGGCGGGGCCTCCTCGTCCTGCCCGGCTGGGAGGCCGCACCGTGGGCAGTCCCACAGCTCGGGGACCGCCGCGTCGCTGGCGAAACTGGGGCGCGTCTCGTGCATGTTGGCGCACCAGAACGAGACCCGCACTCTCGGAGCCGCCTCGCCGCGCTCGGCCTCCCCCATCGGGCCGGCGCCAACTCGGCTGCCACGGATCGCGTTGCCACTACCCACGGATGAACTCCTCGCTCGATCGCCCCGCGTACAGACACGGGGGGAGAATCACTGTCACGCGTTAACTTGTTGCTCAGGGCCTCATGAGCAGGCCGAGAGCGATGATGCAGACGAACCAGACCGTGCCCGTGATGACGGTCAGCCGGTCGAGGTTGCGCTCCACCACCGAGGAACCACCGAAGTTCGACGAGAAGCCGCCGCCGAACATGTCAGACAGGCCACCACCCTTGCCCTTGTGGAGCAGGACGAGCAGGATCATGAGAAGGCTCGCCAGGATGAGGGCGATGGAGATTCCGATTTCCACGGTATGCCTGTTCCTTCAATGCTCTGTTACGCGTGACGATTCAAACTTGCTTCTTGAGGGTACGGCCTGCTGTCAAGTCGCACCCCCAGAACGACTCAGTTAGCCCGGCATATCGGAGAAACGGCAGATCTTCGCGAACTCCCCGGCGTCGATGCTGGCGCCACCCACGAGCGCGCCGTCGACATCGGGCTGAGCCATGATCCCTGCGATATTGCCTGACTTGACCGAGCCACCGTAAAGGATACGGACCCCAGAGGCCACTTCGGAGTCATAGAGCTCAGCGAGTCTGACTCGCAACGCTCCGCAGACCTCCTGCGCGTCCTCCGGGGTGGCCACCTCGCCGGTGCCGATCGCCCACACCGGTTCGTAGGCCACCACTATCGATTTTGCCTGCTCGGCGCTGATTTTGCGCAGTGCGCCGTCAAGTTGGCCAAGAGTGTGCGCGATATGGCCGCCCTCTTGACGCACCGCCAGGCCCTCTCCCACGCACAGGATGGGGGTCAGCGAGTGCCGGTAGGCGGCCTGCACCTTGGCGTTGACCAGGTCGTCGTCCTCATCGTGGTATTGCCGCCGCTCCGAGTGGCCGATCACGATGTAGGTGCAGCCGAGCTTGCTCAGCATGGCGCCGGAGATCTCGCCGGTGTAGGCGCCGGCGTCGTGCTGGGACAGGTCCTGGGCGCCGTACACGATCCTGAGCTTGTCGCCGTCGATCAGGGTCTGGACGCTGCGCAGGTCGGTGAAGGGCGGCAGGACGGCGACCTCGACCTTGTCGAAGTCTTTGTCGTTGAGTGCGAAGGCCAGCTTCTGGACCAGCGCGATGGCCTCGAAATGGTTGAGGTTCATCTTCCAGTTGCCGGCGATGAGCGGCTTCCGCTGCGTCAACTCAGTCCTCCAGGGCGGCGAGTCCGGGAAGGGTTTTCCCTTCAAGGTATTCGAGACTGGCCCCGCCACCGGTGGAGATGTGCGAGAAGCCGTCCTCAGGGAGCCCCAGCTTTCGCACGGCCGCGGCGGAGTCGCCGCCGCCCACCACGGTGAAGGCCTCGGAGGCGATCAACGCCTCGGCCACCGCCCTGGTGCCGCCGGAGAACGCGTCGAACTCGAACACGCCCATCGGGCCGTTCCAGAACACCGTCCTGGCGTCGGCCAGCTTGGAGGCGAACAGGTCGCGGGTCTTGGGCCCGATGTCGAGCCCCTCCCGGTCGGCCGGGATGGCGGTGGCCTCGACCACGTCGTGCTCGGCGTCGGCGCCGAAGGTGACGGCCGCCAGCACGTCGACGGGCAGCACGAGCTCGACACCGCGCTCGGCGGCCTGGTCGAGGAAGCCGCGCACCTGGTCGAGCTGGTCTTCCTGGAGCAGCGACCGGCCCACCTCGTGGCCCTGGGCCTTGAGGAAGGTGTAGGCCATCCCGCCGCCGATCAGCAGCCGGTCGACCTTGGCCAGCAGGTTGGCGATGACGCCGAGCTTGTCGGAGACCTTGGCACCGCCCAGCACCACGACGTAGGGCCGCTCGGTGTCCTCGGTCAGCTTCCTCAGCACCTCGACCTCGGCCACGATGAGCCCGCCGGCCGCGTGCGGCAGCAGCTTGGGCACGTCGTAGACGCTGGCGTGCTTGCGGTGCACCGCGCCGAACCCGTCGCCCACGTAGAGCTCGGCCAGCCCGGCCAGCTCCCGCGCGAACTCCTCACGCCGGGCGTCGTCCTTGGACTCCTCGCCCGGCTCGTAGCGCAGGTTCTCCAGCAGGGCCACCTGGCCGTCCTGGAGCGACTCGACCGTGCTCCTGGCGTTGTCGCCGACCACGTCGGTCGCGAACGCCACGTCCTGGCCGAGCAGCTCGCCGAGGCGCGTGGCCACCGGCCTGAGCGAGTATTCCGGGTTGACCTGGCCCTTCGGCCTGCCCAGGTGGGCGCAGACGACGACCTTGGCACCCCGTTCGAGCAGGGTCCTGATCGTCGGCACCGACGCCCGGATGCGGCCGTCGTCGGTGATCGTCTCCCCGTCGAGGGGGACGTTGAGGTCGGTGCGCACGAGCACGCGCCGCCCCTTAACGTCGAGATCGTCGAGCGTGCGCATGCTCATGCTCCTGTTCCGGCGGGGCGCGCGTGGTGCGCGCCCCGGTGTGTACGCCTACGCCCCGGCATCAGAGGTCGCGGCCCACCAGCTCGATCAGGTCGGCGAGGCGGTTGGAGTAGCCCCACTCGTTGTCGTACCAGCCGACGACCTTGACCTGGTTGCCGATGACCTTGGTGAGGCCGGCGTCGAAGACGCAGGAGGCCGGGTCGGTGACGATGTCGGAGGAGACGATCTCGTCCTCGGTGTAGGTGAGGATGCCCTTGAGCGGGCCCTCGGCGGCGGCCTTCACCGCGGCGTTGACCTCGTCGACGGTGACGTCGCGGCTGACGTCGACGGTGAGGTCGGTGGCCGAGCCGGTGGGGATCGGCACCCGCATGGCGAACCCGTCGAGCTTGCCCTTGAGCTCGGGCAGGACCAGGCCGATGGCCTTGGCGGCGCCGGTGGAGGTGGGCACCACGTTGAGGGCGGCGGCGCGGGCGCGGCGCAGGTCCTTGTGCGGGCCGTCCTGCAGGTTCTGGTCCTGCGTGTAAGCGTGGATGGTGGTCATCAGCCCCTTCTCGATCGTGAAGGAGTCGTGCAGGACCTTGGCCATCGGCGCCAGGCAGTTGGTGGTGCAGGAGGCGTTGGAGATGATCGTGTGCTTGGCCGGGTCGTAGCCGCCGTCGTTGACGCCCATGACGACGGTGAAGTCTTCGTTCTTGGCCGGGGCGGAGATGATGACCTTCTTGGCCCCGTTGTCGGCGTGCACCTTGGCCTTGGTGGCGTCGGTGAACAGGCCGGTGGACTCCAGGACCACGTCGACACCGAGGTCGCCCCACGGCAGCTTGGCCGGGTCGCGCTCGGCGAAGACCTTGATCGCCTTACCGTCGACGGTGATCTCGTCGCTCGTGGCCTTCACCTCGTAGGGCAGCCGGCCCAGGATGCTGTCGTACTTCAGCAGGTGCGCGAGCGTCGCGGTGTCGGTCAGGTCGTTGACCGCGACGATCTCGATGTCCTTGCCGCTGGCGGCGACAGCGCGCCAGAAGTTGCGACCGATGCGGCCGAAGCCGTTGACGCCTACGCGGATGCTCACGGGAACCGATCTCCTCGAACAGATGGCGGGCTGGAACCTCAACCACGAACCCTATCGGACCTAAATTGGTTTAGACCACTGCAGGTACCGCCCTGCGAATCACCGTTCTGGGGGCACGTTTTGCGAGGTTCGAGTAAAGTGCCCGACTCGTCGATGTAAATTCGTGCATTCTCTGGGGGCTGAGATGTCACATAAGCGGTCCGGCCTGGTCGCCGGGCTCATCACCGGTCTGTTCGCCGCGCTCATCTGCGCGGCGGGTCTGGGGACGGCCGTTCTCTTTCAGCAGAGCCTGCCGAGCGAGGTCATGGCCTTCGGCAACGGCCAGCCGGTCTCTCTCGCACTGTCGCTCCTCATCGCCTTGGTCGTCGCCGTGGCGATCGGCGCCGTACGCCCGCGCAGCCTCGTCCTGCTCCCCTTCGCGGCCCTGTACGCGGGCGGCGCCGTGGTCGCCGGGCAGATCACGGGCTCGTCCATCATGATCGGCGCCACCCTGCGCGCGCAGGCCAGCGAACAGGCCCCTGCGGACCTGGGCGACGTCACCCTGCCGAACCTCACCGAGGGCCTGCCCGACGCCCTGATGCTCTATCAGGCCCCGCTGGCGGAGACCTGGGCGGCCTGGCTGTACATCGCGGTGGCGGCCCTGACCGCGCTCGCCCTGGTCACCCTGCGGGTCACCCGCGTACGCCGCGCGCAGCGCGCCGAGACGGCCGCGGAGGAGGTGGCGGCGGAGGAGCCGGAGTACCGGGCCCCGTTCGAGCCGGCCCAGCAGCCGGCCGCCAAGCCCACCCCGGACCTCTTCGCCCCCCGCAACCCCGCCCGCGACTGACCCACCCAGGAGCCCACAAGAACACCCACCACCCCACCACCACGAACAACACGGAACCCACAAACGGCCACACCAGGCCACACCGGCGCACCGAGGCCCACCGGGCCGCACCGGCACATCAGGGCGCCGCTACCCAAGGGGCACACCCACCCCGGCTCACCCACCCACCGCTACCCGCGGGCACACCCACCCGGCCCGCCCGCCCACGACCGCCCAAAGGGACGCCCACCCGGCGCACCCGCCTACCACTGCCCAAAGGAAACTCACCCGGCGCCACCCGCCGACGCACGGCCCGCCTCCACCCAAATGGCGCGCTCCGGCCCGCCACAACGCGCGACGCGCCCACCCGCCGTCACCCGGGCACACCCCGCCACCCTGGCGCACCGGCCCACCATCACCTCCACGGCGCACCCGCTGCCCATCACCTCCATGGCTCACCTCCATGGCGCACCCGCTGCCCATCACCTGCACAACGCACCGACCCACGGTGACCCCGTGACCAAGCGTGGCCCCACGACCCACCGTGGCCCCGTGCCCTACAAGGGTTCGTCGGCCCAGGACGCAGCGCACAGACCGCGACGTCACGGTCAGCGGCGAAACCGTCCGCGCGTCGGCCCACGACGCAAATGCCCAGACCGCGATGTCACGGCCGGCAGCGGAACCGCCGGCGCGTGGGCTCACCGTGGCACCGGTCACCACGATGAGCCCACGGCACGACAGACCCCCAGCCCGGCGAACGAACCGCCGTGCCGTGCCGTGGGCAGGATCACCATGGAAACCGGTAAAGAAAACGCTCCGTCACGGCGAGCACCCCGTGAGCCTTCACGACCGGCCATGACGGACGGCCACCCACGTCGGCGCGTGCGGCCCAGCCCGCCCGCCGTAAAATATGGGGTTAAAAGCCCACCAACCCCAACGCTCCCCTACGGGGCGAGCATTTCGACGGTGAGGTTGGCTTCGGTGTTGGGGATGCCCAGGTCGGAGGCGCGTTTGTCGGCCATCGCCAGCAGCCGCCGGATGCGCCCGGCGATCGCGTCCTTGGTCAGCGGTGGATCGGCGATCTGCCCCAGTTCCTCCAGCGACGCCTGCTTGTGCTCCACCCGCAGCCGCCCCGCCACCACCAGATGATCGGGCGCCTCGTCCCCCAGGATCTCCAGCGCCCGCTGCACCCGCGCCCCCGCCGCGACGGCCGCGCGGGCGGAACGCCGCAGGTTGGCGTCGTCGAAGTTGGCGAGCCGGTTCGCGGTGGCCCGCACCTCGCGGCGCATCCGCCGCTCCTCCCAGGCCAGCACGCTGTCATGCGCGCCCAGCCGGGTGAGCAGCGCGCTGATCGCGTCGCCGTCGCGCACCACCACGCGATCCACGCCGCGCACCTCACGCGCCTTGGCGTGGATCTTCAGCCGCCGCGCCGAGCCCACCAGCGCCAACGCCGCCTCCGGCCCCGGGCAGGTGACCTCGAGCGACATCGAGCGCCCCGGCTCGGTCAGCGAGCCGTGCGCCAGGAACGCGCCGCGCCAGGCCGCCTCGGCGTCGCAGGCGGCCCCCGCCACCACCTGGCGGGGCAGCCCCCGCACCGGACGCCCGTGATTGTCGATCAGGCCCGTCTGCCGGGCCAGCGCCTCACCGTCGCGATAGACCCGCACCATGTAGCGCGAGCCCTTGCGCAGCCCGGCGGGCGCGAGCACGAGCACCTCCGCCTTGTGCCCGAACACCTCGCCGATGTCCTTGATCAGTCGCCGTGCGGTGGCGTTGGTGTCGAGTTCGGCTTCGATCACGATCCGCCCGCCCACGAGGTGCAGGCCGCTGGCGAACCGCAGCAGCGTGGAAACCTCCGCCTTTCGGCAGCACGGCTTCAGCACCGGCAGGCGGCTCAGTTCGTCTTTCACCACACCTGTCATCGCCATGCGTTAGTCCTCTCCCCCATTCAGACCGGATCCCTTGAGTCTCTCGCACCTTCGCGCAACGCCGACCAGGATCAACGCTTCGAGAGGAAAATCTCGTCCAGGACGGAGGCAAGACGTCGTGGGTCATGCTTCGGGGAGCCGTCTCCGGAGGCGACGTCGGCCATGACAAGCCGGGCGCCGAGGGCCGCCGCGCCCTTCTCGAGGGCGTCGGGGTCGTCCACGACTCCGGTGTCGGCGAGCACGACGTCGATCGACAGGTCCGGGGCGTGCTGTCTGAGCACCTCCAAATGTTGCTGAGGGGAGAAGTCGTCGGTCTCACCCGGCTGGGGCGCCAGGTTGAGCGTGACCAGCCGTTTGGCCTTGGTGGCGTGCAGCGCCCTGGCCAGTTCGGGGACCTTGAGATGCGGCAGGACGCTGGTGAACCACGACCCGGGCCCGAACACGACCCAGTCGGCCTCCTGCACCGCCGCCACCGCCTCGGGGCGCGCCGGCGGATCCTCGGGGACCAGGGAGATCGCCTGTACGCGGCCGGGCGTCAGGGCGCAGGCCACCTGCCCGCGTACGGTCGAGATGACGCCGTCGAGCTCCACCTCGGCCACGATGTCGAGCGGCACCGACGCCATGGGCAGCACGCGGCCGTGCGCGCCCAGCAGCCGCCCGACCCAGTCGAGCCCGGCCACGGGGTCGCCGAGCAGCTCCCACAGCGCCACGATCAGCAGGTTGCCGACGGCGTGCCCGTGCAGCTCACCCTCGCTGCGGAAGCGGTGCTGCACCACCTCGCTCCAGGTGCTGCCCCACTCGTCGTCGCCGCACAGGGCGGCCAGCGCCATGCGCAGGTCGCCGGGCGGCAGCACACCGAGTTCCCGGCGGAGCCGTCCGCTGGACCCGCCGTCGTCGGCGACGGTCACCACGGCGGTCAGCCGGTCGGTGACCATCCGTAAGGCGGACAGGGACGCGTAGAGCCCATGCCCACCGCCCAGCGCCACGACGGGCGGCCCGAAGCCCACGGCCCCGAGCTCACCTCCGCCCCCGCTCAGCACGCCACGAGCCACACCCGCGTACCCACTCTCCCGCCCAGACGCTCCAGCACCCACACCACCGCTCTCCGAAGCACGCGCCCCGCCGTCCTGGCCGGCGCCTACACCACCACTACCCGGCCCACCCGCCCGGCCATCCCGCTGACCCCTCACATCATTCACCGCCGAACCACACTCGGCGACACCGCTCTCAGCCCCATAAAACCCGGCATCCCGCCAAGCACCCACGCCACCACCCTCGGTGACAAACAACCCGACCTCCCGAGCACCCACGCCCTGAGAAGCACACGCCCCGGCACCCGACCGAACATCCGCGCCCCACTCAGGACCACGCGACCCGACACCGTGCCACCCGCCCAGATCACCGTTCCCGGCCTCCACCGGCCGAAGCCGGTCATCGAGCCGCAGCCGCCCATCCGACCAAAGCCGGTCATCAGGCCTGAACCGCTCATCGGGTCGGAGGCGATCATCCGTCCGGAGCCGCTCATCCAGCCAAAGTCGATCATCGCATCCGGACGAGCCCACCCCCACCCCTACCGGCACATACGGAACAGGAGCTTCGAAACTCGCATCCGTCACTCCCGCCCCACATCCCGGTGACCCACCTGGACCTCCATCCCGCGGTCACGCAGGCGGGCCGCGACCTGCTCGGCCATGGCCACACTCCGGTGCTTACCACCCGTGCAACCCACCGCGAGCGTCGCGTAGCTCTTGCCCTCGCGCGCATACCCCGCCGCCACCACCTGCAGGACCTCCTCGTACGCGTCGAGGAACTCCTTGGCCCCCGGCTGCCCGAGCACATAGTCGGCGACGGCCGGGTCGAGCCCGTTCATCGGCCGCAGCTCGGGCACCCAGTGCGGGTTGGGCAGGAACCGGCAGTCGACCACGAGGTCGGCGTCGACCGGCAGCCCGTACTTGAACCCGAACGACACGACGTTGAGCCGCAGCCCGGGCCGGTCATCCTCGCCGAAGTAGGCGACGATCTTGTTACGCAGCTCGTGCACGTTGTGCGCGGAGGTGTCGATCACCAGGTCGGCGTTGGCGCGCACCTCGCGCAGGATCCCCCGCTCCCGGGCGATCCCGTCGACCAGCCGCCCCTCGCCCTGGAGAGGGTGGGGCCTGCGGACGTTCTCGAACCTGCGCACCAGCTCCTCGTCGCTGGCCTCCAGGAACACCACCCGCACGCGTACGCCGCGCCCTTCGAGTTCTTCGATGGCCGCGTTGAGGTCGGTCGTGAAGGCGAGGCTGCGCACGTCGACGACGGCCGCCACCTTGTCGGTGGCCAGCTTGACCTTGCCCGCCTCCTCGGCCATGGCGAACAGCAGCCCGGGCGGCAGGTTGTCGATCACGAACCAGCCGAGGTCCTCCAGCGCCTTGGCCGCGGTGCTGCGCCCCGCCCCGGACATGCCGGTGACGATGACGAATGCCGGCTCGGTGCTCATCGCCTCACTCCGTCCGCCGGCCCGGCATCACGGACCCGAGCCCGCGAACGCGTCGATGTCGCCGCGTCACGGACCTGAGCCCGCGAACGCGTCGATGGCCCCGCATCGCGGGCCTGTCCCCATAGGCGGGCCGATGGCCCGCGGCCTCCTCCGGCGGGACCGCACGCCCCTCCGGCCTGGACACCTTGGCATCCTGACGAGATCAAGGTGACTCTCCCTTCAACGTCGACACGATGACCTCGGCGATGGACGGGCCGATGCCGGGAACCTCGCAGATTTCGGCGGCAGTGGCCTCGCGCAGCTTTTTCACGGAGCCGAAGTGTCTGAGCAACGCCTGCCTGCGTGCCGGCCCGAGGCCGGGCACGCTGTCGAGCGCGCTCTCCTTCACCGTCTTGGACCTCTTGGAACGATGGTAGGTGATGGCGAACCTGTGCGCTTCGTCTCGCACTCGTTGCAGCAGGTAGAGACCTTCACTTGAACGAGGCATGATCACCGGCTGGTCGTCGCCCGGCAGCCACACCTCTTCGAGCCGCTTGGCCAGACCGCACACGGAGACGTCGTCGATGCCGAGCTCGTCGAGCGCCCGCTGCGCGGCGGCCGCCTGGGGACCCGCGCCGTCGACCACGACCAGGTTGGGCGGGTAGGCGAACTTGCGCGGCTTGCCCGTTTCGGGGTCGATGGGGCCGTGGCCGTCCTCGTCGTCGGCGGCCAGCTCGCCGGTGGCCGAGCGTTCCTCGAGGTAGCGGCGGAAGCGGCGGGTGATCACCTCGTGGATCGAGGCGACGTCGCCCTCCTTGCTCTTCACCGCGAAGCGGCGGTATTCGCTCTTGCGGGCCAGGCCGTCCTCGAACACGACCATGGAGGCCACGACGTTCTCGCCCTGCAGGTGGGAGACGTCGTAGCACTCCATGCGCAGCGGCGCCTGGTCGAGGTCGAGCGCGTCGGCGATCTCCTGCAGGGCCTTGCTGCGGGTGGTCAGGTCACTGGCGCGGCGGACCTTGTGCTGTGCCAGCGACTCCTTGGCGTTGCGCTCGACGGTCTCCATGAGCGACTTCTTGTCGCCGCGCTGCGGCACGCGCACCTCGACGCGGGCGCGGCGCTGCTCGGTGAGCAGCTCGGCGACCGCCTCGCTGTCGGGCGGCAACGCGGGCACGAGCACCTCGCGGGGCATCGACTCGGGGCTCGCCTCGGCGTACATCTGCAGCAGGAACTGCTCCACCAGCTCGCCGGGCGAGTTCTCCTCGACCTTGTCGACCACCCAGCCGCGCTGGCCGCGGATGCGGCCGCCACGGACGTAGAACACCTGTACGGCGGCTTCGAGCGGATCCTCGGCCAGCGCGATCACGTCGGCGTCGGTGCCTTCGCCGAGCACGACCGCCTGCTTCTCCAGCGCCCGCTGCAGCGCCTGGATGTCGTCACGCAGCCGGGCCGCCCGCTCGTATTCCTGCTCGGACGCCGCGTCGCGCATCTCCTTCTCCAGCCGCTTGATGAAGCGGCCGGTGTTACCCGCCATGAAGTCGCAGAAGTCCTCGGCCAGCGCGCGGTGCTCCTCGGGCGTCACCCGGCTCACGCACGGCGCGGAGCACTTGTCGATGTAGCCGAGCAGGCACGGCCGCCCGATCTGCCCGGCCCGCTTGAACACGCCCGCGCTGCACGTGCGCACGGGGAAGACCCGCAGCAGCAGGTCGACGGTCTCGCGGATGGCCCAGGCGTGGGAATAGGGCCCGAAGTAGCGGGTGCCCTTACGCTTGGCGCCGCGCATGACCTGCACGCGCGGGAAGTCTTCGAACATCGTGACCGCGAGGTAGGGGTAGGACTTGTCGTCGCGGTATTTCACGTTGAAGCGCGGGTCGAACTCCTTGATCCAGGAGTATTCGAGCTGCAGCGCCTCGACCTCGGTGCCGACGACGGTCCAGTCGACACCCGCCGCCGTGGTCAGCATCGTCTGCGTGCGCGGATGCAGCGCGGAGAAGTCGGCGAAGTACGAGTTGAGCCGCTGCCGCAGGCTCTTGGCCTTGCCGACATAGATCACCCGGTCGTGCGCGTCCCTGAACCGGTAGACCCCAGGGGAATCGGGGATCGAACCCGGCTTGGGCCGGAAACTCAAGGTGCTGCCCGCTGATCTAGCCACGTTTTAAGCCTAGTAGCCCCCACCGACAAGGTTGCCCGCCGTGCGTGAGCACGGCGGGCGGCTCCGGAGTCGTCTCGCTACGCGAGCATGATCTGGTCGCCCTCGACCTTGATCTCCTGCGCGGGCAGCGGCTTCTCCGCCGGCCCGGCCGAGACCGCGCCGTCGGCGATGCCGAACTTGCTGTTGTGACACGGGCAGACGATCGCGTCACCCTCGACGCTGCCGACCACGCATCCCTTGTGCGTGCAGACCGCGCTGAAGGCCTTGAACTCGCCCTCGGTCGGCTGCGTCACCACGACCTTCTGATCCTTGAAGACCGTGCCTCCGCCGACGGGGATGTCGGCGGTCTTGGCCAGCGCACCACCGGCTTGCGGTGCGCCGGACTCCGGAGCACTGGACTGTGGTGCGCTCGACTCACCGGCGGTGCCGGCCGTCGTCGTGTCGGTGCCACTGCCACACGCGGTGATCGCCAGCGCCAGGCCACCCGCTCCGACGCTTGCGAACACCGCTCTGCGGCTCTGATGAAGGTCTTCTCCCATGCGCACACCCAAACGCACGCAGGTGAGAAAATGATGAGACGCGGCTTAAGCGAGCCGGATTTTGTCGCCGTCCACCGTGATCTGCTTCTCCTCCAGCGGATCGCTCGCAGGACCGTTCGACACCGAACCGTCCTCGATGCTGAATTTACTCCCGTGGCAGGGGCAGTTGATCGTCTTGTTCGAGACGGTGGCGACCGTGCATCCCGCGTGGGTGCAGACCGCGCTGAACGCCTTGAACTCACCCGCCGTCGGCTGCGTCACCACGATCTTCTGGCCCTCGAAGACCTTGCCGCCGCCTTCAGGGATGTCACTGGTGTCGGCCAGTGCCTTTCCGCCCTTGGCTTCGGCCTTTTTCTTCTTCGGCGCCTCCGACGACGACTCTTCCTCCGTCGGCGGCTCGGCGCTCGCCTCGGTCGTCGGCGAGCCGTAGCTCGCGCACGCCGTCAGGACCGCCGCAAGCCCGGCGCCTCCGGCACCGAACACAACCGTCCGGCGCGTCGTTTCCGTCATGGTGCGTCCTCCCAGATTGGTTCTCTCTTCAGTTACGGCCAGCGCCCTAACGCCGGTTCAGCGTGACTGAGCCCAATCGTGGTGACCACGCACATTTACCCGTTCAGACGACGATGATCCCGTCGCCTTGGAGCTTCACCTGGAACGAGGCCAGCGGCGCGGTGGCGGGCCCCTTGGTGGCCTTGCCGCTGTCGGTGGCGAACTCACTGCCGTGGCAGGCGCAGCGGATGACGTTGTCCTTCGGCGCGCTGACGGCGCAGCCCTTGTGCGTGCACGACGCGCTGAAGGCCTTGTAGACGCCCTCGGTGGGCTGCGTCACCACGACCTTCAGGTCCTCGATCAATGTGCCGCCGCCCACGGGCACGTCGGCGGCCTTGGCGATGACCTTCCCCTTCAGGCTCGGACGGCTCTCCGCTCCCCCGGTCCCGCAGGCCGCCAACGCCATGCCACAGGCGGCCACGCCCAGTACCTCACGTCGTCCCAACCCGTTTTCGGACATGGCTCCGCCCCCGACTTCCGTGCACATGACTTTCGGCCGACCACGCACGCCCCTGGGGCCAGGCCGTTTCCAGAGCTCAACTGTATTGGCGCCACCCCACGGTCCGGTCAGCGGGTGGTGGGCGCACGGTCAACCGCCCGGCTCGAGCAGCCATGCAACCCCGACGTCCCGGCCGGATCACCGACGCGGCGGCCCGCTCCCCCAGGGAAGCGGGCCGCCGGACGCGGGCCGCAAAGGCTCAGACCTCGAGAATCTTCCGCAGGAACCGCGCCGTGTGGCTCTCCTCCACCAGCGCGACCTCCTCCGGAGTGCCGCTGGCCACCAGGGTGCCGCCACGCGAGCCGCCCTCGGGCCCCATGTCGATGATCCAGTCAGCGGTCTTGATCACATCGAGGTTGTGCTCGATGACGATCACCGTGTTGCCGCCGTCGACCAGCCGCCCCAGCACCCCGAGCAGCCGCCGGATGTCCTCGAAGTGCAACCCGGTGGTCGGCTCGTCCAGCACGTAGATGGTCCGCCCGGTCTGGCGCCGCTGCAGCTCGGAGGCCAGCTTCACCCGCTGCGCCTCACCACCGGACAGCGTCGTGGCCGGCTGCCCGAGCCGTACGTAGCCCAGGCCCACGTCGTTGAGCGTCTGCAGGTGCCGTTTGATCGCCGGGATCGCGTCGAAGAAGCCCAGAGCCTCCTCGATCGGCATGTCGAGCACCTCGGCGATCGTCCTGCCCTTGTAGTGGACCTCCAGCGTCTCCCGGTTGTAGCGGGCGCCGTGGCAGACCTCGCAGGGGACGTAGACGTCGGGCAGGAAGTTCATCTCGATCTTGATCGTGCCGTCGCCCGAGCACGCCTCGCAGCGCCCGCCCTTGACGTTGAAGCTGAAGCGCCCCGGCTGGTAGCCGCGCACCTTCGCCTCCGTCGTGGCCGCGAACAACTTGCGCACGTGGTCGAACACGCCGGTGTAGGTGGCCGGGTTGGAGCGCGGTGTCCGCCCGATGGGCGACTGGTCGACGTGGACGACCTTGTCCACCTGGTCCATGCCGTTGATCCGCGAGTGCCGCCCCGGCACCGTGCGCGCCCCGTTGAGCTCCTTGGCCAGCGCGCTGTAGAGGATGTCGTTGACCAGCGTCGACTTGCCCGACCCCGACACGCCGGTGACCGCCGTGAACACGCCCAGCGGGAAGTCGATGTCGACGCCCTTGAGGTTGTGCTCGCGCGCCCCCTTGACCGTGATCTGCCGCTTCTTGTCGCGCTTGCGGCGCTTGGCGGGGATGGGGATGCTCCTGCGCCCGGACAGGTAGGCGCCGGTCATCGACTCCTCACTCGCGAGGAGTTCCTGCACGGTGCCGGAGACGACGACCTGGCCGCCGTGCTCACCGGCCCCGGGCCCGATGTCGACCACCCAGTCGGCCGCCGCGATCGTGTCCTCGTCGTGCTCGACCACGATCAGCGTGTTGCCCATGTCGCGCAGCCTGATCAGGGTGTCGAGCAGGCGCATGTTGTCGCGCTGGTGCAGGCCGATGGACGGCTCGTCGAGCACGTAGAGGACGCCGACGAGGCCGGAGCCGATCTGCGTGGCCAGCCTGATGCGCTGCGCCTCACCGCCCGCGAGGGTGGCGGCGGCGCGGTCCATGGTCAGGTAGTCGAGGCCGACGTCGAGCAGGAAGCCCATGCGGGCGTTGATCTCCTTGACCACCCGCTCGGCGATCTGCATGTCACGGTCGGACAGCTTGAGCCCGGCCAGGAACTGCGCGCACTCGCCGATCGACAGGGCCGCCACCTCGGCGATCGACTTCCCGGACACCGTCACCGCCAGGGTGACCGGCTTGAGCCTGGCCCCCTTGCACGCGGGACACGGGATCTCGCGCATGTAGCCCTCGAACCGCTCACGGGCCGAGTCGCTCTCGGCCTCGGCGTGCCGGCGCTGCACCCACGGGATGACGGCGTTGAAGGTGGTGTAGTAGGCGCGCTTACGGCCGAAGCGGTTGCTGTAGCTGACATGGACCTGCTCGTCGTGACCGTAGAGCAGGGCCTTCTGGGCCTTCTTCGGCAGCTTCTCCCACGACGTGTCGAGGGTGAAGCCCATCGAATGGCCGAGCGCCTCGATCAGCCTGACGAAGTATTCGCTGGTGTGGCCGCCGGACCAGGGGTGGATCGCGCCGTCGCCGAGCGTCCGCTCAGGGTCGGGCACCACCAGGTCGGGGTCCACCTCCATCTTGGTGCCCAGGCCCGTGCACTCCGGGCAGGCGCCGAACGGGGAGTTGAACGAGAACGAGCGCGGCTCCATCTCCTCGAACGACAGGTCGTCGTAGGGGCAGTAGAGGTGCTCGGAGTAGAAGCGCTCGCGGTTGGGATCGCCCTCGGGCAGGTCGACGAACTCGAGTGTGATCGTGCCGCCGGACAGTTGCAGCGCCGTCTCGACCGAGTCGGTGAGCCTGCGCCGCGCCGAATCCTTGACCGACAGGCGGTCGACGATGACCTCGATGTCGTGCTTCTCGTACTTCTTCAGCGTCGGCGGCTCCTCCAGCCGCACGACCGTGCCATCGACCCTGGCCCTGGCGAAGCCCTTGGTCTGCAGCTCGCGGAACAGCTCCGCGTATTCACCCTTACGCCCCCGTACGACCGGTGCGAGCACCTGGAAGCGGGTGCCCTCTTCGAGGTCCATCACCCGGTCGACGATCTGCTGCGGCGTCTGCCTGGCGATCGGGCGCGCGCACACCGGGCAGTGGGGCTTGCCGATGCGCGCCCACAGCAGCCTCAGGTAGTCGTAGACCTCGGTGATCGTGCCCACGGTCGAGCGCGGGTTCTTGCTGGTGGCCTTCTGGTCGATGGACACCGCCGGGGACAGGCCCTCGATGAAGTCCACGTCGGGCTTGTCCATCTGGCCGAGGAACTGGCGGGCGTACGCCGACAACGACTCGACGTAGCGCCGCTGCCCCTCAGCGAAGATCGTGTCGAAGGCCAGGCTCGACTTGCCAGAGCCGGACAGGCCGGTGAAGACGATCAGAGAGTCTCGCGGCAGGTCGAGCGAGACGTCCTTGAGGTTATGTTCACGTGCACCACGCACGATCAGGCGGTCTGCCACGGCGATCCCGGAGGTCGAAAGGCGGATAGGTCCACGGGGGATGGTAGACGGGGACTCCGACAATTTCGGCGGTGCGATCCCCGGCCGCCGAAAATCCGTCTCTCACAGGTTACGGCCATCACCCGCCGCGCCAGGAGCCCTTCAACATTCAACCTCCTGACCTGCTGGTTTATGCCCCGCCCGGCTCAGACACACTAAAGGATGAAATATTCAGATATGACCGTCCTACCTGCGCTGCGGGCCGAGCTGGCCTCGGCGACCAACCAGTTGCTGGCCACGGCCGCGTCCCTGTCCGACGCCGACATCGGCGCCCCCTCCCTCCTGCCCGGCTGGACCCGGGGTCATGTCCTCACCCACCTGGCCGGCAACGCGCGCTCTCATATCAACCTCCTGACCTGGGCCAGGACCGGCAGCCGAACCCCCCAGTACGCCTCCCACGAGGCCAGGGCCGCCGAGATCGAGGCCACCGCCGCCCGACCGGCGAGCAGGCTCCTGGCCGACCTCGAGGAGGAGTCCGCCCGCCTGTCGGCGGCCATCCGCGACCTGCCCGAGGACCGCTGGTCCGCCCAGGTCGAGGGCATGCGCCCACCACCCCACCCCGCCTGGTACGCCCTGGTACGCCGCCTGCGCGAAGTCGGCCTCCACCATGTTGACCTCGACGCCGGCCACACCCCGGCGGACTGGCCGGCCCCGTTCGTACACCGCGAACTCCACGACTGCTTCGCCTGCTGGCCGCACGACCGCTCCACAATCGGCGGGGTCGTGCTCAAGGACGGCGAACGAACCATCGACAGCCGGCACGATCTGGGACAGGGCCCCACTGTCGAAGGCGCCCCCGCGGACCTGCTGGCCTGGCTCACCGGCAGGTCGGACGGCGAGGGCGTTAGTCTGTTGCCCGTGGGGCAGTCGTTGACGCCACGCCCCGGACGAGCGGGTCTCCCAGATCCGCCACCGTGGCAGACGATGCCGGCCCCCGCTGGTCTGCCCATGACGCCTCCGAAGGACTACCCATGACCTACACAGGTGACGTCCAGGTCGGCGGTCCCGCCGACGTGCGCGAGCTGCCCGCCCTGACCATCTGCAAGCTCGCCGTCGGCCCGTACGACAACAACGCCTACCTGCTGCGCTGCACCGAGACGGGCGAGGGCCTGCTCATCGACGCGGCCGCCGACTCCGACCGACTCCTGGCCCTGATGGACGAGCAGGGGGTCGGCACCGTCGTCACGACCCACCAGCACGGCGACCACTGGCAGGCCCTGGAGCAGATCGTCAAGGTCACGGGCGCTCAGGTGATCGCCCACCCCCTCGACGCGTCCGCCCTGCCGGTGCCCGTGGACCGCACGGTCGAGCACGGCGACACGATCACGTTCGGCGCGGTCACCCTGGAGGTCATCCACCTGCGGGGGCACACGCCGGGCTCGATCGCCCTGCTGTACGACGGCGGCCCCGCCGGTCACCACCTGTTCACCGGCGACTCCCTGTTCCCGGGCGGCGTCGGCAACACCTGGAAGGACCCGGAGCGCTTCACCCAGCTCTACACCGACGTGGCCGAGCGCCTCTTCGGCCGCCTGCCCGACGAGACCTGGGTCTACCCGGGCCACGGCAAGGACACGACCCTGGGCGTGGAGCGCCCCTCCCTGCCGGAGTGGGAGGCACGGGGCTGGTAGGAGAGGATCACCGCCGGGCGGCCAGCACGTGCACGATGCGGTCGGCCGCCAGGGCGGGATCGTCGGCCAGCCCGACCAGCTCGCCCCATGACCACCGGTAGAACCACCCCTCGGAGAGCGGCACGCAGTCAACGGTCTCGGCCAGGATCACCGCGTCGGGATCGCTGATGCGCAGCGCGGGCGGATAGGGCCGCAGTGTGGCCGTCAGCCCGCGCTGTTCGAGCTCCGTGGCCAGCTTGCCGAGATAGTACGTGCGCGTGTGCTCGCGCGGCGTGGCCGACATGGCTCCATCAAAGCGGAAGTAAGGCGAAAAATCCCGCTAGTTGTGGATGCGCTCGGCTCCCTTGCGCTGCTCGCGCTTGTAGAACAGCATTCGCAGCGGAATCGCCGCCACAAGGGCGATCTGCATGCTCGCCCCGATCTTGATCGGCAGGTCGCCGCCCTCGGGCCAGGCGACCCAGACGGTGAGGAACGCCACGTTCACCATGATCCACCCGAGCACGACGGCCGCGAGCTGGCCCTTCGGCTTGGGATATTCGATGCGGCTGACCATCAGCCAGGCCACGGCGAGCACGCCGAGCAGGGTCCAGAAGCTCGGCTGGAAGAGCAGCACGATGGAGATCACGGTCATGGCGCCCATCGGGATGGGCAGGCCCATGAAGTCGCCGCTCGTGGTCTTGACGCAGGCGAACCTGGCCAGCCGCACGACCCCGGCGACCAGCACGGCCGCGGCCGTGGCGAGCACGGCGGTGAACGGCACCTGATCGGTGAACCCGCCCCAGATCACGACCATGAACGCGGGCGCGAAACCGAAGCTGATGACGTCGGCCAGGTTGTCGAGCTCGGCCCCCATGGCGGAGGCGCGGAAGCGGCGCGCGACGAGCCCGTCGAACAGGTCGCACGTGGCGCCGATGAGCAGCAGCACGATCGCCGTGGCGAAGTAGCTGGGCTCGGGCGTGAACCGGCCGCCGCCCACCTGAAGCTGCTGGATGGCGGAGTAGGCCAGCACGCACACCGCGAGGAAGCCGCAGACGGCGTTGCCCAGTGACAGCGAGTCCGCGGCCGACAGGCGGAACGCCTTTCCGACGGGACCTCGAGGTTCTTCCTCATCCGCCTGCCAGCTGCCGGCGTCAGCCGCGGTCAATTCTGGTCACCCCCGCAACCGTCTTCTCCCCCACGGAGACCGCGGGAGATATCCCTTCGGGCAGGTAGAGGTCGACCCGCGAGCCGAACCGGATCAACCCGATCCGCTCTGCCTGCGTGACCTTCGCACCGGCACTCAGGTATGGCACGATCCTGCGCGCCACCGCGCCCGCGATCTGCACCATCTCGATGTCGCCCAGCGTGGTCTCGAAATGCCACACCACGCGCTCGTTCTGGTCGCTGTCCTTGTTGAACGCCGGCAGGAACCCACCTGCCACATGCTGCACGGATGCGACATTTCCCGCAAGGGGGGCACGGTTGACGTGCACGTTCAGCGGACTCATGAAGATCGCGACCCGGGTGCGGCCGTCGGGCCAGGGATCGATGCTCTGCACCACGCCGTCGGCGGGTGACAGGATGCGCCCCCCGCCCGGCGTGCGGTCGGGGTCGCGGAAGAACCAGAGCATCCCGCCGGTGAGCGCGCTCAGCGGAACCGCCGCGAGCGCCCATCGCCGGTCTCGGCGCGTCAGCAGCACGGTGGCGGCCGCCGCGGCCGCCGTCGGGAGGAGCCACGGGGAGACCCCGCGTGCGAGCCTTACGCGGCTCGACTTAGCAGAATCGTCTGACACGTACAACCTTTGGTGGTGATAGGACTGGGCGCTTTGCCGTGATGTTACAGAACGAGCAACTATGACACGGCACAACTACACAAGCAAAGCGCCTCGAAGCCCTTTTCGCTAGACCTGCTCCGGGTGCGTTTCCTCGCCCTTGCGCGTGTCCATGCGGGCCTTGATCAGGCTGGCCACGGTGGTGATGACCATGGTGGCTCCGATGACCGAGAGCGACACCCAGATGGGAATTTGAGGCGCCCAGGAGACATGGCTGGAGTGCAACGCCTCCAATACCAGCTTAACCCCGATGAACCCCAGGATGAACGCCAAACCGTAGCTGATGTACACGAGCCGCTGCAGCAGGCCGCCCAGCAGGAAGTAGAGCTGACGTAGCCCCATCAGGGCGAACGCGTTGGCCGTGAAGACGATGAAGGGGTCTTTGGTGAGGCCGAAGATCGCCGGAATCGAGTCGAGGGCGAACAACAGGTCGGTGCTCCCGATGGCGACCATCACGATGAGCATCGGCGTGACCATGCGCTTGCCGTCGATCTTGACGGTGACCTTGGAGCCGACGTAGCCCTCGGTGGTGGGGAAGGCCCTGCGCACCCAGCGCAGCATGGCGTTCTCCTTGAACTCCTCTTCGTCGCCCTTGAGGTGCTGACGGACGATGTTGATCGCCGTGTAGACCAGGAAGGCGCCGAAGACGTAGAACAGCCAGCTGAACCGCTCGAGCGCGGCGGCGCCCAGCGCGATGAAGATGCCGCGCATGACGAGCGCGAGCAGGATGCCGACCAGCAGCACCTTGTGCTGGTAGGCCTTCGGCACGGCGAACCGGCTCATGATGATGAAGAAGATGAACAGGTTGTCGACGCTGAGGCTGTATTCGGTGATGTAGCCGGCGAAGAACTCCCCGGCCGCGCTCCCGCCCGCGGTGGCCCACATGAGCGCTCCGAAGGCGACGGCGAGGGCGACATAGAATGTCACCCAGTATCCGGCCTGCCGCATGGAGAACTCTCGGGCTTCCCCGCGGTCGACGATCCACAAGTCAACGGCCAGAACAACAAGAAGACCGCCGATCACGGCGATCCAGGCCCACACGGGTACGCTCACTCAAACCCTCCGGCATGCACGCATCATCGCCGGAGGTCTCTCCCGCCCGCGTGAATCTGCGGACCGGCAGCCCCGGGGGCCCCGTGGAGCGGGGCTACACCGTGATGACGAGGCTGTCGCGAAGGGATACTCCCCTCCCTAACCCAGGCAGTATATGAGAACGCCCCGACCTCACCTAATCATCCCTTCGATCTTCCCTTCGGTATACGGCCAGCACGCTCTCCACGGCATCGTCACCATCAGGCATCTCCCGCCCCCGCCGCACGGCCGCCTCGGCCAGCCTCAGTGCAGTTCCCGGGCTCGCCAGCAACTCCCGTACGGCCTCACGGAACCTGCCGGCGTCGCGGTACGGCACCAGGATCCCCGCGTCGGCCAGGATCTCCGGGATCCCGCCGACCTCGGAGGCGATGGCCGGAGTGCCGGCCATGAGCGCCTCCCTGAGCGTGAGCGGCTGCCCCTCCCACCGGCTCGGCATCACCAGGGCGACGGCCGCGCCGAGCAGGTCGGCCACGTCGTCCCGGTTGCCCAGCAGCAGCACGGGCAGGGCCTCGGCGTCGATCCTGCGCCGCAGTTCCCCCCGCAGCGGTCCTTCCCCGGCGACCACGAACAGCGGCCTTTCCCGCTCCGCGCCCGTCCACGGCCCGGCGGCGACGTCGAGCAGCGTGTCCAGCCCCTTCTGCTGGGCCAGCCTCGCGACCGTCAGCAGAAGGGGCCGCTCTCCCGCCCCCAGCTCCGCCCGGACCTCCTCAGGCGTCCGTTTGGCGGGCGGCAGCGCGGCAGCCGGCACCATGGCGGCCCGCACGTCACGGGCGCCGAGCCGGGTCATGCGCTCGCCGAGGTCGGGCGAGACGACCAGCACCTTGCCGGCCCGCCGCGCCACGATCCGCTCCAGCACGCCGTACACCAGGCCCACGAAGCCGCCCGCGGTCAGCGCGTTGTGCAGCGTCACCACCGGCCCGCGCCGTCCCAGCGCGGCCAGCGCCCCGGCCCGCATCCCGTGAGCGTGCACGATGTCGGCGTCCCGGGTCAGCCGCCTGAGAGCGAGCACCGCCCGCAGGTCGTTGACGGGATGCGGCCGATCGGAGACGGGCACCTCGACGAACCGCGCTCCCGCCGAGGAGAAGGCGAACTGCTCCTCGACACTGCGCGGCCCCGCCACGACCACCCGATGCCCCCGCCGCACCAGCCCTCGGACCAGCATCAGCACATACCGCCCGGTGCCCCCGGACGTGGTCCCCAGCACAAAAGCCACCCGCACGACCCACTCCCTCCTCAACCCGGCCACTGACCCCTCCTCAACCCCAACTCTCATCTCTCCGCAACCCCGCCGCTGATCCCTCCCCAATCCCACCACCCGTCCCTTCACAACCCCAACTCTCATCTCTCCACCACCCCGCCACTCATCCCTCCCCAACCCCAGTGCCCGTCCCTTCACAACCCCGCCACTCATCCCTCCCCAACCCCAGTGCCCATCTCTTCACAACCCCGCCGCTGATCGCTCCCCAATCCACCGCCCGTCTCTTCACAACCCCGGCGCTCATCTCTTCTCAATGCAGCTTGGCTCACCGGCAGCCTGAGCAGGCGCGGCTGGGACTACGCCGTCCCCGTCGCTGGCGCTGGCCGTGCTGCCGCTCATCCCTCCTCAGCCCCGCTACTCTTCGCTCCTCGACCCGGGCCACCAGCCGCCCTCATTCGGACGACCACCCGACATCTCCCCACAAGCTTCTCGACCCCTGTCACCTTCAACCACAGACCACGCGGGCGTCATCGCCCCGCTCCACAGCCCACACGGGCGCCGTAACCGCCTCGCGGCAGACCTCATGGCCGCCATGACCCTTCTCCACCGACCACAAGACCGCCATCACCGCTTTCACAGGCCGCACGGCCGTCATCGCCCCGGCTCCACCGACCACGACACCACTAGCGCCATGCGCCCGCCAAGCGCCTACTGCCCATCCCACGCCCTCAAGTCACGCCCCCAAATCACGTCGGCACCGCTACCCGTCCCAACGGCCAAACGATCCACTACGAGCGCCCCCGGCGGAGCAACCCGGCCACGGCGCCCGCGTCCTCGCGATCCGTCAGCGCCACGACCGCCGCCCCCACCACCAGCGCCACTACGGCGGCCACCACGGTCGCCCCCACGTTCGGCCACATCCCGCTCGCCCCGAGCCACCCGGCCACCGCCGCCCCCGCCAGGTACCCCAGCACCCCGCCGGCCACCGCCGCACCTCCGGCCCGGAGCAGCCCGGCCACGGCGGCCCTGCCCCGCGCCCGCACCACGGACCCGAGCAGCAGCGCCCCGCCCACGCTCATGCCCACGCTCATCCCGAGCGCCATCCCCCCGATCTCCCACTCATCGGGCAGCACCAGTACGAACACGGTCTGGGCGACCATCACCACCCCCCACCCGATCACGGTCCCGGTGGCGGCCGCCCGCCCGCGCCCGGCCGAGTAGAGCACCCGGCTCAGATGCGCGACGAGCCCATAGCCCACCAGCCCGGGCGCGAACATGGCGATCGCCGCGGCGAGCTGCGCCGGAGGCACGTCGCTCTTGCCCGCGAGGAACACCACCGCCCCCGGCCCGGACGCCGCCGCCAGCACCCCGGCGGCCAGCCCCGACACCAGCACCACCGCCCGGGTCGTGCGCGCCGTGAGCGCCGAGAAGGCCACCGGATCGCCGGCCTGCGCGGCCAGCCGGGGGAACGCGGCGGTGGCGATGGGCACGGCCAGCACCGCGTACGGCACCAGATAGATCGCCCACGCGTAGTTGTAGATGGCGATGGCCCCGTTGCCGATCGCGTGGTTCGACAGCACCAGCACCACGATCATGGCGGCCTGCTGGGCGAGCAGTGCCGCGATGCCCGCCAGGGCGAGCCTGCGCACCTGCCCGGCCACGCCGTCAGGGAACCGTAAGGTCGGCCGCCACCGCAGCCGCAGCCGCCCCACCGGCCAGAGCACGGCCAGCACCAGGGAGAGCACGCCCAGGCTCGTCCCCACGGACAACGCCAGCTCGGCGGGCTCCGGCACCCTGGCGGGGTCGCTCGTCCCACCACTGAGCGGCACGAACAGCAGGTACGCCACGATCACCACGATGCTCGACACCAGGGGCGCGACCGCGGGAGCGGCGAACCGCTTGTGCGACTGCAGCACGCCGTAGAGCACCACGGCCACGCCGTACAGCGGGATCTGGGGGGCGAAGACGACCAGCATCCGGGTGGCCACGGCGGTCAGCGCGCCGAGGTCGTCGCACCGGTCGACGCCGTCACCGAACAGCAACCCGATGATCGGCCCCGCGAACACCGCGGTGAGCACCGCCAGCGGCACGAGCACGACGACCACCCAGGTGAGCAGCGCCGAGCCGATCCGCCCCGCCCGCTCCCGCGCGCCGGGCCCGGCGTCGCCGGCGAGCACGGGGACCACCATGCCGGCCAGCGCGCCCCCGACGACGACCTCGAAGACGATGTTGGGGATCTGGTTGGCCGTCATGTAGGCGGTGGCCAGGCAGTTGGTGCCGACGGTCTGGGCGAAGGCGTACTGCTTGGCGAAGCCGGCGACGCGCGCCAGCACGGTGATCGCCCCGATGAGCATCGCGCCGCCCGCGACGCCCCGCGCCGTCACCACACCCACCCGACCTCCCCGGCCCCGCAACGCTTACGCAGACATCCTGGCAGGCCGGGCCGACAATCGTGACTCTCGGGTCACGCGTGGGTCACACTGTGGCGACCGGGCGGCGGCCGAGCATGTCGATGCGGTTGAGCACCGGGTTCGCGGCGATGACCTTGGTGAAGCTGACCTTCTCCGAGGCCGCGGTCAGCGCCGCGACGGTGCCGAGCAGCGCGTACCGGCCGGGCCTGCCGATCGTGGTGACGGCGGCGAGGCCGAGCAGGGCGCCCAGGGAGTTGGCCCCGGCGTCGCCGAGCATGGCGCGCTCACCGAGGTCGTCGGGCAGCAGCGCGGCGGCGGCGCCGAGCGGGACGGCGACCAGGGCGGCCGCGGCGGGCGAGCCGCGGAAGACGGAGGCGGCCAGCAGCGGGCCGCCGGTCAGCAGGCCCACCTTGATGGCCCGGCCGGGGCGCAGGTCGAAGAGGTTGGCGAGGTTCGCGGCGCCGGCGATGGTGGCGCCGTTGACCAGGGTGTCGACGGGGCCGTCGGAGACGAGGGCGGCGGCGCCGAGCCCGGTGGCGCCAATGCCGAGGATCTTGACGGCGCCGCTGGTGACCTCGCCGCGGGCGAGCGCGGTCAGGTGGCCCTTGAAGCCTTTGGAGGACGTGGTGCCATAGAGGTCGTCGTAGGCGCCCAGCGTCCCGCTGCCGACGCCCGCGAGCAGCGCCGCCGCGCGTACGCGGCCGGGCAGCCCCGGTGTGAGCGCGGCGGCGGCTCCTGAGCCGGCCACGAACGCGGGGCCTTCGAGCAGGGTGATCGGCTCGCCGCGGTGGTTCTTCCTGGTCCAGCGGCCCGACAGGTCGGCCGGGCGGTTGCGGGTGAAGGCCGTGTAGGCGGCGCGGGCGGCCGCGGCGCCGATGGCGGCTCCGGCGAGGGCGTACAGCAGGGCCCGGCGGGCAGGCATGTCAGCTCCCTGACTCGGTGGGGGTCGGAGTGGCGGACGTGTCGACGGGGATGGGGGCCGAGGCTCCCTTGCCGATGCCGTACTGGCCGGCCCGCCCGCTCAGCTGTTCGCGGAGAGAGTAGACGATCGCGACGCGCCCCACCGGCGTATCGGCGGTATCGACGGTGGAAACGCGCTTGGAGATCTCGCCCTCGTCGCGCAGGAGCGCGACCGGGTCGCCGAGCGAGGCGGCGCCGGCGGCGCCTCCGGCCAGCACCGTGCCCTTGCTGCCGAGGTCGAACCCGCCGGCCACGGAGACGAGCGCGCCCGCCTGGATCTCGCCGTTCTCGCCTTCGTACGGCTTCTCCGGCGCGAACATCACCGCCAGTGTGGCCCGCTTGGCCGGGTCGCCTTCGGTGCTGATCAGCCCGCCCGCCTCGAACGTGCTGATCACGTCGGCGGTGGCCGGGTTGGGGGTGGCGCTCTGGGCCTGGTCGGTGGTGACGAAGGTGGCGGAGAGCAGCGCGGCCGCCCGGTCCCAGCTCGTGGCCGTGGCGGGGAAGATCATGTTGACCGGCTTGAGCTGGTTGACCAGCCCGTCGAGCACGCCCTTGCCCTTGGGGTCGAGGAACTTCTCCGTCAGCGTGACGCGCCCGGAGACCTCGGCGCCCGCCTGGTCGAGCACCTGCTGGACGGCCTCGCGCACGGCGGTGCTGGAGCCCGGCGCGTCGATGAGCAGCACCCGCTGGCCGGTCAGGTCGCCGGCCACCATCTCGGGCGTCATCCCGGCGATGAACGTGTCGTTGCCCGCCTCTCTGCCGCGCAGGGCGTCGAGGTCGGCGCGCAGGCCGTTGTTGGCGTTGTAGAGCTCGTCGCTGGTCTTCTTGGCCAGATCGAGCGCCGGGTCCTGCAGCAGGGTGGTGCCCAGCACGATCCCCACCGCCAGAGCCAGGAAGATGGCGACGGTGGAGACGAGGTGATAGCGGAAATCGATCACGAGAAGAGTCCGACCAGCCAGAAGATGAACGCGTTCCAGAAGTCTTGCAGGCCGTTCAGCCAGGTCTTGCCGAGCGGCGAGGAGACGAGCGCGACCCCCATGGTGATCAACGCGGTGATCACCAGCAGGAGTAGCTGGGAGGTGGTGATGCGGCTGCGGTAGAGCCTGCTGACGCCCTTGGCGTCGATGAGCTTGCTGCCGATGATCAGCCGGGTGAGGAAGGTGCTGGCCATGCCGGAGCGCCCCTTGTCGAGGAACTCCTCCAGCGTGCCGTGCGTGCCGACGGCGACGATCAGCTCGGCGCCCTTGTCGTCGGCCAGGATCATCGCGATGTCCTCGCTGGTGCCGGTGGCGGGGAAGATCACCGCTTCGCGGCCGAGCTGGTGGACGCGCTCCAGGCCGGGCGCCCTGCCGTCGCGGTAGGCGTGTACGACGAGCTCGGCTCCGCAGGTCAGCGCCTTGGTGGAGACCGAGTCGAAGTCGCCGACGATCACGTCGGGCAGGTAGCCGGCCTCCAGCAGCGCGTCGGCGCCGCCGTCGACGCCGATCAGGACGGGCCGGTATTCGCGGATGTAGGGCCGCAGGGTCGCGATGTCTTCCTTATAGTGATATCCGCGCACCACGATGAGGACATGTCTGCCCTCCATGGGGGTGCGGATCTCAGGCACGCCGACTCCGTCGATGAGAAGCTTGCCCTCACCACGAACGTACTCCATCGTGTTGACGGCGAAAGCCTCGATCTGCACGGCCAGCCCGGCGCGCGCCTCGGCCATGGCGGCCTCGACGGCCTCGGTGGTCTGCTCCTCGCCCTTGCCGACCACGTCTTCGTCGAGATAGACGACCCCTTCGCAGACCCGGACGACGTCGCCGTCCTTGACCCGCTCGAACAGCTCCGCGTTGGCGTTGTCGACGAACGGCACGCCGGCTTCCAGCAGAATCTGTGGCCCCAGGTTGGGATAGCGCCCGCTGATGCCGCAGGCCACGTTGACCACGGCCGCCGCACCGCACGCGACGAGTGCCTCCGCGCTGACCCGGTCAACGTCAACATGGTCGATAATCGCTACTTCTCCAGGCTGGAGGCGTTTTGTAAGCCTCTTAGTACGCCGGTCGATTCTCGCCACTGCCGTTACACCGGGAAGGTCTCCGACCTTCCTCCCGCGGAGGCCCGGCATTCTGCTTCCCGGAACCTTCATCATGACCATCCTGCCAGAGCGAAACAGCGCAGAGGCCACGCATGACGCGGCGTGTCCGCTATGTCACCCAGGATCACCTGTCGGCGGCCGCGAGTCCCAGCAGTTCCTCGGCGTGCGCGCGGCCCAGTTCGGAGTCTTCCAGTCCGGCCAGCATGCGCGAGAGTTCGCGCACGCGGCCTTCATGATTGAGCGTGACGACGCCGCTGCGGACGACGCTGCCGTCGCTCGCCTTCTCGACCACGAGATGCTGGTCGGCGAACGCCGCGACCTGCGGCAAATGTGTGACCACTATCACCTGCGCCGTGCGGGCCAGCCTGGCCAGCCTGCGCCCGATCTCGACCGCGGCCTTGCCGCCGACCCCCGCGTCGACCTCGTCGAACACGAACGTCGGCACCGGATCGGCGCCGGCGAAGACCACCTCGATCGCGAGCATCACCCGGCTCAGCTCACCGCCGGAGGCGCCCTTGTTGAGCGGCAGGGGCGGCGCGGCGGGATGTGCCGCCATCCGCAGCTCCACCTCGTCGCGTCCCTCGGGGCCGAAGTCCTCGCTCTGGGTGAGCTGGACGACGACCCTGGCGTGCGGCATGGCCAGCGCCGTCAGCTCGTCGGTCACGGCCTTGCCGAACCGCTCGGCGGCGGCCTCGCGCACGCCGGTGAGCTCGGCGGCCAGCTCGGTGAGCCGGACGGTCAGCTCCTCCTGCTCGCGGGTCAGCTCGTCGATGCGCTCGTCGTCGCCCTCGAGCTCGCCCAGGCGGGCGGCCGACTGCTGCGCCCACTCCAGCACCCCGGCGCTGTCCTGGGCATATTTCCGGATGAGGCCGGACAGCAGCGACCGGCGTTCCTGCACTGCCGCCAGCCGCGCCGGATCGGCCTCGATCGACTCCGCGTACGCCGCCAGGTCGGTGGCCACGTCGGAGATCAGGTATCCGGCCTCGGCCAGCCGGTCGGCCACGCCGGAGAGCTCGCTGTCGAAGTCGCGCACGGTCTCCACGGCCGCCCGCGCCTCGCCGAGCAGGGAGATCACGTCGTGGGGGCCGCCCGTGGCCTCCATCGGGTCGCCCAGGAGCGCGGTGTGCGCGGTCGTCGCCGCGCTGCGCAGGGCGTCGGCGTGCGAGAGCCGCTCCTCCTCGGAGCGCAGCTCGACGTCCTCGCCCGCCTTGGGGTCGACCTTCTCGATCTCCTCCAGGCCGAAGCGCAGCCTGTCGGCCTCCTGCGCCCGCTCCCTGGCCCTGGTGGTGAGCTCGTCGAGCAGCGCGGCGACCTGCTTGTGCCGTTTGTACGCCTGCGAGTAGGCCCGCAGCGGCTTGACCAGCTTGTTGCCGGCATAGCGGTCGAGCGCCGCCCGCTGCCTGGCCGGCTGCAGCAGCCGCTGCTGGTCCATCTGCCCGTGCACCGCCACCAGGTCGTCGGCGAGGTAGGTCAGCGTGCCCACGGGAACCGTGCGCCCGCCGAGCCATGCCCTGGACCTGCCCTCGGCCGAGACGGCCCGCGAGATGATCAGCTCGCCGTCCTCGGCCGCGCCACCGATGTCCTCGACCTGCTGGGCGACGCGCCCGCCAGGCTCGATGATCAGCGTGCCCTCGACGGTCGCCCGGTCGGCGCCGGGACGGATGCGCGATGGATCGGCCCGGCCACCGAACAGCAGCCCGAGCCCGGTGACCACCATCGTCTTACCCGCGCCGGTCTCGCCGGTGACGACGTTGAAGCCCGGCGAAAGCTCGAGCACGGCCTCGTCGATGACGCCGAGCCCCTGGATGCGGACCTCCTCGACCCTGGGTCGCACTGCCCACTCCCGTTCACTGCCATGTCCGATGGTCACACCTCTGAGCGCAGACCTCGCGGCCTGCCACGGACCGCTGGGGACGGTCCGTCATGCCCACGTGATCCTACGCGCTATCCCCTCCATTCACTCAGGGTCGCACCCTTCCGCGCCATCCCTGAACAGGTAGCTCGAACTTGGCGACCAGCCTGTCGGTGAAGGGCGCGCCGGTGCTCTCGACGCCGTGCAGGCGCGCCAGGCGTACGGGCTCGGAGCCTCTGCGCACCTCGACGCGTGTCCCCGACGGAAGCTCGAACCTGCGGCGCCCGTCGCACCACAGGACCCCGCCGGGCGTGTCCGGCAGGATCTCGACGGCCAGCGTGGAGCGCGGGGAGACCACCAGCGGCCTGGCGAACAGCGCGTGGGCGCTGATGGGCACCATGAGCAGCGCCTCGACCTCGGGCCACACGACGGGGCCGCCGGCGGAGAACGCGTACGCGGTCGAGCCCGTCGGGGTGGCGCAGATCACGCCGTCGCACCCCCACCTGGACAGCGGCCGGCCGTCGATCTCGGCGACCACTTCGAGCATGCGCTCCTGCTTCTCGACGGTGGCCTCGTTGAGCGCCCACGTGTGGGCGAGCACCTTGCCGTTCTGCCGGGCGAGAACATCGATCGTCATGCGCTCCTCGACGTCGTAGCGCCCGGCCACGACGCTGTCGACCGCCGCCGCGAGGTCGGCGACCTCGGCCTCGGCCAGGAACCCGACATGCCCGAGATTGACCCCCAGCAGCGGCGTGCCGGCGGGCTTGGCCAGCTCGGCCGCGCGCAGCAGCGACCCGTCGCCGCCGAGCACGATCATGACCTCGGCGTCCTTAGCGGCGCTCGGGTCGGCGGCGACGGCCTCGGCCCCGCCGCACCCGAGTTCTTCGCTCTCGGAGTCGAGCACCCTGACATTGATGCCGGCGCCCACCAACCGGTCGATGACCAGCCTGGCGGTCTCGACGGCGACATCACGCCCGGTGTGTACGGCGACCAGGACGGTCCGTTTCATTGCGGCCCTTCCACGACGGCGCGCTGGATCTCGACTTCGAGGTCGGAGACCGGCGGCTCGCCCTCTCCCTTGCCCAGCCAGAGCAGATATTCCACATTTCCCGACGGTCCGGGCAGCGGGCTGGCGGTCACACCGCGCACCGTCAGCCCGAGCTCCTGGGCCTTGGCGGCGGCGTCGGCCACCGAACACGCCCGCAACCCCGGGTCGCGGACGACCCCGCCCGCGCCCACGAGGTCTTTGCCCACTTCGAACTGCGGTTTCACCAGCATCACGAAATCCGCGCGCGGCGCGGCGACCCCGACCAGGGCGGGCAGCACGAGCCGCAGCGAGATGAACGACAGGTCGCCCACGATCAGCGTGGGCGGCTCGCCGACCATCTCGGGGGTGAGGTCGCGTACGTTGACGCGCTCCATCACCGTCACCTTCTCGTCGGTCCGCAGCGACCAGGCGAGCTGGCCGTAGCCGACGTCGACGGCGAGCACGTGGGCGGCGCCGCGGCGCAGCAGGACGTCGGTGAACCCGCCGGTGGAGGCGCCCGCGTCGAGGCAGCGGCGGCCCTCCACCGACAGGCCCGTGAACGCCTCCAGCGCGCCGAGCAGCTTGTGCGCTCCGCGCGAAACGTAGTCGGGCCCGTCGTCGGAGGCCGCCACGACGATCGCCGAGGCGGTGTCGACCTGGGTGGCGGGCTTGCGGGCCTGCTGGCCGCCGACGCTGACCCGGCCGTCCTCGATGAGCTGGGCGGCCTGCTCACGCGATCGGGCCATCCCCCGGCGGACGAGCTCGCTGTCCAGACGGATCTTGCGGCTCACCGGCGTCCCATGGTCTCGTCGGCGGTGGTGTCGCCGGGCTCACCGGCGGCGTCGACGACGGTGGCGAGCGCGCCCTCCAGCCCGGCGAACGCCTCGTCGAAGACCGCGACGTGCTCGCTCACGGGCAGCTCGCCCAGCCCGCCGAGACCGGCCACGATGGCGTCGACCCGCTCATCGCCGGTCTCCTCCGGCACCTCAGTCATGACTCGACCGTAACGCCTCGCGCGAGCGCCCGGGACCTTGGCAGGCGTGTCACACGTTGAAGCTCATACGGGGGTGCTAGTGATGTGGAACGCTACCGTCCGCAAAGGGAAGAAAGGATGCGCATCATGGCAAGCGTCGAGGAGTGCCGGTCGGCACTCGCCAAGCTCGTCGCCCAGTTCGATGAGATCGACGAGGAGGACCGCGCCAAGCACGTGGTCGAGCGCACGGTCAGCGCTCGGGTGTCCGACCTCGACGTGATCTTC
This sequence comes from Nonomuraea sp. NPDC050643, assembly GCF_040654715.1. Taxonomy (NCBI): domain Bacteria; kingdom Bacillati; phylum Actinomycetota; class Actinomycetes; order Streptosporangiales; family Streptosporangiaceae; genus Nonomuraea; species Nonomuraea sp. NPDC050643. The sequence goes on along the minus strand of NZ_JBFAIM010000039.1, from coordinate 11,801 downwards.
TACGGCCGGCTGCACCATGGGGGGCTCGACCCGTTCACGCAGGAGTCGCCACCGGACGGCAAGTCCGCGGACGTCAAGCTCACGATCGCGAGCGACGACCTGGTCGCGCTGGTGGACGGGGAGCTGGACCTGGCGCGGGCGCTGCTCGGAGGGCGGGTGAAGATCGACGCGAGCTTTGGTGACCTGCTCCGGCTGCGCCGGCTGATCTAGAGGGCCGTTGACCCGTCCCGTCGCCCAGTTATTTAATGGCATCGTTAACTATTTGGCGATGGGCGAACAAATGGGTCTGATCATCGAGACGGACCGCCTGAGCCGCGCCTTCGGCGATCATCCCGCCGTCGACGGCCTGGCCCTGGCGATCGCGCCCGGGGAGATCTTCGGTCTGCTCGGCCCCAACGGCGCGGGCAAGACCACCACCATCAGAATGCTGTCCACCCTGCTGCCGCCGAGCGGGGGCACGGCGCGGGTGTGCGGGTTCGACGTGGTACGGGCGGCCGGAGAGGTACGCCGCCGTATCGGATACGTGCCGCAGCAGGTTTCCCCCATGGGCCACTACCTGCTGACCGGCAGGGAGAAGGCCGAGATAGAGGCGGCGCTGTACCACGTACCGAGGCGGCGGCTGAAGGCCCGGGTCGGCGAGGTGCTGGAGCTCGTGGGGTTGACGGAGAGCGCCGGACGGCTCGTCCAGGAGTACTCCGGCGGCATGCAGAAGCGCCTCGAACTGGCCTGCGGGCTGCTGCACGAACCCGAGCTGCTCATCCTCGACGAGCCGACGCTGGGCCTGGACGTGTGGTCGCGCCACCACATGTGGGACCACATCCGCTCGCTGTGCGACGAGGGCATGACCGTGCTGCTGGCGACCAACTACATGGACGAGGCCGACCGCCTGTGCGACCGGCTGGCGATCATCGACCACGGGCGGCAGGTGGCCGGCGGCACGCCCGCCGGGCTCAAGGCCGCGCTGCTCGCCATCCTGGTGGCGGCCGGGCTGCTCACGCTGGCGCTCACGGCCACGGCGATGGCGCTGGCGTGCGCGGTGCCGTCACACGGGACGTTCTTCGCGATCACGGGGTTCGCGTCGCTGCCGCTGCTGTTCATGAGCAACGCGTTCGTTCCGCTCTCGGCGATGCTGGGATGGATGGAGGCGGTGGCGCGGCTCAACCCGCTGACGTACGCCATCGAGGCGATGCGCCTGCTGGTGCTCCAGGGGTGGAGCGGAGGGGTGCCCGTGTCACTGGCGGCGCTGGTGCTCGCCTCGGCCCTGCTCCTGACCGTGGGCGCCTGGCAGTTCGCCCGCCAGACCAGCCACCGCGTGACCTGACCGGCCAACCCACGTAAGGCTCGCCCACGTCCCCCTCAAGCCGCGGTGTACCCGTTCCGCTCTAGAACCGGCATGACCCGCATCCCTTCGGACCATCCTTCACCCGAACGCGCTCGAGCATCGGCTTGACCGCGTCCCGCCCCAATCGCCCTTCACCCGACCGGCTCGAGCATCGGCTTGACCGCGTCCCGCCCCAATCGCCCTTCACCTGACCCGCTCAAGAACCAACGTGACCACGTCCCGCCCCAATCGCCCTTCACCCGATCCGCTCGAAGACCAACGAGACCCACATCCCGCCCCAACCACCCCTCACCCGATCCGCTCGAGGACCGGCTTGACCGCGTCCTCCTCGAGCCGTCCCTCACCGGCCGCCGCCCAGGCGGCGTCGCAGGCCGCACGCAGCCCGTCGATCCGGCTGCCGTCGCCGTCAAGGTGCAGCACTCCGTCCTGCCACCGCGCCCGCCAGCCCCCGCACGCGCCGTCCCGGACCTCGGGATAGGGCTGGAGCAGCGCCCCCAGGTCCTCCCCGATGTACGTGGGCCGATGCCGGGGCTCGGCGGTCAGCGCGTCGACCGGCGTGGCGACCCCGGTGAGCACCAGCAGGCTGTCGACCTTGGCGTTCGAGGCCCCCTCGATGTCGGTGTCCAGCCGATCTCCCACGACCAGCGGCCGGCGGGCACCCGTACGGATCATCGACTCCCGGTGCAGCGGCGGGTCCGGCTTGCCCGCGTACACGGGCTCGACCCCGGTGGCGGTGGCGATCACCCGCACCATGGACCCGTTGCCCGGCAGCTCCCCCCGCCCGGTCGGCATCGTGCTGTCACCGTTGGAGGCCACGAACAACGCCCCCTGCCGCACCGCCAGCGCCCCTTCGGACAGCAGCCCGTACGACAGCCCGGGCGCGATCCCCTGCACCACCGCCACAGGCGACTCGGCCGCCGTCGAGACCGGCCGCAGCCCTCGGGCCCGCACCGCCAGCCGCAACCCGGACCCACCCACCACCAGCACGTTCGACCCCGCCGGAACCCGCTCCGCGACCAGCCGCGCGGCTGCCTGCGCCGAGGTCACGACATCGGCGGCACCCGCGGGGGCGCCGAGCGCGCGCAGATGGGCGGCGATGGCGGCCGGCGTCCGAGAGGCGTTGTTGGTCACGTACGCGAGCCGCGCACCTTGTCCCTGCGCCCGCTCCAGCGCCTCCGGAGCCCCGGGCACCGCCTGGTCACCCAGGTAGACCACGCCGTCGAGGTCGAGCAGCAGGGTGTCATAGCCGTCGATCAGCACAGCGCCTCTTCCTGTTTGACTCTCACGCCGCGTGAGACTTTAGCGTCGCCTTCGTACCTGCCTACAGGAAGGATGGCCATGACCGCGAACCTCAAGCTCACCGCCAACGACCGCGCGGAGCTGTTCGGCGACTTCGACCCGGACGAGCACGCGGCCGAAGCCGAGCGGCGCTGGGGCGATTCACCGGCCTGGGCCGAGGCGACGCGCCCCACGTCGTCGTTCACGAAGGAGGACTGGAAGTGTTTCATGGCGGAGGCGGGCGACATCTCGGCCCGCATGGAGGAGGCGATGCGCTCGGGCGCCCCGGCGGACGGCGACCAGGCCATGGACCTGGCGGAGGAGCACCGGGCGCACATCACCCGGTGGTGCTACACCTGCACGTACGAGATCCACCGCGGCCTCGGCGACATGTACGTCTCCGACGCCCGCTTCACCACCGCCATCGACCGGACAGCCCCCGGCCTGGCCGCGTACTACCAGGCCGCCATATCCGCCAACGCCACCCGCAACAACCCCTGACATACCTTCGAACCACGCTGACGGGGCAACGGAAGCTCCGTCAGCGCGCCCCTCCCACACCCCCTCACCCCACCGCACTCACTGCATTGCACCGCACCGCACCGCACCGCACCGCACCGCACCGCACCGCACCCACCACGCCGTACCCCACCCGCTGCACCGCACCACAAGCCGCACTCACCGCGCCACACCGCAAGCCCGCACTCGCCGCACCACACTCATCGCACCCCACCCCACTCACCCCACTGCACCCCACCCCACTCACCCCACTGCACCCCACCCCACTCACCCCACTGCACCCCACCCCACTCACCCCACTGCGCCGCGCCCCACTCACCGCGCCGCGCCGCAAGCCCGCACTCGCTGCACCGCATCCCACTCACGGCACTCATCGCGCCGCAGCCCACTCGCTGCACCGCACCACACCGCGCCGCAAGTCGCACTCCCTGACACCGCACCCCACTCGCTGCACTGCACCTCAGCGCACGGCACTCACCACACTGAATTTCGACCGACCGGCCATTACATTTCGCGGCGAGCCCGCAACGTAGCGCGCACACTCTTCAACGCCGACACATAATGGCGCTCGTCCGGTCGCATGGCCACGGCGATGGCCAGCGGTTCCTGGGCGCCCTCCACATCCCCGGTCCGCCACAATGCCAATCCCAGCCCGAAGTAGGCATAATCCTCGGCCGGATTCGCGTCCACGATCTGCCGGAAACTGGCCGCAGCCTCGGCATACTGCCGCGAGTTGAACTGCGCCCGCGCCAGCGCCTCCAGGATGCTGCGCGATTCGGGTTCGGCCGCTGCGGCCCGCTCGAGCAAAGCCGCCGCGGCAGCGGGACTTCCCTCTTTCAGCAACTTCACCCCACGCTGGTACCAGTCGTAAACGCCGCCTCGGGGAGTGCCCTCGCTCTCGTCATGAACATTTCCGTCGTGGGACATGCGTGAGGACTCCTTCATAGCTAAAGGCGACCCCGCCCCGCCCTGCTGCGGAACGGGCGCGACTACAACCGTGGGGCGTCTCCCGGAAGGCGCGGGCATTTATGACACCATGCCCGGTATGGGGACTCCTGAACTGCCGGCACCGGATGGTCTGGTGCTACGGCCCTTCCGAGGCGTACGTTTCGCTGTCGAAGATCCCGCCAAGGTGACCTCCCCACCGTACGACCTGATCTCGGACGCCGACGTGCAGGTCCTCCTGGACTCTCACCCGAACAACGTCGTACGCCTCATCCTTCCCTGCTCTTCCCCCAGCGATTCCTCATCCCCCCAACCCCATCACCCGACCATTTCTCCCGATCACCTCACCGGCCCTTCCGACCTGGCCGGTCTTCCCCGTCGCCCCGCCGGCCCTCCTGACCTAACCAGCTCTCCAGATCACCCTGCCGCTCTTCCCGACCCGGACGGTCCTCCCGATCATCTCGTTGACCCTCCCGGCCCCGCCGCTCTTCCCGAGTTGGCCGATCCCCCCGATCACCCCACCGGCCCTCCCAACCTGACCGATCTTCCCCATCACCCCGCCGACCTCCCCGACCTCCCCGACCATCCCGCCGGCTCCTCCGATCACCCCGCTGACCTCTCCGACCTGGCCAGCCTTCCCGGCCATCCTGCCGATCCCTCCGCCCATCACGCGGGTCCTCCCGACCCGGCCGGCGAGGTCCCTGGTCAGGCTCGTTACGCGGAAGCCCGCGACACACTGCGGGCCTGGCTGGACGCGGGCGTGCTGGTGCCGGACGAGGTGCCGGCCCTGTACGTCTACGAGCAGAGCGGCCCCGAGATCCTCCAGCGCGGCCTGATCGGCGACGTGGGCCTGACCGACCCCGGGCAGCGCATCATCCTGCCCCACGAGGACGTCCTGCCGGGTCCCGTCGCGGACCGGCTCGCCCTCATGAGCACCACCCGGGCCAACCTCGAACCGATCTTCCTCCTGTACGAGGGCGGCGACGGCACCGCTACTGGCCTGGTGGACGAGGTGGCCACGAAACGACACCCCCTCATCTCCACCCACACCGAAGACGGCCTGACCCATCGCCTCTGGGCGATCACCGACACCGCCGAGATCCACGCGATCAACGCCGACCTCCACCACCGGCAGGCACTGATCGCCGACGGCCACCACAGGTACGCGACCTACCGCATCCTCCAACGCCAGGAACACGCCACCCACCAGCCCTCATCGGAGCGGGGACACGCGGACGGGCCGTGGGACTTCGGGCTGGCCCTGCTCGTGGACTCCACCGCCTACCCTCCCGACCTCAAGGCCATCCACCGGGTGATCCCCGGCCTCCCCCTGGCCGAGGCGGTCGCCAGAGCTCGGGACGCGTGGCACGTAGACGACTTCGACGACCTGGTCCAGGGCCAGTCCGCGCTGGAGGCGGCCCCCGAGCCCGCTCTCCTGCTCGCCGACGCGAAGGGCGCGCACCTGCTCACCGCCCCCGACCCCGTACAACTGGCCCGCGCCATGCCGGCCGACCACTCCGACCGCTGGAACTCCCTGAACACCTCGATACTCAGCGAGTTCGTCCTGCCGGTGCTGTGGGGCAGGCACGACAGCGAGCAAACGGTACGCATCGTCCACCACCACGCGTCCGCCGCCGTACAACTGGCTGCCCGAACCGGCGGCACCGCCGTCATCCTCAAGCCGCTCGCCGTCGAAGACGTGGTGGCCGTAGCCGCCGGAGGCGAACGAGTCCCCCGCAAATCCACCTCCTTCGGCCCAAAACCAAGAACCGGCCTTGTCCTACGCACATTCGCCACCGACTAAAGGCCATGCCGAGCCGAGATGGCCCGCGCACCTGACAGCGATGATCGCCATCGGGTGAGAACCGACGACCTGTCGCCGTGAATCGTCTCGGACGATCTGTGGCAGCGAATCGATCAATCGCCACCGAGGCGCGACGGAAAGCGTCTTGCCGGGCCATCCGGGCAATTGGCACCGAAGCCGCTGGATGGCCGCATGGCACCGTATGGAATCTTGTGGGTGCAATCACAGGTCCCCTTCGCGAACTCCTCACGCGCCCAGGCTCCTGGCGCCCAACCAAGGGCCCTCGACGAACTCCCTACGCGGCCAGGCCGGGCGCTTGCCCAGATGAGCCTTCTCCGTGAGGGCCCGGCCCTCTGCGGGCCGCCGGAGCCAGGCCGCGCAGAGGGCTGGCACCTCGCGGGCCCCATTTCACGCCAAAACAAACGACAACAGCCGTCCTCGGCCGACGCCCTCAGTCAGCCGGTAGGTGCCAGATAGCGAACCTGCCGAGGGACCAGTGCTGCGACGTTCCCGTTGGTATGGCCCTCAGAAGCGGCAGGTCGCGGAGGATCCTCCGCAGGGTCGTCGGGTGCCGACAGGTCCACCTCGTACGGCCTGGCGGTGTCGACCTCCACCTCGTACCTCCAGATCTTGGCGGCCGACGGGCCGAAGACGCGACAGCGGAACGCGCCCGTCACCTCGACGTAGTCGCGAGGCTTAAGGCCGCGGACCACAGCCGCCGTCTCCGGGTTGAACGTGATGCACGGGATGCTGTCGGTCAGCGCCGCGCCACGTCTGTGACGGCGACGGCGCACGATGATGCGCCATTTCGTCACGGTGTCGCCGCTCGGCAGAGGGTGCTCCTCGACCTGCGCGGACAGCCTCCCCACCAGCAAGACTTCGTTTCGATCCACCGTCGTCCTCCTATCGGTGCTCTGGTGGAGATCACTCTCTACGATGAGGGGAAGGCCGGATCGGCTAGAACGCCGTTCTGGGGATAACGGCTAAACGCTTGGGAGTGCCTGTGGACAACATCACCGCGTTAGGCGGCGACGTCTATGAGATCGACACCAAGATGGCCGGATACTCGGGCATAACGGCTGGTTACCTGATTCTGGGCGACCGGCCGTGCCTGGTGGAGACGGGTACGTCGACCTCGGCGCCCGTGGTGCGTGACGCGATCGCCTCGCTCGGTGTCGGCCCGGACGACCTGGCCACGGTCGTCGTGACGCACATTCATCTGGATCACGCCGGCGGCGTGGGCGACATCGCCAAGTTCTTCCCGTCCGCCCAGGTCGTCGTACACGAGAAAGGCGCCCGCCACCTGGCCGAGCCGTCGCGGCTGATGGCCAGCGCCAGGATGGTGTGGGGCGACAAGCTCGACACCCTTTTCGGCGAACTGTCCCCGACCGAGGCGGAGCGCATCGTCGCCCTCGGCGACACCGGCGCCATCAACCTCGGCAACGGGCGTACGCTGAACAGCCACTACTCGCCCGGCCACGCCAAGCATCACGTGGGCCTGGTCGACTCCGCCACCGGCGATCTGTACGTCGGCGACGCGGCCGGCGTCTACCTGCCCGAAACGGGCGATCTGCGCCCCGCGACCCCTCCACCGGACTTCGATCTGCGGACCGCGCTCGACTCGATCGCGTTATTCGAGGCGCTTGGACCGCAGCGGTTGCTGTTCAGCCACTATGGGCCGGTTGACGCCGTCCGGGAGACCCTGGAGCGGTCTGCGGAAGAGCTACGGGTCTGGGTGGATCTCACGCGGCAGGCGCGGGCGGAGGGGATGGACCTGGACCACGCCGTCGCCATGGTCAGAGACCGTACGAAGGAGCGCTACGCCGCGCTGACGCCCGACGAGGCCGTGAATGAGCAGGTCGAGCTGCTCAGCGGCGCCCAGTCGAACGTCGCGGGGATCCTGCACTGGCTCGACCGCGTCTCCCCGTGATCACCACTCGGCGATCACGGGGAGACGCGGCACTTCCACGCCGTCCATGCGGCGCGCGAACGCACACAAATGGTGCCGACCCGTGGAATCCAAATGCGGCCGCCGCCGGGCCGTGACAGCCCGCCGTACCCGAGAATTCACCGGGTACGGCGGGGCGCCGGGCCTGCACCCGACTCATGCCCTGACCGGCGGCGGCAGACCGCACTGCCTGAACCTCAACGACGTCAGTCGTCGGTCTTCGGCTGCCGGTCCTTGGCGGTCGGGCCGTCGCCTTCGTCGAGCACGTCACCGAAGTGAGGCTCGATGAACGCCGGGGTGATCCCCGGTGTCCCGGCCTGCCGCTGCTCTACCGGCTTCTCGGCGTTCTCCGACCCGCCGGGTTCCGCGTCATCGGACTCCGACTCGCCGGATTCCGCGTCATCGGACTCCGACTCGCCGGATTCCGCATCCACGGACACCGCATCCTCGGACACCACCGCATCCTCGGACTCCGCGCCATCGGACTCCGGTCGACTGGATTCCGTGTCGTCGGACTCCGCCTGGCCGGGTGCCGCGTCATTGAGGTCGGCCTCAGTCGCGTCCGACGGGTCATCGAGTTCGTCGTCGTCCGGCTCGACCTCGGCGGCGTCCTCCGAGTCATCAACCTCGACATCGTCGGAGTCGGAGTCATCCTCCAGAACGTCGCCGGCCACGGCGGCAGGCTCCGTACCACTGTCGAGAAGGTCGCCCGCCTCGGCGATGGCCTCGGCTTCGTCCACGTCGTCCCCGGGCGTGTCCCCGGCCTCCGCCGCCACACCGGCGTCGTCGAAGTCGTCCTCGTAGTCGAACTCCTCCTCGACGTCCTCGATGACGGATCCGGTGAGCTCGGCGTACCGCTCCGCGGCCTCCGTCTCCCCCTCCTCGTCGAACGCCATGGCCCGGCCGAACCAGTCGGTGGCCGCCTCCTGGTGCCCGGCTTCGGCCAGCGCGTCCGCGTACGCGAACGCCAGCCGCGCCGACCAGGGCTTGGGCTGCGGGTCGCGCAGCTCCGGCAGGCGCTGCAGGGTGATCACGGCCGCGTCGTGCTGACCGAGGTCACGGCGGGCGCCGGACTCGACGATGGTCAGCTCGATGCGCCCGGCCCGGTCGAGACGTTCGGCTTCCGGCGAGCGTACGAGGTCGATCGCCCGCTCCGGACGACCAAGCCCGCGCTCGCAGTCGGCCATGACCGGCAGGTACGCGTCCGATCCGGTCATCCTCCTGGCCGCCCGCAGGTCGCTCAGCGCCTCGGAGAAGTGACCGGCACGGTAGGCGACGATGCCCGCGGCCTCACGTACGACACCGATGCGGGCCGCGAACCGGCGCGCCACCTTGGTGTGCTCGTGCGCCTGGTCCGCGTCGTCGTCCTCGAGCGCCCGCTCGGCGGCGACCAGGTGCCGGCCGACAAGGTCGGCGAGGTCGCCGGGCAGGGAGCGCAGCTCCTCCAGGACTTCCTTGTCGAGCTCGTCCGCGGCGATGTCGGGCGCCACCTCGGGCAGCTTCTCACGCTGAGGAGCCTCGTCCGTCCCCTCACGATCAGACCGCCCGAACCGAGCGCGGGCCCCTCCACCGGGACGCTCATCGCGACCGTCCCGCGAGAACGGGCGTGCGTCCCGAGAGTCGCGACCGCCACCACCCTCACGCCGGTCACCGTACCCACCTTCACGACGGGGGCCACGGTCATCCCGGAACCCACCCTCACGACGCGGACCACGATCCCCTTGGTACCCACCCTCGCGACGCGGGCCACGGTCGCCCTGGAACCCGCCCTCACGGCGCGGACCCCGATCGTCCCGATCACGGAACGGCCGACGCTCCTCACCCTC
>NZ_JBFAIM010000039.1:0-2040 GCF_040654715.1 Nonomuraea sp. NPDC050643 | reverse complement strand
CTCGCGACGCGGGCCACGGTCGCCCTGGAACCCGCCCTCACGGCGCGGACCCCGATCGTCCCGATCACGGAACGGCCGACGCTCCTCACCCTCACGACGCGGAGCACGATCGTCCCGGCCTCGGGAGTCATCCCCCCGCGGTCCTCTGCCTTCGTAACCGCCGCCACCCTCACGACGGGGGGTGTAACCACCTTCACGGCGCGGACCCCGGTCATCCCGGAACCCACCCTCACGACGGGGACCACGGTCACCCTGGAACCCACCCTCACGACGCGGACTCCGATCGCCCTGAGGGCCGCCCTCGCGACGGGGACCACGATCTCCTTGGTATCCACCCTCGCGACGCGGGCCACGGTCACCTTGGAACCCGCCCTCGCGACGCGGCGCGTAGCCGCCTTCACGCCGGTCACCGTAGCCGCCCTCACGACGCGGCCCGCGATCGTCCCGATCACGGAACGGCCGACGCTCCTCACCCTCACGACGCGGCCCACGATCGCCGCTGTCCCGATCCCGGTACGGCCGACGCTCGGCCCCTTCGCTCCGGGGACCGCGGTCACCCTGGAATCCACCTTCACGGCGTGGGCCACGGTCACTCTGGAACCCGCCCTCACGGCGCGGACCCCGATCGTCCCGATCACGGAACGGCCGACGCTCCTCACCCTCACGGCGCGGAGCACGATCCCCTTGGTACCCGCCCTCACGACGCGGCCCACGATCACCCTGGAAGCCGCCCTCACGACGCGGACCCCGATCGTCCCGGCCCCGGGAGTCATCCGCCCGCGGCCCTCTGTCACCACGGTTGTGGGAGCGCGACCTGTCGTCGGAACGGAACGGACGCTCGCCGCCGGAGTCTCGCCCGCGAGACCCATACCCGCCGCCGCTCCTGTCGCCTCCGCCCGAGCGCCTGTCCTCGTGGTCGCCGCGGCCGCGCTCTCCGCCGTCCGGTCCGTTATCTCTGTTCACTTCTGGTCCATTTCGTTGGCTCACTCAGCGGACTCACAACTACGGTCCACCGTGGCTGGTCGCCGCCCGCCCGCGGGCCTTACGCGACGAAGGCCACCCGTGGGGGTGGCCCGCTCCCTCCAGCCTAGCAAGCCGCGGAACGTCCATGAGCCCGACGCCACCGCTCATTTTGATCAGACCATAAATGTACGCCCGCCACGACTGACCGCCCTGTCACTCCGCTTCCACGAATTTGCAGAACCCCACCGACGGATTCCGAACCCTCCAGCGAACGAAAACCTCCACCTCCAAGGCCGGATCCACGGCTTCACCTGGCCTCTTGCCGCGCACGAAAGCCCAAAACCACTTTCTCAGGACAGTTCAGCGAGCATTAAGACTTCCCGAGTAACACGGATTTCCACACACCCGAACTCGACGTGCCCAGCCACACCTATTTCGCAGAAATCCGAACACCACCATACGCACAATCGCGTTCTGCACCGGCTCAACCCGGATCGATACGTGACCGGTCTACGGCACCCGACTGGGCTACGCGACCTCCACTGGTCCCCGCCGCACAGGAGCCTCTCCGCCCAGCCGCGTGCACGGATGTCAGGATTGATTCCTCGTCCAGGCGCGCGATCGCCCGCCAGCCGTCAGGCAAGAACACTGCACATGAGCCCCCGAGCAGCCAGCGGCCCAGCCCGGGAAAGCAAAAAGGCCCCGACGCGCTGAGGCGTCGGGGCCTTTTCAAAGATTGTCCGGCGGTGACCTACTCTCCCACACCCTCCCGAGTGCAGTACCATCGGCGCTGGGAAGCTTAACTTCCGGGTTCGGAATGTAACCGGGTGTTTCCTTCCCGCCATAACCGCCGTAACCCTATGAAACTGACAAGCAAACCGCTTGTTGTTTCAGAATTACATAGTGGACGCGAGCAAGATTATTCTTTGGTGTGGCGCAGCTCCGGACCCGGCGAAGAGTAACGGAGCGCAGCACACACCAAAGCATTATGCTTTGTGGTCAAGTCCTCGGCCTATTAGTACCGGTCAGCTCCACACGTTACCGTGCTTCCACCTCCGGCCTATCAACCCCATCGTC
>NZ_JBFAIM010000038.1:0-119760 GCF_040654715.1 Nonomuraea sp. NPDC050643 | reverse complement strand
TCACTCGTCATGATTCCCGGGCATCACCAGCCCGAGTACGCCCAACCACGATCAGGCAAGCCCCCTGAACTGCGGTTTCAGGTTGGCACATGCCCCTTGGTGTAGCGGTCCGCGAATTGCCCCTGTGACTGTGTCTCCCATTGTCGTGCGGTGTAGACGAGGCCGCCCCCCGTGGCTAGCAGACCGACCAGCACGCTCATCGTTGTTAGCCTCTGCCAGAAATGCTGTCGTCGCGCCTCGTAGAATTCTTGCCGCTTCTCGGGAGGTAGCTGCTCAAGCTCATCCTGGGTCAGGGGTGACACCCTTCCCCGTCGCCACGGAACCACCCACCTGTTCCCGGACGCGGGTGCCTCCTGTGGAGACTGAGTGGCCTTTCGGGGCGTACGAACCCCTGGCTTGACCGTGGGACGCTTCCTTCTCACGGGTCTTGATCGTTCCGACCTCGTGTCACGTGCCCGCTGGCTAGGCATGATCGGGAGAATATCCGGGCGGGCGGGCGAATGCCCGGCGAAAGCGATAGCCCGTTCCTACCGGAGATCAGGCCATGTTCTACGAAACGCGTTACCCATGCTCACGCACTTGCCGCGTAGCGTTCCTGAGCACGGCGAGCGTGGCCGGATACGCTGGCATCATCTGATCGCCGCTGAGCTATGGGCCGGGCGCCACTCTTCACCAAGAAGGGGACCCCGATGCCTGCAACCTGTTGGTCAAGCATCTACGGCAAGGTTCTGCGACTCACAAGGCTCGACGCGTGCGGCGTTCCCGTGATCGGCGCCTGCTCGACCGTCGTGTGCGACGGGTTCGTGTCGATCGCCTACGCGAGCGAGCTCAAGGAAGGGACAGAGATCGAGGTCGCGCCCCGACCAGGGTCTCCACGCCCAGCTCCAGGTCCGACTTGGCCAGCGTCGTCTCGATCGTGCCCCCGGTCAGCTCATCGGCCAACGCCAAGATGACCGTGTTGCTCGCGGCGAACGCCTCCACCGCCGCCACGTACTGGTCGACCTTCGCGGCCTCGGCCGCGTTCAGGTCCTGGTCCTGCCAGAGCTCGCCGGTCTCGGCCCACAGCCACATGTCATCGCGCTGTTGCCCGAACACCTGCTTGATCCGCTCCATGGTGTGGTCGTCCAGCAGATGCGGGGCGCGCCGCGCCGGCTCCAGGGTCCGCAACTGCTCGCGGTTGGCGCCCAGCTGCTCCAGCACGATCGCGGTCATCATGTCCACGTCGGTCACCGGCCGCCACTCGGGCTCGCCTCTGCCGTCCCTGCCGCCACCATCACCACGCGCCATGCCTCAGATCGTCCCAGACCAGCACCAGCCGCCCGCCGCACCTTCATCACATCGAGACCGGGCCGCCTCCCGAACCATGATCATTCTCAGCGCCAACGGCTGTTCCTGGGTTCCCCGATCCCGAGCATGTTCAGGCAATTGCGCGGCAGATGCCAGTACTCCCGGTCGTCGACGTGGAGACGGCCGATGCCCACGGTGCGGCGCAGCCATGGGAGGTCGTTCTCCCTCTTCGGGAGCTTGGCGATGACCTTCCCCTTTTTCCGCGGGAGCCAGATCAGCGCCGCCTCAGGCGGCATGACCACGCGGCCGTCCACGACGCGAACCGTGGGCAAGCAACCGTCCATGGGGGCACAGTGACAGGCAGGTCTGACAATTTGTGTTTGAGGAAATGCGCTCCGTAGTTGGGGCGACGCAAGTTCAGGCGATCGCCAGGCCACGCGACCGCGCCCCGATCCGCCGGCCTGGTGCCGACCGGCGAAAAGGGCCGTCCCGGAAACGGTCAAGGGCGCCGAAGTTATCGGTCGGCGGACGGGAAATGCCGGTCCAGGATGTCGGCCCACTCCGGCAGGGTGACGAACCCGCCGTTGCCGCGAAAGCGTTCGTCCTTCAAGGTGACCAGCTCCGCCAGAGCCTTCACGAAGGGGCTGTCGGCTTGCTCTGCGGGCAGGACCTGCAGGGCTGCCTGGAAGCGGGCCATCGCGTCGGGGAACAGTCGCTCGGCGCGCTCCTCCTCCTGGCGCACCCGCTCGGCGTCGATCTGCGTCCACAGATGCTGTTCGAGATAATCGCCGCAGTCAGAGGTGTGGAGCTGGTGGACGGCCGCCTCGTCTTCCACCCAGAACACGGCGACCATGTCGTCGGTCTTGGGGTGCGTTGCCTTGCATGTCGGGCACAGACGCATCCCGGGGGCGAGGTTCGGATCTCCGGTCAACGGTCATCCTCCTGCAGGGGGGCGGGGGTTGAGCATGTCCTGGTCGATCGCGGCCTGGCAGGCGGCCGCGAGGTACATCGTCGGCAGGTGCGTGCCGTCGGCGTCGATGGTGCGGGTTCCGGCGTCGGAGAAGATGAGCTGCGCCGCGCCGATGGCGGTGCCGGTGTAGTAGGCGTACATGGCGCGGCCGCGGACAGGGCGCCCGTCCTTGTCCCGCTTCTGCCGCATCTCCTTCACCTGCCGGGTGATCTTCTGCGACATCACCGGGTCGGCGGCGGCGCCGGCCAGGGCCGCGCGGCCGTACTGCTCATACAGGCGGGGAAGGGTAGGGGTGCCGTTCCGGGTCAGCAGGTCGGCGAGCCACGCCCAGTAGCGCCGCCTCAGGTACCTCAGGAGCATGTTCATCACCTCGCCGATCGGGGAGCGTCGCCTCCTTGGGCGGGCATCCGCAGCAGGCCGCCGTCGAAGGCTAGATGGAACATGGCGCCCAGGCGCACGGCCGCGAAGTCGGGGTCGATGGCGGCGGGGGTCGGAGCGTCCGGACGCACGGCGGCCTCCAGCAGGCAGGCCAGCACGGCGTGGGTGTGGCCCAGCAGGTAGTAGGTCAGGGCCGTCTTGTCGGTGAGCAGCTTGGCCACCCGCGGCCCTTCCTGCTTCAGGTCTTGTCGGATCTCCGCCGCGAGGTCGCTGATCGCCGCGCTGAAGGCCGCATCGGCGGCCGCGCGGGCGTAGATGTCCCGCCCGTACCGGTCATACAGCACCTGCACCGCGAACACCGCCAGGTGCCCGTCCGGAGTTTCGTCCCGTGAAGGCCCGTCGCCGCCTCGCCACCACTTTTGTAACCAAGATCCGACCTTGTTCATCCCAGCATGATGCGCGCACCCTACGGAGCATGGCAAGCACGCCCTGTAAGGAGTGCCGGTCAAGGCGCCTGTCAACGGATCGTTCGAACCAGACGAGTTCGCCTGACCTGGGCGAACAGCCGTCCCAAAACAGGGTGGTCAGTGCTCGGAGGTGAGATGCGGTTCGACGCACGCCCGGCCGCTTTTCTCGACGCCGAACGCTGAGGCCCGAGCCGGGAGACGCCCGGCCGGTCGCCGCGTGTGCTTACCGACCAAGGCGCCTCCCCATACGAGCGCCGCCCCCCTCCAGAACACGACACCCGCATCGCCCAGTCATGGAGAGTAGTAGTTCGATCACTGTATGTGCATCTCAGGCTTCGGGTCAGGATGTTCGGCGGCCTTACGCGCCTCCTGGAGGGTGGCGCGCAAGGCCGCCGAACTCTCGCCGCAGCGTCGGAGGGCATCACCCAGCCGCCTCACGCCTTCCTCCGCCGTGTTGAGCCGGTCGGCGAGGGCGTGCTGACGCTCGGCGGCCTGTTCGCGCAGGGCCCTGGCCCGGACGATGGCCGGCGTGACCGGTGTGGCCGGCGGCACGTCAGCCGGTTCCGGGCGGCGTGGCCGTGCCGCGCGCGGGCGCTGGGCGGGCACGCGTACGCGGCGCAGTTCGCGTACGCGTGGCAGGTGCCGAGGGATCGGCGCGGGGGGAGTGTCGAGCTGGTAGGCCTCGACGTCGGTGGCCGCCAGGGCCGCGGCCATGCTGGCATGCACCGCGATGGGGGGCCGGGCGTCGTGCTGGGTCATCAGGCCGATCAGCCGGCTCAGCGGCGGCTGGGCTTCGGCGACGGCCAGGTGGCCGCCCCTGGCCTGAAGGGCCCGGTGGGTGAGGGCGAGCTGGTCGAGCCCGCTCAGGTCACAGAACCACAGATCGGCGGCGGCCACGACCACGTGGGTGATCGCCGACTGCGGGATCGGGTCGAGGAAAGCGGCCAGGATGGGCCCGGTGGTCAGGTCGAGCTCGCCGGTCAGGACCATCACCAGCGTGGTGTCCCCGACGGGAACCAGCCGGATCGACAACTGCATCACGCCGATGCACCTCCCGCTCTGCTCAGGCCGCCTATGCGACAGAGAGCCAGGCCTCATCCTCCTCCGTTCCCGGGCCAGGGGCGAGGCGAGAGGAGGCGACGGGGCGGTTTCCCCGGGCCGAACCCGCAAACGGTCGTGCGCGCAGAGGGCCGAAGCGCGACGCGGCGAGGCCGGGATCCCTGTCCGCCTGCTCATCGACCTCTTCGCCGACCGTGACATGCACAGTCACGCTCATTGATCATCAGAGGCGAGTTCACGGGTTCGGCAACACCGATGTCACTACGCATCACCCCCGCGCCCGGCAGCGTCGACTCAGGTGCCGCGCCATGTTCATCACCTCGCCGATCGGGGAGCGTCGCCTCCTTGGGCGGGCATCCGCAGCAGGCCGCCGTCGAAGGCTAGATGGAACATGGCGCCCAGGCGCACGGCCGCGAAGTCGGGGTCGATGGCGGCGGGGGTCGGAGCGTCCGGACGCACGGCGGCCTCCAGCAGGCAGGCCAGCACGGCGTGGGTGTGGCCCAGCAGGTAGTAGGTCAGGGCCGTCTTGTCGGTGAGCAGCTTGGCCACCCGCGGCCCTTCCTGCTTCAGGTCTTGTCGGATCTCCGCCGCGAGGTCGCTGATCGCCGCGCTGAAGGCCGCATCGGCGGCCGCGCGGGCGTAGATGTCCCGCCCGTACCGGTCGTACAGCACCCGCACCGCGAACATCTCCAGCGGCCCCTGCGACGTCTCCTCCCGTGCGGATCCGTCGCCGCCTCGCCACCACCTTTGTAACCAAGATCCCACTTTGCTCATCCCAGCATGATGCGCACACCCTACGGAGCGAGGCAAGCACACCGCGTAAAACCGGTGAGGGGCCCCTGGCGATGCTGGTCCCCGGCGCGGCCGCTACTGACCCGGTGAGTCGGGGTCCTTGGTGGCCTCGGGCGGGGGCGCTGCTTGCACCGTCTGGATCGCTTCCTCCACCGATGCCTCGACGCGGAACGCGGTGCGCAGTCCGGTGATCGTCAAGATGCGTTCCAGCAAGGCCGGGAGGCTCGACAAGACGAGGTTGCGGTGCTGTTCGCGGCTCTGCTTGAGCAGCAGCACCAGCACGCCGACGCCCCTGGAGTCGCAGAACGTCACCCCGCTCAGGTCCAGGACCAGGCCGGCGGAGTCGGTCGCCTCCCACGCGTCCTTCGCCTGCTGGCGCAGCAGCCCGGCGGAGTTGTAGTCGAGTTCGCCGGCGGCCGTGGCGACGATGAAGGTCTCGTGCAAGCCGATCGACATGGTGAAGCGTTCGGTGGAGGCGCTGTCCTCATCCATGGGGACCATCATTCTCGTGATCTTGCTTGGCGATGCTGGCATCTCTTCGCGGGTCGGATTTGTGGAAGCCCCCGAGCCCGCCTGAGCCCCGAGCCCGCTGGACCGCCGGCGCTGTCCCGTCCATCCCCGGTTTCGGGGAGGCTTTGGCCCGCTCTCCAGGTTGGTGTCGCTCGGGGCGGCGGGAAGTCGCAGCAGCCCTGGCCCCGCGAGCCCCGGGGTGCGCCGCCGCCGGGTGGTGGCCGCCGAGCCGCGGCCGATGGGTGGATGCGGTGTGGCCTGGTCAGCGCGGTGGAAGACCAGGCCGCAGAGCAACGAAGCCGCCGTGTCAGTTTCCGGCTGTGCGTTCGCGTCCGTGCTGGCGTTCGTGGGCGGCGTTGATGCGCAGCGCCTCGGCGAGCTGGTCTTCCAAGATGATGATGCGGCAGGCGGCTTCCACGCCGGTGCCCTGGTCGACCAGTTCCCGGGCGCGCGCGGCCAGGCGCAGCTGGTAGCGGGAGTAGCGGCGGTGACCGCCGCCGGAGCGTTTCGGCTCGATCAGGTGGGCGGCGCCCAGAGCCCGCAGGAACGTGGCGGTGACGCCGAGCATCTCGGCGGCCGTGCCCATGCTGTAGGCGGGGTAGTCCTCATCGTCGAACCGGTCGTCGGCCGTGAGCCCGGCCTCATCGGTGATCCTGCCGCGGGTGAGTGTGTCACCCTCGGCAGCCGAGCGACGTTGATCCATATGTTCCTTTCCCGTTAACGCGCACAGGGGGCCCCGGCGCCTGTTGCGCCGGGGCCCCGAAGAGTTCAACACCATCTACCGGCCATCGGCCGGCTTACCGTTGTGCGCAACCGCCGCATTGAGCGGGCGGTGATGCGCGGATCGCGGATGCGTGACCGTAGACCACCTTCCTATCTGTGGAACTGCGGTACCCGAGCGGCGAGACTCAACCGGCAACGGGCGATCCTGATGGCGTCAACACTCCCTTCATCTTTCTCTTCCGGACCATTTGCCAACTTCACCGTCGGCAGCGCGTCCACGCTCTGGGCCCCTAACCACTGCGCTGGCCCGTCACGTCCGACCTTCTGCCGTCAACCCTTCACAGCAGCGCGTCCACACTCTGGGCCCCTAACCACTGCGCTGGCCCGTCACGTCCGACCTTCTGCCGTCAAACCCTTAACGTTCAACCTTCGACTTCAGCCTGCTCCGGGCAGTTCGTCGTCCTGCTGGTAACTACTTGTGCTGCCCGGTGGTTCCGTTCCTTGCGATGTGAGAAACCATAGTTCCAACAGCGGTGAATGTCTACTACGGCGAATGCACTTTTTCGGCTCCGGGCGCGGAAGCCTTCCGGACCGCGCCGTACCTGCGCAGACGCATGACGGATGCATGAGCGCCGCGATATGGGGGAAAGGCCAGGTCACGCGAAGGCGGGAGAGGCAAGACGCGGTGGACGACGTCGAGTACGGCTACAACCTGAACGTCACCATCGGCGACCATCGCCACTGGACGACCGTTCTCCGGTGATGACCGCCTCCCTCAATGCGGTGTGGACGACCTGGACATCCGGGACCCACGCCTGGCCCTGCCAGCCGCACACCCCGCCGGCGGGCAGCCTCGGCGGGCTATGGCCTGAGCTGGCAGGGCCACATCGATGCGCTGACCGTCGTGCGTGACGGCGCGCTGACCCGCATCGCCGCCGCCGAGCCTGAGCGTGAGCAGGCCCTGGAGGACAAGCGCACCGCCGAGCGCATGGCGCGCGACGCCGACCGAGCGGCAGATCTGACGGGTCGCTTTCGGTTCACACGCCGGCGTGCCCGCCGCTGTCTGCCGCGCTTCCACTGCCGCCGCGTGCATCGGTGGCTTCTCTGGCCCTGCGGGCCTGCGCCTCGATGTCATGAGCGCTGAGGGGGGAGCGACGGCGCCGCAGATCGAACACGATGCCCCAGATGATCAGAGCGACGAGTGGTGCGACGATAACCACGATCGTGACCATCGCGATCTCCTTCTCCTGGGCCCTCAGCCTACCCTCGCGGCTGCCGCCAGGAGCGGGGCTGAACAGAGCATCGGCGAGCTTGGCCCTCTTGCGCTTCGCCCACACCCACGATGAGGCCCGAGCCGGTGAGACGCCCCGGCTGGTCGCCGCATGTGCTACCGGCCGGGGCGCCTCCAGATGCGAGCGCCGCCCCCCTCCAGAACACGACACCCGCACCGCCCAGTCATGGAGAGTAGCCGTTAGACCACTGTATGTGCATCCGGGAGCTCTATCGGGTCGTCCCAATAACGGTCGTTTGATGGACGGTGGTGCAGGGACTCCGGACTGTCGTTTCCCGTAGTCATGTTCACTGACGTCCTGGGGTTATAGGGCTGATTGCAGTGGACTTCGGAAACTTCTGATTCCTGTAGTCCTCTGCACTACCGTCGGCCTTGTCCGGACTCGTGTTCACTACGGTGAGGTCGGCATGGTCGACGACGTGGCGGGTGTGGCGGAGCTGGGTGTGCTGACGGCTTCGGCGGCGGAATGGTCGATGGCCGCCCGCCGAGCGGAGGTGATCGGCGGGCTGGCGCGGGAGCCGCAGGTCCGCATTGCGGAAGCGGATGAGGCGGCGACGCAGCTGGGCATCTCTCGCCGCCAGGTCTATGAATTGCTGAAGCGGTGGCGGGCGGGTTCGCAGGTCGCATCTGATCTGCTTCCGCGCCGGTCCAGTGGTGGCCGAGGGCGTGGTCGACTGCCGGAGGAGATCGAGGCGCTGCTGCTGGAGGTGATCCGGTCGCGGTATCTGACCAGACAGCGTCGGACAGTGAGCGCGGTCTACAAGGAGGTCGTCCGGCAGTGCCAGATCCGCGGGTTGACGGTGCCGTCGCGAGGGACGTTGGAGCGGCGGATCGGCCAGCTGGATCCGGTGGCCTCGGTCACGGCCCGGCAGGGCGCGGACGCCGCTCGGGCCCTGCGGTCGGCAGGTGGAGAGCCGCCGGTGATCGAGGGGCTGCTGGAGCAGGTGCAGATCGACCACACGGTCGTGGATCTGGAGATCGTGGACGAGCGGCACCGGCTGCCGATCGGCCGCCCGTACGTCACGGCCGCGATCGACGTGGCATCCCGCAGCGTGGTGGGCCTGGTAGTGACGCTGGAGGCGCCGTCGGCGTTGTCGGTGGGATTGTGCCTGGCACATATGGCGACCGACAAGCGGCCGTGGCTGGAGCGGCTCGGGGTCGAGGCGGCCTGGCCGATGAGTGGCAAGCCGCGCGAGATCTTCACCGACAACGCCGCGGAGTTCAAGAGCGAGGCGTTACAGCGGGGCTGTGACCAGCACGGGATCAAGCAGAGCTATCGGCCGCCGGGGCAGCCGCACTTCGGCGGGATTATCGAGCGGCTCATCGGCACGATGATGGAGATGGTGCACGAGCTGCCGGGCACCACGTTCTCCAATCCCGCCGAGCGCGGCGGGTATGACAGCCAGGCCAGCGCGGTGCTGACGCTGGCGGAGTTGAACAAGTGGCTGGCGCTGGCGGTCACGGTCTACCACGGCCAGGTGCACGGCACGCTGAAACAGACGCCGGCCGGTCGGTGGGAACAAGGCGTCGCCGAGGGCGGCCGTCCCGCGACGGTGTCGAGCGAGACGGCGTTCCTGGTCGACTTCTTGCCGGTGGAGCGGCGCACGCTGACCCGCACGGGTTTCACGCTCGATCACGTCCAGTACTACTGCGACGCCCTCAAGCCGTGGATCGCCCGGCGCAGGCAGCTGGAGAAGATCGTGCTGCGCCGCGACCCGCGCGACATCTCCCGCGTCTGGGCGCTCGATCCGGACGGGGACTCCTATCTGCCCGTGTCGTACCGGACGATGTCCCGGCCGCCGATCAGTCTGTGGGAACAGCGCGCGGCAGTTGCTCGGCTTCGGGAACTGGGCCGCGATCAGGTGAATGAGACGGCGCTGTTCGCGATGGTCGAGCAGATGCGGCAGATCACGAAGGACGCGGCGGCCAAGACCCGCCGGGCCCGCCGGGAGGGCGAGCGACGCTCCGCGACTCCCACCACGCGATGGATCCCACCTGCGCTAGTATCGCCGGCCGCGGCGCAGGATCTTCCGGTGGGGGAGCCGGTGTGCCCGTTCGAGGTGATCGAGCAGTGGTGAGCAGCAAGCCGGACATCGAGCTGGAGATGGGGCCGGAAGAGGAGCTGTCTCATCTGCATGAGGCTGCCCGGCTGGTGGCACGGCTGCCCGCCGCCGAGCGGCTGGCCCGGGTCCGGGCGGATCGGTGGATCGGCTACACCCGCGCCACGCAGTCGCTGGCTCGGCTGCACACGCTGCTGGACTGGCCTGCCAAGCAGCGGATGCCGAACCTGCTGGTGATCGGGCCGACCAACAACGGCAAGTCGATGATCGTGGAGAAGTTCCGGCGCTCCCACCCGCCGATCTCCCATCCGGACGCCGAGGAGATCCCGGTGCTGACCGTGCAGATGCCGTCCGACCCGCAGGTGGCCCGCTTCTACACCGCGCTGCTGACCGCGCTCGGCGCGCCGCTGCGGCCCCGCCAGCGGCTGGGCGAGCTGGAGCAGCTCGCGGTGCGGCTGCTGCGGCAGGCCGGCGTACGGATGCTGGTGATCGACGAACTCCACAACGTCCTGGCCGGGCGCGGCGATACGCGCCGTGAATTCCTCAACCTGCTGCACTTCCTCGGCAACGAGCTGAAGATCCCACTGGTCGGCGTCGGCACCCGGGACGCCTACCTGGCGATCCGCTCTGATGACCAGCTGGAGAACCGCTTCGCCCCGTTCACGTTGCCGCGCTGGCAGCCCGACCGGGAGGCGAGCATGCTGCTGGCCAGCTTCGCTGCCGCCTTCCCGTTGCGCCGCCCCTCCCACCTGGCCACCCCGGAGATGACCGAATACCTGCTGACCCGCAGCGAAGGCACCATCGGGGAACTGGCCGCGTTGCTCACCGAGGCCGCCGTCGCGGCGATCGAGTCCGGCGAGGAAGCCATCAACCAGCGCACCCTGCTCATGGCGACCTACCAGGGGCCGACCGAGCGGCGCCGCCTGTTCGAACGCGAACTCACATGAGGCCAGGTGAACGCGTCCGCCGCTGGCCGGTGCACCCGCCACCCCATCCCGGCGAGGCGCTGACCTCCTGGCTCGGCCGCCTGGCGAGCACCTACCACCTGTCGGTGCCGCAGCTGCTGCGGCACAACCTCGGCCCGGCCTCCGCCCTGCTGGACGACCCAGCCGCCGATGATCTGGACTGGGATCCGTCGCCAGCGATCCTGCACGCGCTCGCCGAGCGGACCGGCACGCCGGTCGGCCGACTACGCCGGATGACGATCGGCGGGTGGGTGCCCTGGCTGGCCGACACCCTCGACCCGGACCACGGCGCGGAAACCTTCCCTACCTACGTCCGGCAGGACTCCGTCCTGCTGTGGCCGGGCGAGGCCGGCCGCAACGTCGTCCAGCGATGGCGGCCCTGGTTCCCCCTGCCCCGTCACACCCCCCGGACCGTACGACGAGTCTGCCCTGTCTGCGCCGCCGAGCCCGGCCGCGGGATCCCGTTGACCGCCAGGATCCCGCTCATGCTCAGCTGCCCCACGCACGGGCGCCGCCTCGAAACCGAGAAGGCATGCTGGCTCGCCGAGGCGCTGGACCAGCCTACGCCGGACCGCGCGGCGCCCGAGCACATCCTGGTCATGGACCGGCTCACCTTCCAGGGCCTGAGTTCCGGCACGGTCAGTCTGCCCCGCCGATCCGTGCACGTCGGCGTCTGGCTCCGGTTGCTGCGCACCTTGCTGGACGAGGTCAGCCTGTCCACCTCACAAGTCCGCCAGCATGCGGCCGCCGCCCTGGAACAGATCTGGGCCACCGCCGGCTGGCCGCCCCGGGGTGGCATCACGGTATGGCGCCCGTACGAGACCTTCGACACCGTGCGCCAGGAAGCGCTGCTGGAAGCCGCCGCGACCGCGCTGAACCTCATCCGGACCGGGAAGATCACCGCGCGCGGCAGCCTCGGCCCGCTGCTGATGGTCCAGCCGCACCAGCCCGTTTACGAGGGCGACCGGCCCGGCGCGTCGCAGCGGGCGCGCACGGCAGGGCGGCAGGCCATGCACCAGTCGTGGGCCCAAGCCCAGCACGAGGTGGAGGAATGGTTCGACGCCGCGCGCATCGACGAGGCCACCGCGCGACACATCTTTGGCATCCTCACCTGTTTCTCTCGGACGAGGGAGGCCTACGACCGGGAACGCGACTTCATGATCGGCCAGGGCATCCCCGCCTCGTTCCTTCCCGATCCTGAGCCGGGCCGTTTTGCTTCCTCCGGAGGTGTCCGTTAGAGGTCCCCAACCGGACACCCGGACGCGCCGCCACGGAGATCACCGAAGCGCAGCTCGGCAAGCCGCACCCGTGTCTCAGATAAGTGGTCCGCGAAACTGTCCGGTGAAGGGAGGCTAAACCGTACGGTGGACAGGTGGCAGAACTGATCGGCTACGCCCGATGCTCAACCGTCGCCCAAGACCTCACCGCCCAGCGCGACATCCTCACCGGCCTCGGCGTGCCCGAGGACCGCATCTACCTCGACAAGGGCCTGACCGGAACCAACCGCGCCCGCCCCGGCCTCGACCAAGCCCTGGCCGCCGTCCGCTCCGGCGACACCCTGGTGGTGCCCAAACTCGACCGGCTCGCCCGCTCAGTGCCCGACGCCCGCGACATCGGCGACACCCTGCTCGCCCGCGGAGTGCGCCTGTCGCTGGGCGGCAGCATCTACGACCCGGCCGACCCCATGAGCAAGATGTTCTTCAACATGCTCGCCGTGTTCGCCGAGTTCGAGGCCGACCTGCTCAAGATGCGCACCCGCGAAGGCATGGCCATCGCCCGCTCCAAGGGCAAGCTCAAGGGCCGGGCGCCCAAGCTGACCGCCCGGCAGCAGGCCGAACTGGTCCGCATGCGCGCCAGCGGCGACTACTCCATCGCCGACCTGATGGAGCTGTTCTCCATCGGCCGGGCCACGGTCTACCGCGTCCTCGAACGCGCCGCCGGCAGTCCACCCCCCGCGGCCCGAAGTGCTGCGCCCGCGCCCTGATCATGCTCCGGCAACCGAGCGTTTCTGAGAATCCTCTAACCGGCCCCGTGCATGCAGAGGACTCCCTGTGCACGGCTGCAGGTCGCGACGCGGCCAGGCATGGCTGTGGCCACTGGAGGTGCGGTAGATGATGAGACGTGGGTGACGCCGAACTCGTCGGCGACCTGGGGCATCGGATGGCGCCGCAATCGGCGCTAATCGAACCTGGGTGAATCCGGTGACCTCGCTAAGATTTTTGGCCATAAAAATTTGCTCAGGTCAGCAATTTGACATAGCCTCAACTGTGATCGGTCCTGGGAGACCGCTACCGAAACCTCCGAGTGGGGAAAAGTGGACAAGCACTACGAGTCGGTGAGAGTGGGCTCGCTCACGGTCGATCCGTCGATGGACACCAATCGTCTGTACATGCAGCGCGATGAGAACACCGCTTGGACCGCGAAGATCACCGAGAACTGGGACGTGGAGATGCTCCTGCCGGCCCTGGTCTCGAAGCGAGCCAACGGCGAGATGGTGATCATCGATGGTCAGCACAGCAACCAGGCCTGCATCATCAAGGAAGGACCGGATTTCCTCCGCGACGCGATGGTCTACGAGGGACTCACCATTCAGCAGGAGGCGAAGCTCTTCCTCGCTGCGAACAAGCACCGCAAACCGGTGAGGCCGTACGACAACTTCCGGGTCTCGCTCACGGCAGGCGACCCCATCGCGATCCGCGTCAACAACGAGGTACAAGCTCTCGGCGAGGATCTTCAAGTAGCCGCCAGCCCGAGTGCAAACCGTGTCGGCGCCGTCCAGGCCCTGCTGGCGATGGGCAAGAAGCCGGGAATGGTCAAGCGGGTGCTGACGCTGGTAAGCGCGGCCTGGGGTCGCGACGCGAGCACCTGGGACAACCTGATCCTGAGGGGTGTCACCATGGTGCTGGACGTGCCGGGGAACTGGGAACTCGCTGACGATGCTCGGCTGATCAAGATCCTGAAGAAGGGCGGCGCTCCGGCGATCTGGAAGCAGAACTCGGTGCGCCTGACCACGAGCGGTGGTGGCTCGTCATCCCGGTCGGTGCCGATGGCACAGGCCATCGTGGGCGACTACAACATGGGACTGGATCGCGAAAAGACCCTCGTACTCGGCCGACCCAAGAAGGTGGCGTCCTCCAGCACGACAGCTGCGGCATAGTCGACCCGCGCCTGCATGACGAAGGCCCGGTCCTGGTGGGGACCGGGCCTTCGTCATGCTGCGACCAGAACCGGTCCTGGGAGATCAGCGCTGCCGCGAACACGGCAAAGATATACGACGCCTGCTCCGAAGACTGTGCGGACGGGACTGCGCAAAGGAAATCAGACATCCGTGCACGCGAACTCGGACATCGACGGCTTGCACGGCACACCCCCGGGCGAGCACTACGCCCCGTCGCCCTTGGCCAAGATCTCCATTGCAGAGGACTTCGGAAACCTGTGCAGTCGACTTCGGGAATCGACAAACGATGTCACTTCTCGAAGCCGGGTGCGCGGGTGTCCTGGGCTTTCGGGGGCCCGTGCAGAGGACTCTGAAGCGCCGGATTGACCATAGTCCTCTGCGCTACGGTGCGTTTGTTCCGTACTCGTGTGCGCGACGGTGAGGCCTCGGCATGGACGATGGGCGAGCGCAGATCATCGAGCGGGGTGTGCTGACCGCCCCGGATGAGACGTGGGACATGGCAGTACGTCGCACCGAGGTGATCGGCCGGTTGGCCGCCGAGCCGCGGGTGGGATTGGCGGCCGCGGACGCGGCGGCGGATGAACTGGGCATCTCCCGGCGCCAGGTGTACGTGCTGCTGGGCCGGTGGCGTGCGGGTGAGGGTGTCGTGTCGGATCTGCTGCCTGGGCGCTCCAGCGGTGGCCGGAGACTCGGCCGGGTGCCGACGGCGGTCGAGACGGTGATGGCCGAGGTGATCCGGTCGCGCTACCTGACCCGGCAGCGACGCTCGGTGGCGGCGGTCTACCGGGAGGTCGTACGCCGGTGCCGGACCGGTGGGCTGCCAGTGCCGGCCCGCAGCACGCTGGCGCGGCGGATCGAGGCGCTGGATCCGGTGGCGGCCGCCACGGCGCGGGAGGGTGTCGAGGGGGCGCGCCGGCTGCGGTCGGCGGGCGGCGACCCGCCGAGCATTGACGGCCTGCTGCAGCAGGTGCAGATCGACCACACGCCGGTCGATGTGGAGGTGGTCGATGAACGGCATCGGCTGCCGATCGGCCGCCCGTACGTCACCGCGGCGATCGATGTGGCCAGCCGGTGCGTGGTCGGCCTGGTGGTGACCCTGGAGGCACCGTCGGCGCTGTCGGTGGGGCTGTGCCTGGCGCACACCGTGTGCGACAAGCGGCCGTGGCTGGAGCGGCTCGGCCTGCAGGCGGTGGTCTGGCCGATGAGCGGCAAGCCGCACGAGATCCACGTCGACAACGCCGTGGAATTCCACAGTGAGGCGCTGCGCCGGGGCTGCGTGCAGCACGGCGTCACGCTGGCGTACCGGCCCAAGGGCATGCCGCACTTCGGCGGCGTCATCGAGCGGCTGATCGGCACAATGATGCAGATGGTGCACGAACTGCCCGGCAC
Source organism: Nonomuraea sp. NPDC050643 (assembly GCF_040654715.1). Taxonomy (NCBI): domain Bacteria; kingdom Bacillati; phylum Actinomycetota; class Actinomycetes; order Streptosporangiales; family Streptosporangiaceae; genus Nonomuraea; species Nonomuraea sp. NPDC050643. The sequence continues at coordinate 104,691 of NZ_JBFAIM010000038.1, read as the reverse complement.
CACCTTCTCCAGCGCGGCCGAGCGCGGCAGCTACGACAGCCAGGCCAGCGCGGTGCTGACCGTCGCCGAGCTGAACCGGTGGCTGGCCCTGGCGGTGGCCGCCTACCACGGCCAGGTGCACGCCACGCTGGGCCAGACACCCGCCGGGCGGTGGGCCGAAGGCGTCGCGGCCGGCGGCCGCCCCGCGACGGTGACCGGCGAGACCGCGTTCCTCATCGACTTCCTGCCGGTGATCCGACGGACGCTGAGGCGGACCGGCTTCACCATCGACCACGTGCAGTACTACAGCGACGCGCTCAAGCCGTGGATCGCCCGCCGGGATCGGCTGGAGAAGTTCGTGCTGCGCCGCGACCCGCGCGACCTGTCCCGGATCTGGGTGCTGGACCCCGACGGGCACGCCTACCTGCCGGTGCCGTACCGGACGCTGGCGCGCCCGCCGATCAGCGTGTGGGAACAGCGCGCCGCGATCGCCCGGCTGCGCCGGGACGGCCGGGCCCAGGTCGATGAGAACGCCCTGTTCGCCATGGTCGAGCAGATGCGGCAGATCACCGAGAACGCGGCGGCCACGACCCGCCGGGCCCGCCGCGATGCCGAGCGCCGCTTGGCGACCCCCGCGCCGCGACCAGATGCGCCGGCGCCCCCGCCACCACCCTCGCTGCCGGCCGAGGAGGGTGCGGACGATGAGCCCGTGCAGCCGTTCGAGGTGATCGAGCAGTGGTGACCAGCCGGCCAGGCATCGAGCTGGAGCCGGGCCCGGAAGAGGACCTGTCGCACCTGCATGACAGCGTCCGGCCGGTGGCCCGGCTGCCCGCCGCCGAGCGGCTGGCCCGGGTACGGGCGGATCGGTGGATCGGCTACACCCGCGCCAGGCAGGCACTGGACCAGTTGCACACGCTGCTGGACTGGCCGGCCAAGCAGCGGATGCCGAACCTGCTGGTGATCGGGCCGACCAACAACGGCAAGTCGATGATCGTGGAGAAGTTCCGGCGCTCGCACCCGCCGATCTCGCACCCGGATCGCGAACAGGTCCCGGTGCTGGTCGTGCAGATGCCGTCCGATCCGCATGTAGCCCGCTTCTACACCGCGCTGCTGAGCGCGCTTGGCGCGCCGCTGCGGCCCCGGCAGCGGCTGGCCGAGCTGGAGCAGCTCGCGGTGCGGCTGCTGCGGCAGGCCGGCGTGCGGATGCTGGTGATCGACGAACTGCACAACGTGCTGGCCGGGCGGGATGGGGTGCGTCGCGAGTTCCTCAATCTGCTGCGCTTCCTGGGCAACGAGCTGAAGATCCCGCTGGTCGGCGTCGGTACCCGGGACGCCTACCTGGTGATCCGCTCTGATGACCAGCTGGAGAACCGCTTCGCTCCGTTCGTGCTGCCGCGCTGGGAGGCCGGCCGGGAGGCGAGCATGCTGCTGGCCAGCTTCGCCGCCGCCTTCCCGCTGCGCCGCCCCTCCTCCCTGGCCACCGCGGAGATGACCGACTATCTGCTGGCCCGCAGCGAGGGCACCATTGGGGAGTTGGCCGCGCTGCTCACCGAGGCCGCCGTCGCGGCTATCGAGTCCGGCGAGGAGGCCATCACCCAGCGCACCCTGCTGCTGGCCGGCTACGCCGGGCCGACCGAGCGGCGCCGCAAGTTCGAACGCGAGTTGCTGTGAGGAGCGCGGGCGTGCCGGACGGGGCGCGCCGCTGGCCCGTGCACCCCGAGCCCGCCCCCGGCGAGGCGCTCACCTCCTGGCTCGGCCGTCTGGCCGGGCTGTACCGCCTGTCGGTCGAACAGCTGCTGACCTATAACCTCGGTCCGGCGTCAGCGCAGTTCGACGTCGTACGCCCACGCGACGCAGCCCTGGACTACCAGGTGCCCGCTTTTGACGTCGTACGCCCACGCGAGGCAGACCTGGACTACCAGGCGCCCGCTGCCGTCTTACGAGCGCTCACCGCGCGGACCGGCATCGCGGTAGGCCGGTTGCGCCGGATGACGATCTCCGGGTGTGTGCCGTGGCTGGCCGACACTCTGGATCCCGCCGACGGCCAGAAGGCATTCTCTGCCTATGTCCGGCAGGACTCGGTAGTGCTGCCGCCGGGCCGGGCTGGATATCACGTCGTCAACCACTGGGTGCCCTGGCTGCCAGCGCGCAGCCGCCCATGGCGGACGGCACGACGGGTCTGCCCCACCTGCCCAGCCGACCGCGGCATCCTCCTGCTCGCCGCGCTCCCCCTCATGATCAGCTGCGCTGAACACGGATGCCGTTTGGAACGAGTCCACGAGGTTCGCCGGGCTCACCGCTACGGCGAGCCGATGACCCCCCGCCCGGTCCCCGACGCCGTCGCCGCGCTGGACAGGCTCACCTTTGAAGGCATCGCCACCGGGAGTGTCACACTACCCTCGCGCACGGTGCACGTCGGGGAATGGCTACGCCTGCTGCGTACGCTGCTGGACGAGGTCAGCATGGTCGCCTCCCGGGCCGGCCCCGGCTCGGCCACCATGCTGCACCAGATCTGGGACACCGCGGACTTGCCGTTCCGGGCTGGTCTGATCCTCTGGCGGCCGTACGAGCGGCTGAGCCCGGCACATCAGGAAGCGATGCTGCACGCGGCGGCCACCGCAGTGCAGCTGGCCGCTGACGGGAGGATCATTCCCGGTGGCACGCTCGGCGCGGCGCTGCAGCCCGCTTCCCATCGGCGGTAGGGGGGAATACGCCTCGGCTTAGTCGATGAGGTTCACAGCGCGGCGGAAGGTCGCGGCGTCTACTTCCAGGTCCGCGAGGACCTTGCGCCAGTTCGCAGTCTCGTCTTCGTCCATGTCGACCCAGTTCTGGTCGCCGAACTCGCGGGCGAACTCGCCGACGTGCTCGGCGGTCTCGGCCAGCTTGTTCAGCACAGTGCCGACGCTCATCCCGCCGGTGGGGGTGGTACGGAAACGGTAGAGCAGCAGCGGCAGGTCGGCGGCCGCAGTGGCCATGGCGGTGGCTTGCCGCTCGATCTCGCGGTTGATGTTGCCCAGGTCGGTGAGTGGACCGGTGTGGATCAGTTCCACCGCTGGGATGAGCCCGGCGTTGATCGCTGACTCCAGGTAGTTGCGGGCGCCGGGGAGGCTGTCGTTCCGCTCCTCCTCGGTCAGTTCCTCCCACGTCGGCACAAACGTGCAGTCGTGGGCGAACTGCTGGCGGGCCTTGGCCAGGGTCAGCACACGCGGGTCGTCGAGCGGGATCTGCGGCAGCGTCACAGCGCGCTCCTCAGGGAGTCGGGGGCTGGTCAGTGTGCTTGCTCTCAGCAGCGACTGCGAGGGTCTTGTGGACGACTCCGACGGAGACCTTCACCCCGGCGGCGATGGTGCGGATGGATTCCCCGCGTCGGCGACGGTCGAGGATCGCGGCGCGCTTGTCGTCGTCGACCACGGGGCGGCGGCCTCCGACTCTGCCTTGCTTTCGGGCCGTCTCCAGGCCGTTCCTGGTCTTGCGGACGATGTCGCGGCGGCGGTCCTCGGCCAGGGCGAGGGCCAGGTCGAGGATGAAGGAGCGTTCGGTGTGCTCGCCGGCGCCGATGCCCTCCAGGACCTTGACGCCCACGCCCTGCTGGAACAGGTCGTTGAGGACGATCAGTCCTTCCAGGAGGTTGCGGCCAAGCCGGTCGACTTCCTGGACGGTCAGCAGGTCGCCCTCGCGGATGTAGGACAGCGCGGTGAGCAGGTCGGGCCGGTCACTGGTGGCGAGCTTGCCGCTGGCCTTCTCCTCGATGACCTTCAGACAGATCGGATCGAGGGCGTCATGCTGCCGCTGGGTCTTCTGCTTGTCGGTGCTGACCCGGACCAGTCCGATGAGCGCCATGGCGAGCACCTCCGTTCATCAAACGTCACGTGCGAGGTACCTGAACGGTAGCAGGGCACGGCCGAAGATGAACGGCAAAATGAACATCCAAACCGGACACTGCGCACGGAGCCCCGTTCGGCCGGGCGTCCTGGGGTTGCGTTCGTCAAACGCTCGTTAGATGAACGCCGCACCTGACGGCCAGGGAGTCGCAGAGCCTGGGAAACGCACCCCACGTTTCTGGCAACCGCCAACTCGTTAGGGAGTCACCGTTGTGCTGGTGGTGTCGGGGATCAGTCCACAGTTCAGCGCAGACTGGAGCCAGTTGCGCACCTCGGGAAGGGACTGGCGGCGCTCTTCCTCGGTGAGGTCGTCCCAGAGCTGTGACGTGCCACGGTTGATGTCGCTGTTTCTGCCGCACTCTTGTCGTGCTGGTTCAGCGAAGCTTCAGGGCGGCGGCTCTGGCCCGCGATCACACCGCTTATCGCGGGCCGGGGCCACGCTCGAGCTACTTGGGAGAACCGGCTTCCCGCAAGCTACCTTTCGGTAGAGCAGCGCTCCGGCCTAGCGATGGCGCGAACCTCAAGGGTGCCTCTGTCGCGTGGCATGGCCTCGGGCATGCGGACTACCGGCTTCGCCAAGGCCCGCGTGGTTGGGGGTTTGCGTCGACGGCATGGCGGCGGGATCAACCACGGCGGACGTGCGTTCGTCGCAGGCGCAGGAGTTCGAGGACGATCCTTTCCGCTACAGGAGTGATCTGCATAACACATCTTCACTATCTCTTTTGCCTGATCTCCCACTCAGGATATAAGCTGCAATAGACAACCTGGCGGGTCTCGCCCGGCCCGCAAACAGCTCGTATGTGCGTGCAGGCGTGCACACCTTCCATGGTCACGTCAGGTCGAGGCGACGCGCGAGCTCTCCTAAGACAGGATGTCAAAATGGAAAAGGTTACCAGAGAGCAATTTCAAAAAGATCCGGCTCTCTATATGGAGAAGGCGGAGAAGGAACAGTCGGTCGCCGTAGTCGCCCACGATGGTAGCGTAGACTTCGTAATCGGTAGCTCATCCTCAGGTGTTCTACCAGTAGATGAGGCAGAAACTGCCGAGCTGGATAAACTCGGATATCTCGACGCAGAGTGAGCCCAGCTTAATTCCAACGGGATTCAGCCTTCGCCCCCCTTAGCGAGATCAAGGGAGGACAGCATGACCCATGAGGATCAACCACGGCTTGCTCGATCTGAAACGCGTCGTCTTAAAGACGATCGCGTGGGCACATGGTCCAATCTCGACGATTACCTCAAGTTCTTCATTGATATTAATTGGCTTCCTGACGGATCGACCGAGGAGACTCTTGTCGACCACCCTGAGGTCTGCAACGAAATAATCCGCCATTGGCTAGGACAGGGGCAGACCTCCTGTCGGTTCGCTTCTGGCCTGGCACGAAAGCTGCTACTAAAAGAGCAGAACCCGGAACAGGAACCGGAAATTGTCAAGTGGCGGGCATTCATATTCTCCCGAAAGCTCAGTGGCGCGACCTTCTGCGACGACATGCGGAATATCTTGAGGTCCGCTAAGGATCCTGGCGTCGAGGCGATCCATTTCGTGTTCCCATACGTCAGAAGCCCGGGCGCGTTGGTTGACCTAATAAACGCGTTGTCCTCATGTGACGGATGGTGGTGGGTCCCGATATCACAGGACTCCCAAGGCAATCCCACGCCGCGAGACGAGATGCTTATCTCGCTACGTTATCTAATCTCAACGGAAGAATCGGTCGCGAGCTGGACTCTCGGTTTTGGACCGTTTGATTTCCTCGCATTCACTCGGCGAGCGCCCATCACGACCATCGCAATGCGAGTAAACTCAAAGAAGCGGGTAACGACCGACGCTCCTGACCAACTGGGAAACATGCCCGTACATCTAGCGGACATGGATTCCTTGATTTCGAGAGAGAAGTTCCCCGGAGTAGTGTGTTCTACGGAGAACAACAAGAAAAACATCCTTAACGACGAGCTGCTTCGGGCGGCGCGAGCCAGAGTAACGTTTAGAATACCTATGGAATATGCCGACAGGCTGATTCACAAGCCGTCCCCTTGATTAGGCAGCCCCGCTGTAAATCTCAGCGAGTGTCGCAGACCCCGGCCCGTTCGGCGCATAGGCGTGTGGGGAGGCGTCGGTGCACGTCAAGAGTCGATGGGAGCCCCTTGGATGCGACTTGGGGCAGCTCAGGGAATGAACAAAAGCGGTGAGAAGGAAGGGCAACTTGAGCACGGTGCGTTCTACATGAGAGGAGCCGCTCATGCCGCCACCGACCGAGCCTGCCGGGACGCCGTTTCGGAACGTCGATAGCTTCGCCACGCCACCGCCCCCGGGCGAGAGCGTCACCGCGACAGTGCCCGCTATGCCGTTCCTCTCGGTTTACGAGCTCGCCGAGCCGGTGGAGGCGGACCCGGCGGCCGACTCGTACATGACCTTCCTCAACGAACTGCATGACGAGGAGATCGACGAGGCGCTCTTCGAGCTCGTAGACGAAGCCGCCGGACTATACCGGGACGGGCTTCAGAACGGCCAAGGCGACCCGGGGACCGCGAGGCAGGCGCTTGAGCAGCATTTCTCCCCGTTGGCGAGCGAACTGGAGGCGATGCTCGACCATCTGGCCCACGAGTTCACCGAGCGCGCCCCAGCCGGTCTTGAGGATGCCGAAGTCGGTTCGCTCGTCGATGCCTATCAGCCGGCGAACCGGCTCGGCCCTAGCTTCGAGCGCTTCTTCGGCGGGCTCAAGAGGCTCGTCAAGAAAGTGGCCGGTGCCGCCAGGAAGGGCATCGGAGCGCTCGCCAAGCTCGGCCTTGGCCCGGTCCTCGCCAAGCTCAAGGGCCTGATCAGGCCGCTGCTGCAGAAGGTGCTGACCGCCGCCATCAACAAGCTGCCGCCGGCGCTGCAGCCGATTGCCCAAAAACTGGCCCGGCGTCTGCCCTTCCTACGCGAGCTGGAGGAGGAGCCAGAGCCGCAGACAGATGCCGGTCTCGACGTCACCGAGCTGCAACACGAGTTCAACCAGCAAGTCGCGGACCTGGCGTTCGCCGACAGCGAGCCCGCGCTGGAGCTGGAGCTGGCCCAGGTGCGGGCGCAGCCCACCTTGCCGTCGGCGACGCTCGCCGAATTTGAACGGGCGCAGGAGCTGTTCATCGCCCGGCTGAGTGAGCTCAAGGACGGTGAGGACCCGACGCCCCACATTGAGAGTTTCCTGCCGGCCCTGATCCCGGTCATCCGGCTGGGCTTCCGGCTGGGCGGCCGGAAACGCGTGGTGAAGTTCCTGGCCCGCCTGATCGGCAAGCTGATCAAGAGATTCGTGGGCCCCCAGTACGCGCCAGCGCTGTCGAAGGCGATCGTGGACGTCGGCCTGCGGATGATGGGTCTGGAGGTGAGCCCGGACGAGGAGAACCGGGCGGCGCCGGCGGCGGTCGCCGCCACCGTCGTCGACACGGTGCGGCAGGTCGCTGCGCTGCCTGAAAGCACGCTCGACGACCCCACTCTCCTGGAGGCGTTCGCGCTCGAGGCGTTCGAGCAGGCGGCCGCCGCCAACCTGCCGCCGGTGCTGCCGGACGCCGTTTATCGAGAACGGCCCGATCTGCGGGTCACTGGTGGCGTGCGGGGCTGCTGGCTGCCCAGGCCGGGCTACAAGAAGTTCAGCCGGGTCTTCACCACCACGCTCACGCCGCAGCAGGCCGAGGCCGTGCCAACCGTCGGCGGCGTGACGCTAGCCGACTTCCTGCAGGAACAGCTCGGCGTGGCGCCCGGCGACACCGTGGAAGCCGAGGTGCATGTGTACGAGAGCGTGCCGGGCACGACGCTGCCCGACCTTGTACGCGCGGAGGCCGCGGTCGTGCCCGGACTCGCCAGCGGCGTCGAGCAGGCCGCCGCCCAGTTCCATCCGCTCACCCCGGCCGCCGCGGGCGTGCTGCTCGGCGAGCCGCTGCTCGGCCGCCCGGTCTCGGCCAAGGCGATGGGCAGTCGGCGGGCACTTGATCTTGGCCAGCGGCTGTACCACCTGGCTGTCCGCGGCCAGCGCGCGCTCCTAGCGGCCCAGCCCGACGGACGCGCACCGATGCGGCGCCACAGCGGGGTACACGTGACGATCGATTTCCCTGCCGGCGCCATTTGGGTACGGCTGTTCCTGGGAGAGTACCGCGCCCAGAAGCTGGCCGTCCGGCTGCGCCAGGCGGGGCACCCGGGTTCGGCGGCGGTGTCCCTGAACGGCCTGCTGGAGCGAGGGCTGCGGGCCGCGCTCAGCGGCCGGGTGCGTGGCCGGGTACGGCTCGTGCATGAGGCCCTGACCCCCGAGCAGGCGCTCGGCACCGGACTGCGGCTGCTCGCCCCCGCCGCCGTGGAGTCACTGGCGGGCAAGCTGCGGGAATGGCTGATTGCCGCGCTCACGGACTTCCTGTCCAAGTGGGGAGCGCGGCTCGTCGCCGCCACAGAGGATGCCAAGGACGGCGTCACGATCATTTTCACCCTGCGGGGCGTACCTGGCCTCGCCGCGCTGCGCCAGGCGCTCAAGGGAGGGCCGTGGACGTCGTCTGGCCAGGGGGCGCCTTCGGTCGAGGTGGACGTGGTGGCCGGGTATGACCATGGCTGAGCCAGACCTCGACGCATCACGCACCCAGGTGGCCCGGCAGGTCGCCCATTGGGCGGCAGCCGCGCGAAGCCTGCGCGATCTGGACGAGATGGCTTCCGCGCAAGCGTGGGCAGGGCTGGAAAGCTACCTCGGGCTCGCCATACGACGCCACCTGACCGGCGTCGTCGACCGGCTCCTAGGGGAGGCCGCCACGCTCAAGGCCGAGCTGGCGGCCGCCGAAACCGCTGCGGCGCTGGAGCTGGTACAGCGGCACGTGCTCGCGTTCACCCGGCGCTACCTGCGCGCCGAGATCACCGTTGACTTCTACACCGACGCTGTCAAGACCCGGACCAACCCCCGCATCGCCGGGCTGCTGCGCGCCTGCGACACACTCGCCTACCGCAGCCTGGCCCAGCCCCTGGACCAGCTCGGCCGGCCGGTTCCCGTCGTGCTGTCATACGTGGACACCGGCCGGGGCGCCGCCATCCTGAAAGCGGGGCTGCGGCTGTGGGACGGCGCAAGCGAGAGCCCCGCTGCCGCAATCAAGATCGCCAGGCACAACCTGCTCCGCCCGACGGCGCTGATCCACGAGGCCGGGCACCAGTTCGCCCACGCCTGCGGCTGGACCGGGGAGTTCGCCGCGGCGCTGCGCCGCGACCTGCCGTCCGGCGCGGCCCAGGCATGGTCGGAATGGGCGTCGGAGGTGGCCGCCGACGCGTTCGCCTTCGCCCACACCGGCTACGCCGCCGTCGCGGCACTGCACGATGTGGTGGCGGGCGAGACCGCCGAGGTCCACCGGGCGATCCCCGGCGATCCTCACCCGCCCGCCTACCTGCGGGTCCTGCTGGGCGTCCAGATGTGCCGCGCACACTACGGCGCGGGCCCCTGGGACGACCTGGCCGAGGCGTGGATCGCCGCCCACCCGGCGCGCGAGGCGGATCCGGGCACCGACGACCTGCTACGCGACTGCCTGCCCGCGCTCGGTGACGTCGTACGGCTGAGCATCGACACCCCCATGAAGGCGTTCGCGGGGCGGCCGCTGGGCGCCCTGGTGCCCCCGGCCCATGTCCATCCCAAGACACTCGACGAGCTGGAGCAGCGTCTGGGCCCGGCACTTTACAACTCGACGCACTGGATCTGGACCGAGGCGCTGCGCCTGCTGGCCCTGACCGGGCTCCGGATGGCAACCCAGCCGGACCAGGCCGCGGAAACCGTACGTGTCCAGGAGAGCTGGATGCTCCGGCTCGGCGGCGTCGTACCGGCGACATGAGCGAGGAGATAGAGATGACCACTGACATTCCACCGCTGCCGGACGAGGTCAAGGAGGCGATCGCCGCCTACGACGAGCTCAGCAAGGTACTGGCGGTGCCCGGCGACGGACAAGAGTGGCCGGCCGACCGTACCTGGCACCTGCCCCCCTTCGGGGCTGCGCAGGACCCGCAGCCCGATACCGGGGAGTCGGAGATCCCCCACGAGAACGAAGGGGCGTGACGGCGATGTTCAGACGCTTCGCGGGCAGCATCCCTGACGGGGCAAGAAGGCTTTTCCGCCTCCACCCTTTCCAGCTGTCCGCCCTGCTGGAGCTGGCATGGGATCTGCGGGCGAACGACCAGGCCGTGATCCTGGGCGAGCCTCGCCATCGGAGCGACCTGCCCGGCCTGTTCGCCGCCCTCGGCAGCGCAGCCGCGGGCGGTTTCCGGGGCCAGCCGACGAATGTCCAGTGGGATCACCTGATCTACGCCTACATGATCGAGAACACTCGGGTGTACGACATCTTCCAGCGTGTGATCGGCGAGTTCGTCTCGGGGGAACGGTTGGGCGTGCCGGACCCTGCCAGCCAGCACTGGCTTCGCAACACCGAGGAGCTCTTCTATCGGGAACCCCCGGCGTTCACGATCAGCGCCATCACCAGCTACGTCCGACCCGACCTGGACGCGATCCGGCGTAACAGCTACCAGCGCATGTTCGACATGGAACTCAACCACGGCATGGACGACAACCGCCCGTACACCTATCCGAGGGCCGACGCGGCGAACCGCACCTTCGTCGCGACCTTCGAGGAGTTCCTCCGTGAAGTCTGGATTGCCATCATCAGCGTACGCAACGAGACGGGCACCAACCCCACCGACAACGCGAAGATCGCGGACCTGGCCGACAAGCTCCGGGACATGCTCCTGGCGCGCCGGCAGAACGGAAACCTGTCGCGGGAAGAGCATGTCTTCACCGCGATGATGTCCTGGTTCCACCTCACGCTGGAATTCAACTCGCCCATTGTCGACACACTCCGGGCCCAGGCCCCGAGCCCCGAACAGCGACTCTTCAAGATCGCAGAACGGGTGGGGCTGCCCGCGCACGGGCTGTCCAAGAGCTTCTTCGACATCGCCGATCCGATCTCCAGGATCCTCATCGCGATCGAGAAAGGCCTGTTCGCCAACGTGGCGGCGGTCCCCGCACTCTACACGCCGACGGGCGCCCCGGTCCGTGACATCGGAACCATCATCACGCACTGGTCCGTGATCTCCGGCCGCGACATGAAGGCCGGCAAGGTGGCGGCGAGCTGAGCCGAAGCTCCGGCAGCAGGAGGTCATCGTGTCCGAATACCAGATCCACCCGTCCGAAAACCTGGAATCGCCCCTCCTGTACGTGGAGCCGGACCGCACGCCCGATGCGGATCCGCCCGGCGTCGCAGCGTTGGAGGCCGAGACTCCGTTCGCGGGCCCCTGGCAGCCATCGGTGACCACGCCCGCGCCGGAGGAAGGCCTGCCGTCGATGATCGAAGGGCTGCCGGTGGCCGTCCCGTCCTCCTGGCAGGAGGAGGCGTCACCGGCTGCCCGACCCAATGACGACGCCGACGACGGGCACAGCCGCCTCCGCGTCCGTCAACGGCCGGACGAGGCGATCGCCGTACCCGAGGTGCGTCAGGCCGGGGAGTCGCCCTTTGAATCCCTGGCCTCGCTGTTTGAGGCGGAGGTCCCCGCACCGGAGCCACCCCAGTGGGTATCGCCCATGGCAGAGTGGTCCGGCCATCCCTCGCGCTGTCCGCGCGACTCCGACGACGAGACCCCGCTGGAGGAGGCCTGGGGTGAGAACATCCCTGCCGAAGCCTACGAGCCGGAGGTTGAACCGGACCACGAGGACGACACCCAGGAGTTCGAGACCGGTGGCGGAGTCGTCACCCCCCAGATCTCCGAGGCCCTCAACCGGAGAGACTGGGCAGCGGCGCTGCGGGTGGCGATCGAGCAGGGCTGGCGCGACGACGCCGCGCTCACCAATCTGGTCTTCTTCGCCCAGCACCCCGAACTCGGCGGAAAGGCCCTGGACGCCAGGGCCCCCGGTGACGCAAAGCTGGCCCAGGAATGGGTCCGCATCCGAGACCATGAGGTCTGGGCCGCAGTCCAGACCTCAGCTCGCAACGCGTCGTTGGCCGTGTCCGAGGAACTGGTCGCGGACGGACACCGGCAGTTCTGGGGCAAGGCGGGGCGACGCTTCAAGGACTTGATCGTCTCCGCCGCTCGGGACGTCGACCTCGACCCCGGCCTGCTAGCGGCATCGCTGCTCGCAGAAAGGGGGCGGGCCCTATATCTCACTTCGGAGAAGGTCAGATCGTACGGGGTCGGTGCCGACGACTTCTACGACCTTCGCTCAGCTCTGGAAGCAGCCGTGCCGGCCTATCGCCACGTCGGCTGGGACAAGAGGCAGACTCCAGAAGAACACCTCAACGACGCCGACAAACCGCGGATGATCAAGACCATCAAGCTCGATTCCGGGCCTGATGCCCTGCTCGCCAGCGCCGTCTGCCTCAAGTACGGCGAGATCGTGCTGCGCAAGTTCGCCGCGGATCGGCACCGTGACTTCGACGCACTCCCCATCGAGGTGCGGTTCGCGCTTACCCGGATGACATTCCCCGCGGGCCGGCGCGGGGCCCAGACCCGTCTGGCCCTCGTCCTCGACGGAAAGGACGTACTGGTGCGTGACTGGACGCCGCCCCGCAGGAAATACACCGAACGCAACGCCACAATTCGCGCCGCGCAAGCACTGCACCTCTCGGAATGGATCTTCCATACGAGGGCGCCCGCCCCTACGTCAACACTTCCTCCGTCCACGCCGGAGGCTGGGCCGACGTGGGAGACGAGCCCTGCGTGGGAGGCCGAGCCCGCCGAGGGGACCTTCAAGGACGCGCAGACATCGCCCACCAACGACTTGGTCACCGAGGTCACCGAGACCGTCCATCGGCTACTGCTCCCCTCCATGTCGTTCGAAGGCAGTGGCTGGTTGATCGGCCGGACGCTGCGGGACGTCGCCGCGCGCATCGCCGTCCAAGACGCCATCGACCGAGGTGAGCGTAATGAGAACGCCTTGACCGACATCGGCTTCTCGGCCAGGCACCCGAGCCGACCACCCGGCGCGATCCGCCGCGACGACCCGCAGTTCGCCGAGCTGAGCACCGACTGGTGCAACGTGCGCGACAGGATCGTCCGCCCCGCGCTGGCCGGACGCTCGGCGCGAATCGGCTATGACCGCGCTGGCGCCCTGGCCTACGCCCGCAAATACTGGCGTCGGCCATGCGACGACCAATTCATCGCGACCAGGACGAGCGCCAACTTCATCAAGGTCCCGGTCGGCACCGTATTCGAGCACGAGTTCGCGAGCGACGGAACCTCGAAGGAACGCGAGCACGCTGCGCTGCCCGATGGCTCCGTCATACCGTTTGAGCAACTCGACGACTGCACGCACTTCATCTCGTGCTGCATTGGGGAGCGCCCCGGTGAGAGGTGCGGCGGCATCAAGCTCACCTACCGGCAACTCGGCTCACCGCCCCACGCGCCGTACGGCATCGTGCGGGCCAGCACCATGGTGGACCTCCTGACCGGTCGGATGAAGGGTCACCCGAAGCATGCCGAGATCGTCGCGGAGAAGACTGAGGACGAAAGCCAGGTCGCCCGTCTCGAACCCGGCGACCTCATCGCCTACTTCCACAAGCAGCACGGGACCTACACACACCTAGCAATGCTGCTGGAGGGGGGCTTGATCGCCTGTCACTCCTACGCTCGCTCCGATCAGGCTGAGTGCACCTGGTCCAACAGGTGGAACATCGGTCGCGGCACTCACCTTTGGACCTTCCTTCACCTCGGCAGGTGACCCACGCGCCGGCTCCGATGGTTATCTCGTGTAGTCAAGCGAACTGGCTGGTCAGCCGCTTGAAGGTCTGTCAGGGTCGGGTAGCCGGGGCGCATTGCTGCTATGTAAGGGACTGTACAAAGAACGGCTCTGTCTCTCTTTCGGTGGTGACGGAGCGTTAGGCCAACAGGATGCGGTGGCGGAGCAGCATGAAGCCGGCGCGGCCGTGCATCTGGCGCATGATGCGCTTGGTCTTTATGTGGTGTTCACGCCTTCGGTGCCGCCGTTGTGGAAGGGCAGAGTGACGGCCGCGTGGACGGCGTCGCGGTCCTGGTCGAGGCCGCGGATGAAGGCGTGCACGTGAGGGAGGTCGGCGGCGCGGGCGGTGGTGATCCACGTGCTGAGGCGGTCGGCGTTGCCCTTGCTCGGCCGGAGCAGGTCGGCAAAGTCGCGGACGAGCCCGGCCAGGTCGATCATCTCGGGGCAGGCCGTGGTGAGCTCGTTGAGCAGCCGGCGATGCTCGTCTTTGAGGTTGTCGGGCCGGGTGAGCAGGAGCCGGGCGAGGCGGCGTGGGGAGATGAGCAGGCGGTCGGCTTCGACCCGGCCTTGGGTGATGTAGCGGTAGAGGAGATTGAAGCTGCCCGGGTAGCCGAAGGCTTTGATCTCGTTGAACAGGTGCAGGACGGGGACGGCGGGGTCGTCGGTTCGGCGGCGTTGAGGTGGTCGCGGTAGGGGTCGACGAGGGTCGGCCGGTACTGCGGGGCGCGTTGCAGGCGTTCGGGTTCGGACACGCGCGCGTAGCGTTTGACGGTGTTGAGGCCCAGATTGAGGCGGCGGGCGCACTCCAGCAGGCCAACTCCCTTGCCGAGCAGGTCGTGGACCTGGTGCCAGCGCTCGCGGGTGGTCTGGGCGCGTTTGCCGTCCTTGATCGGGGGTCCGGCCTTGGCCCAGCAGGCACTATGTGTGGCGACTTCCTTGGTGACGGCCTCACCGAAGTTGTTGGGTCGGACCGGGGCGCCCTGCCGGGATTACTCCCGGTGGGTTTCCCCGGTCCGCCCGCCGAACCCGGCGTGCGGCTCTCACCGCACCGGGCTCTCCACGAGTTCATGCCGTTGGAGTAGGGCCGGTCAGGACCTCCGGCCAAGGGCCGTCCACCGATTACTCATCGTGAGTAGCGGACCTGGGTCGTCGGGCCGGCCGCCATCGCAGCGTCTCGAATCCTTCGCGCCCCCGACCTCTGCACATTTGGCGAACCCGACTCTGTGCCGGAATCCGTACGCCGACACCCGGGCTGAGTTCGGTCAACTTGGCCTACGTGAAAGAAGAGATCATCATCCTCTGACCTGCTGGAAGGGTCCGGCAACCCTAGATAACCATCGGCTCGGTCTCCTGCCCCCTGCTCGATAGATGGTCTGCACGCCCCGTCAGCGTGCAGACCACTTCGCGCATCCGTGCACACGACTTCGAAAAGTGACAAACGATTCAAATGATCTTGGTCTTCTCTTGAGTTTCGGGACCGTTTTAGAGTCATCCAGGTCTTTTGAGCAGTGCTCAAACGACCCAGCTCAAGATCTACAGACGTGCCGAGGGTTGCAGGTCGCGAATGGATCCTGGATCTTATTCAAGCTATGGAAGATGGATGGTCGCCGCATCGACCGCGCGTAGACGCGGCCGAAGGCGGCTTGACCAGTGCTTGGACGGGTCTGCGGTCAAGCCGGGCGTGTCCCGCCCACCAACCCTTCAGCCATGGTCTTCTGTTGGGTGTCGTTCGGGCCTGGCTTTATGGTCCGGTCTCAGGCGGTCGGTATCCGGCAGCACAAATCGGCTCATTTCGACCTTGCTGTCGGCCCGCCGATGTGCCGGACGCGTGCCGAAGAGCATGTAACGAGCATGAACTCGTCCGTCTTCGTCTCACAGAAGACGGACGATAATCGAGAAAGTGCAGGTCAGGTGGGGTATGGAGTGGTAGGGCGCCCGGGGCTCGAACCCGGAACCTACGGATTAAAAGTCCGCAGCTCTGCCAATTGAGCTAACGCCCCTCGCACCAGCAAGGGTACAGAGATTACCGCGCTGTCCGCGACGCCTCCATCACCGATAGGCCGCCAGCCCGGTCAGCGCCTCCCCCAGCACCAGTGTGTGGACCTCTTGGGTCCCCTCGTACGTCAGCACACTCTCAAGATTGTTCATGTGCCTGATCACAGGGTACTCCAGCGTGATCCCATTCCCGCCCAGGATGCTCCGGGCCTGCCGGGCGATGTCCAACGCCGCCCGTACGTTCGCCATCTTCCCGAAGCTGATCTGCCGTGGCTCCAGCCGCCCGGCGTCCTTCAGTTCGCCCAGATGCAGCGCGGTGAGCCCGGCCTGAGCGGTGCCCACGTACATCCAGGCGAGCTTCTCCTGCGTGAGCTGGAAGGCGCCGATCGGTTTGTCGAACTGGACGCGGGTCTTCGCGTATTCGACGGCCGACTCCAGGCACGCCCGCGCGGCCCCCACGACGCCCCAGATGATGCCGAAGCGGGCCTCCGACAGGCACGACAGCGGGCCCTTCAGGCCGCTCACCCCGGGGAGGACGGCCGAGGCGGGGAGGCGGACGTCGTCGAAATAGAGGGAGGAGGTGACCGAGGCCCTCAGGGACAGCTTCTTGTGGATCTCAGGGGCGGAGAAGCCGGGGGCGGAGGTGGGGACGACGAAGCCGCGGATGCCGTCGTCGGTCTGGGCCCAGACCACGGCCACGTCCGCGATGGAGCCGTTGGTGATCCACATCTTGGAGCCGTTCAGGATCCAGTCGGATCCGTCTTTCTTGGCGTACGTCCGCATGCCGGCCGGGTCGGAGCCGTGGTCCGGCTCGGTCAGGCCGAAGCAGCCGATCGCCTCGCCGGCCGCCATCCGGGGCAGCCACTCCTCTTTCTGCTCGTCGGAGCCGTACCGCCAGATCGGGAACATGGCCAGCGACCCCTGCACGGACACGAACGAGCGCAACCCCGAGTCGCCCGCCTCCAGCTCACGGCAGGCCACCCCGTACGACACCGCGTCCGTGCCGGCGCAGCCGTACCCCTTCAGATGCATCCCCAGCAGACCGAGAGAGCCCAGCTCGGGCGCCAGTTCGCGCGCGGGGAAGACGGCCTCCTCGAACCAGTCGCCCACGTGCGGCAGGACGCGGTCGGCGACGAAGGACCTGACCGTGTCGCGGATCAGGCGCTGATCCGCGTCGAGCCGGTCGTCCAGGCGCAGCAGGTCGTCCATCGCGGGAGCCTCTCCGTCGAGCCGAGTCACATAGGGGACTACCAGGGTTCTACCAGGGGTAATCCTGATGTGCGAACATCCGCCATCCGGGCAGTCTTGAGGCATGAGCGAATACAACGTCAAGAAGCTGCGTCGGACTCACAAGGGCAGGATCGTCGCGGGCGTCTGCTCGGGCATCGGCGAGTACGTCGGGATCGACGCCAACATGGTACGCATCGCGCTCGCCATCGCGACCCTCTTCGGCGGGCTCGGCGTCGGCGTCTACGCGATCGGCTGGCTGCTCATGCCCGACGAGGAGCACGACACCTCGATCGTCCAGGACCTGATCAGCAAGCAGCAGGCCAAGAGCGAGCACACCGACTGGAGTGGCGAGCAGAAGCCGCAGGCGTGATCATGCGGCGGCCTCGGCGCGCACCCGGGCGGTCTTGTCGCCCCGAGACTCGGTCCAGATCATGGCCAGCACCGCCGCGCTGGTCAGCCCGGTGACCCCCGCCAGCGCGACCACCGGCTCGGGGCCGAGTCTCTCCGCCGCGAACCCGCCCACCAAGATCCCGATCCCCTGTACGGCCATCAGCCCCGACTGCACGAGCCCGAACGCCTGGGCGCGGCGTTCGGCCGGTACGGCCTGGACGAAGGCGGCATTGGCCGCGAGCTGGTACGCCCCGCCGATCCCCGACAGGACCCACGCCGCGAGCACCACGGCCAACGGCGGCCGCATCGCGGTCACGACCAGGGGAGCGCAGCTCAGCATGGCCATCCACCCCATGAGCCGCAGCCGCCGCGGCGGCGAGACGAACCTGCTGAACAGGAACGCCCCCACCACCGTCCCGGTCGGCATCGCCGCCATCAGCAGCCCGGTGATCACGGGAACCGGCAGCGTGCCCGTGTAGAGCGTGGCCGCGTACGGCACGGCGATGCCCTCCGGCAGGATGTAGAACCCGCACAGCCAGGCGAAGAGCACCAGCGTGCGCAGCTTCCGCGAGCCGAACACCAGCCGGGCGCCGCCCACGGTCATCGTCCACATGGACGGTTTGGCGCCGTCGAGGTTCGCGGCGGGGCGGCGGCGCACGCCCGAGACCAGGATCAGCGCCGAGCCCAGGAACGTCGCGGCGTCGAGGGCCAGCGCGCGGTACGGGCCCATGGTCGCGATCAGCGCTCCGCCGGCCGCGAAACCGATCATCTGCACGGCCTGGTTCGTCATGTTCTGCAGGGCCGAGCCGATCACGTACGCGTCGCCTTCGAGCACCTCCGGCAGCAGCGCGGCCCGCGCGGCCGAGAACGGCGCGCTGAGCAGCACCACGAGGAACACCAGCGCGCACAGCACCGGGAACGGCATGCCCGGGATCGCCATCGCGCCCACCAGCACGGCCCTGATGAGGTCGCAGGTCAGCATGACGCCCCTGCGCGCGAACCGGTCCGCCAGCCCCGCCAGCAGCGGGCCGCCGACGATCGACGGAAGATAGGTCAGCGCGTAGACCGCCGCCGTGGCCAGCGGCGACCGCGTGCGGTCGTAGACGAGGACGGCCAGCGCCACCTGGGCGAGCTGGTCGCCCAGGAGCGAGAGGCCCTGGCCGTACCAGAGGGCCCGGAACTCCCGGATGGCGATGACTTCGCGGTAGGTGATCTGTCGTGCTCCGGCACGGCGATGCCGTCCCGCCGGCCGTCGCGCCATTGGACTCCGCTGTACCTGACTCAGGGTGCTCGGTATGTCACCTAAGGTGCCCGACCAGCACCGTAGCCCGCAACCGAAAGCGGCCAACCAAAAGCAAAGGGTTACCAGCCCAGCTCATGGAGCCTGGCGTCGTCGATGCCGAAGTGGTGCCCGACCTCGTGGACGACCGTGATGCGTACCTCGTCGATCACGTCGTCTTCGGTATCGCAAATCTGGCATATCGGATTGCGGTAGATCTCGATGCGGTCGGGCAAGACTGCGGAGTACCAGTCGCCGCGTTCGGTGAGGGGGACACCGGTGTACAGGCCGAGCAGGTGGGGCTCCGGCGGATCATCGACGACCGTGACGACGACATTGCTCATGGCACGCGTGAGGTCTGGAGGAATCGTGTCCAATGCCTCGGCCACGAGTTCCTCGAACTTCTCTCGCGAAACCTCGATCACACTTGCCATTGTGCCCCGTCATTCGGGTAGGCAAGAAGCTGTATGAAGTTCGTCCACAGGTCAAAGGCAGTCATCCGATCGCGCGGTGCCCGGATCGCGGCGGTGCTCATCGTGGCCGCGGTGGGCTCCTGGCTGGGCATTTTCCTCAGCGGGACCGTACGCGCTCAGGTGGGTCCGGTGGAGACCGGAATGTCGCTCCGCCCCGCCTGGAACGGCGAAACGGTCGTGGACGCCAGCCCGCTCGGCACGCTCACCTTCCGCACCCATGACGCGCCCCTCAGGCTGCGCATCACGCTCGAGAACATCGACCAGGAACGTGCCAAAGCGTTCTTCGAGGACCCGCGCCTGGCCGACCGTCTCCCCGACGTGATCGAGAGCGACCTCCTCGACGGCGTGCGCGCGCTCGTCATCCGCTCGTTGCTCTGTGCCGGGGCGGGAGCCCTGATCGCCGTCCTGATGGTCTTCAGGCGCCCGAGAGTGGCTCTGCTGGGCCTTCTGGCGGCCTCTGTGGCCCTCGCGGGCACGGGAGCCCTCGCCGCCCTCACCTTCCGCCCCAGTTCGCTCGTCGAGCCCCGCTACTCGGGCCTGATCGCCGCCGCGCCGTCGCTCGTCGGCAGCGCGGAGTCGATCGTCACCAAATTCGAGTCGTACCGCTCCCAGCTCACCAAACTGGTCACGAACGTCTCGAAGCTCTACGAAACGGTCTCGACCCTGCCCCTGTACGACGCCGACCCCAAATCCATCCGGGTCCTGCACATCTCCGACATCCACATCAACCCGATCGCCTGGAACGTCATCCGCTCCCTCAAGGACCAGTTCGCGGTCGACGTGATCGTCGACACGGGCGACATTTCCGACCACGGCACCAAGGCGGAGAACAAGTTCGTCGACGAGATCGCGACCCTCAAGGTCCCGTACGTGTACGTACGCGGCAACCATGACTCCATGGCCACCCAGAAGGCGGTCGAGAGACAGAAGAACGCCATCGTCCTGGACAACAAGGCGCAGTCGGTGGCCGGCCTGAACATCTACGGCCTCGGCGACCCCCGCTTCACCCCGGACAAGTCGGTCGCCGTCGACTCGAACCCGGAGACACTCGGCCAGTACGCCCGTAACCACCTGGCTCAGGTGGGCAAACCGGACCTGATCGCCGTACACGACCCTGACATCGGCCGCGGCTTCTCAGGCGCGACGCCCATGATCCTCGCAGGTCACACCCACGAACGTAAGACGACCATGCTCCCGACGGGCACCCGCATGCTCATCCAGGGCTCGACGGGCGGAGCCGGCCTGCGCGCCCTCGAACACGCCCAGCCGACCCCCGTACAGGCGTCCGTCCTCTACTTCGACAAGGAGACCAAGCGCCTGCGGGCCTGGGACGACATCACGCTCGGCGGGTTGGGGGAGCAGTCGGTGTACATCCAGCGTCACGTGGAGCCCGACCCACAACGTATGATTTCCCCGGAGCCAACGAACGCCCCGTCTCCAACGGGATCGATCACCGGCACCAGGTCACCGTCCGCCGGTCCGCCGCTTTGGCATCAAGGGCAATCGTCCCCTATGCTTCAGAGGTCCCCGACGGAAGGCGACAGGGAAACCTAAGCCCCCATCGTCTAGCGGCCTAGGACACCGCCCTTTCAAGGCGGCGGCACGGGTTCGAATCCCGTTGGGGGCACCGCGAGCGCCTAGCGCACCCGCAAAACGGCCGGTCGAAGACCACCGAAGAGCTGGTAAGCTAAGCGAGCGCAAACAGAACGAAAGCGCAACACAGCAAGGTCCTGTAGAGCAGTTTGGAGTGCTCGCCACCCTGTCAAGGTGGAGGTCGCGGGTTCAAGTCCCGTCAGGACCGCTCTGGGTCAGGTAGCTCAGTTGGTACGAGCGTCCGCCTGAAAAGCGGAAGGTCGGCAGTTCGACCCTGCCCCTGACCACCAGCATTGAACAGCCAGAATGCCCCGAACGGATCATCGCTCGGGGCTTTTTGATCTCCGCTGACAGCAACAGTGACAGCAACGTCGCGATGACATCTCGGCCACTGTGGCGCTGACGATCATTGACCGGCTGAAGATGCGTGACTAGCTTCCGAACCTGTGACGCCTCAGTGGATCGGTGTGATCGGGACTGCTCTTGGCGCGGCGATCGGAAGCCTGGTGGCGATCGGGTCCATCTTCTTGAGAGCTCGTCAGGAAGTAGCTGCCGAAGAGCGCCAGCACAAGAGGGAGCGAGCCCTTAGGGCCCGTGATCGCACTTGGGACATCACCGTTCAGGGGCTGGACGCGCGGCGACAGACTTATGCCACCTTGTTACGGCGATCTGGAGCGTACGGTCGGCGACTCGAAGTGATCACCACTCAGGCCCTGATCGCGGCTGACGAGGTTCCACATCTTCTGAAGGAAGGCCTCGACACAGCCAGGGCAGAGCTTGAAGATCTTGTCTTCGAGGTTGACGTTCATGCTCAGCACCCCCTGGTTGGAGATGGGCTGCGGCAACTCCTACAAGGGGGCCAAGCGGTTCAGGACGCCCTCGAAGCAGGAGACTGGGACAAGGCCAAGGAGTCGATGTCTCTTGTAGGAACCTTGACGACGAAGCTACGGGATAGATGCCGTTGGGATCTTGGGTTGTACGCACCTGATCCGTACGAGGACTCGAACAGCGTGCCGGAATCGATCTCCGCTGAGAAGAAGGCGGTCAGAGCAGAACAATGCGCCCCAGCCGAAACGAGCTGAGGCGCAATGAGAAGGGGCAGATCAGCCGAGAGCATCACTGAGCTTGCCTAGGGCGGTCCGCTTGTCGTCGAGCGAGACGTGAGCGTAGATCGTCATGGTTACATCGATGCCGCGGCGGCGCGCGTGCCGCAAGCGGCACACCGTAAGCAGAAACGGCGCCCTGGGCGACTTGGAGCACTACCCCCCACTCCGATCCATCGATCTCCCAGCACAAGGCACAGGGCCTTCAGCGGCCACCCGCACAGCCCACGCGTCAGCGACGTCAAAGAGGGTGGAGAACACTCGCAGCCACGCCCCGAGGAGCAGAAGACCGCACGGCGAGACGGACGGTTCCGGGGGTCACCGAATTGTTTCGGAGCCAGATCCATGGGGACCCCTCCAAGATCGCAAAAGGGGGCGGAGGGGGAAGATCGCGGGCAGGGGCGCTGCCCCTCCCCATTAACTTGATCATTGTAATACCCCCTTTTACGATCTTGCCCCATGGATCCAGCACCACCGCAACAATTCGTCAACCCCCTTTGAAGGCGCTCCTTGCGCAGCGACACGAGGACAACAACCGATCAAGGGGATGGCCAAACAGCCCACGAACACGGCAAACTCGACGCCATGACCCAGCACGGCATCGACTACAGCAGGCTCAAGGTCACATCCCGGCAGCAGATTGCCAACCTGCGCGGCCGCCGCGCCCATGAACGCGAATGGCGCCAGGTGCGTAAGCTTGCCCACCTCTACCGGCGGGTGCGGTTCGCCGCGATCCTGATCGGCGTAACCGTCACGGTCGTCGTGGCGCTCCTACGCGGGTGGGACATTCTGCCGCCCCTGCCGTAAGCGAAGGACCCAGGCGCTACGGAATACCTCCGGAACGATCACATCAGTATCATGCAATCTCTACCTTGTTTCCGCAGGTCATCTCCATAGCGAACATCGAGTCGCAAACACTCTCCTAAAGCGAGTGTGGGTTCTCCGTTGATCGTCCGGCATGTCCTTTAGGCACACGAACGCGAGGAGCGCACGCGGCTGCTCCCAGTCCCCGCACGCCGCGGAGTTGCGCGGCCAACGCGAGTGTCGCTCATCGAAGACTTTAGGTCCCCGCCGTATCACTCGGTCTGAGATGATCAGTCAGCATCGACGCCCTCGGCATGGTTACGTAGCGTCCCGACCTAAGCGAAATTCGGTGAAGAACCGGGTCTCCGTAAGGGATACTCGCCCTATGGGAGAACTTCGCCCCGAGGAGATCTGGGCCGCGGCATGTATCCGGACCGCACTGCCTGGCATGGACGTGCGTCAGCACGACGACGGCTCGAAGCCGGGGATGCACGACCTTGATCTGGTCTCCGAGGGAGATGTTCTTCAGGGAGCCGTGGAAGTCAGCGCGGCGGCGGACGGAGGGTTTATCGAGCTCTGGAACCTTGTGAATGGTCAAGGTCGGCGTATCTACCCCGATCTTGACGGAGGGTGGATGCTTGAACTCCGGCCGGCGACGCGGGTTAAGCCACTTCTCCAGGCGCTTCCCGCGCTTCTCGCCAGGTGGGAGCGGCGCGGAATCCGTGAGGTCTCTCAGCGTGGCGGCTTTGGCCCAGCATCTATGCAGGCATCGCAACTGGGCATCGTTAGGGCGCATCAAGGTGGGACGGACTTCCCCGGAAGCGTCTACTTCACAATTGACCTACCGCTCGACAAAGCGGGCGGGTTCGTCGCCGACACCGGGGACGCCTTGGCGCTTTGGCTGGGAGATTGGCTGCGAGAGCCTCGGCAGGCGGACGTGCTTAAAAAGCTGGCCGCGTCTTCCGCTCCGCGTCGTCATGCGTTCATCCTCTTCCCGGGCTTCACGACCGCTCCCTTCGAGGTAGCCGACTTGTTGATGCGGCAGTCCGCGCCGCTTCCGACGGTTGCACCGAACCTGCCCACAGAGGTAACAGACGTGTGGGCCGTGAGCACTTGGGACTCTGGCGACGGGTTCCGGTGGTCTGAGACAGACGGATGGATGCGCTTCGCGAAGTCTTCCGAGATCGACTCGCAAGAGATCGTTACTGCAAATCACAAGACCGACATATCGACATGCGCCGAGTGACGAACAGGGTGACAACCATCACGCACACGCCTGCACAAGCGTGGACTGCCATGGACGCTCTGTCCCAGGTCAGGGCGAGATTAGCCCAGGTTCCAGCGCCGCCATCATTGCCTGAAAAGCGGAAGGTCGGCAGTTCGACCCTGCCCCTGACCACCTTTTTTGAACAGCACGAATGCCCCGAACGGATCACCGTTCGGGGCTTTTGATCTCTGGTGACAGCAACGTCACCAGTCTTCTTCAGCCAGCTCCCAGCAGGTCGCCGGACCCGGGCGTCTCGGCGAGCAGGTGGTACAGCTGCTTGCCCGCGATGAGCCTTTGATGTGGGTTGACGGCGACGGCCAGGTGCTCCCTCGGGAGCGCCCCGACTGCCTCGCTCGGGTAGCGGAAGAAGCGCCGAGTGATCCGCGCCCGTCGCAGGCACCTTCGGCGGTGGCGGCGTTCGTCCCGATCAGCCGTCTTGCGGCCCCTGAAACGAGGCGAACCCCGCCGCCTGCTCATCGGACAAGAACTCGACCGGCACCGTGAACCTCCATGGGGTCTACGACAAGACCCTCGAAGTTCCCGGAAGCGATCATGGACGGTCAAACCGATGCTTACCACGACAAACGCTTAGCGCACGATCCGGTTCCCATGTTCCTCAGACACCGAACCGTGCACGCCGTGCTCTCGCTCGACGGCTTCCTGTCCTCACTCGAGATTCAAGGCCCTGGATGACGCGTTGCGCCCGTACCCCTCCGGCTGAACCGTCCCCGGGCCCTCCCACCACCCCGAGGCGGTAGTCGCGGGTCGAGGGCCTGATCGCTGGTAACGGCGGTCAGGCCCTCGATCGTTCGGCCGTCATGTGACCGTCCCTGGGGGCGCCGACGGATTCAGGGTTTCGTGGGCGCGGCGTCAGCAGGGCCGGGTGACGGCGGTGGATGGACGTACCTCTGCTCGCGGGATCAGCAGGAGAGGGTGTAAGTCGCGGACCCGCCGCTCATCACGAGGGGTGAGTTCGCGTAGCCGGCCTTCGTGAATCGCGCGGCCCCCAGAGACTGGTAGGTGGCGCTTCCTCCCGGGCACGCGACGGATCTGGAGTTCCCCACTTGCGAGACGTTACTCCCCGTCGTGATCTCCCAGGGTAGTCCGGTGCCGTTGACGACGAAAGTCATGGCGAGGTCGATCGTGTCGACGAGGGCGTCGCACTGCGCGGAGGCGGTGGCGACCACCTGGGCGCCGACCACGGTCGGGTTGGAGATGCCCCCACTGCAGGTGATGATGGCCGCCGGAGCCTGCCCGCTCGTCGGCACCGCGGCGGCCGTCCGGACGAGAGTCACGGTGTACGAGCGCTTGTAGCCCTTCCAGGGGGTGTTCTGGTTCTCGGTGGCGAACGGCGTGGACGGGGTACGGTCCGCGTCGGCCGGGCTGGTGGTGAAAGCGGCGATCAGGGCGCAGTTCATGGCCACCAGGGCGGCCAAGCGCATGGCGCGCGTTCGGAAATGCATTGTGATCCCTTCGCGTGAGTGGTTTCCTTTGCCGGACTGTTTCTGAATGGGATCCAGTCAGGAGCGCGCGGTCGATCGAGCAGGCCGGGATGTGCGCGAGTAAGCGACTTCAAGAGTCGCTGCTCTATTTACTCCTGACCTCGTGCACAGTCGCAAGAAACGGTTTATGACGAAGCCTGAAAGGGTGTCTTCAAATCCGGCTGCTGGGGTCAAGGATAACTCAGAAATGCCCTGGGAAGAATGCGCTGTACCTGGCTTGTTCCGGCCAGATCGAACGGTTACGAAAGGAGCAGCTCATCAGGGTTGACCACTAGTTTGGCGCAGTGCTGAGATTGGTGCAGGCCAGGGCCGGATTCATTGATCTCAGACCATAACCTGTGATGTGGAAATTCCGTATCATCGGAGTAAGCTGTTCTCCGTAACTGAAGATCACGTTATGTGATGGCGACATGGTCCGGTCATGCTCGTGATGACGCAGGACGAGCGCTGCCTGGAGGATTTTCCGATGCGCCAGGGATCGAGGGTGACCCGGCGCAGAGCTTTGAAGGTGACTGTGAGCAGAGCACGCTGCCGCAAATGAGTCAACCTTCGAACCGGTGTTAGATGACTTGCGAAAAAAGCCCATCGACTCTGGTTGGCGTCATGGAAGCGACTACGCTCTTCCGCGCCCAAAAGATCTCAGTAGTGAGCAATACGAAGAGCAGATCCTCACGCAGATCCAGGGCTGTGAAGAGACGCTTTGTGACCTGTGGAGGGCCGGCGCCGCGACGTCGCCGAAGTTCTTGGCGCAGGTGCTTCTGCCGGAAGTGGTGGTCGATGCCGTGCGCAAGGAGCTTCGACGCCAGACGAACTACACCGCCGACTTTGCCGAGGTTCACGGCGCTTTGCGTGACGAGGTGTTACGTGCGGAGATTTTGTCCTAACCGCAGGTGCCTCGAATGAGCGTCCCGAATGGCTTGGCCTGTTCGGGCCGCTCCATCGTCTGTCGGATGTTCAGGCGACAGCAGCGCTGACAGCAACGTCCCCGCACGTAGACCCCACCTCGGCCACCGTCCACCACCCTCTGACCATGGTCTCCGCTGCCCGGCCAGGATGATTGGTCCGCCTGAAAAGCGGAAGGTCGGCAGTTCGACCCTGCCCCTGACCGCAAGCATTGAACACCAAGAACGCCCTGAACGGATTACCGTTCGGGGCTTTTTGATCTCCACTGACGGCAACGTCATTCACCTTCTCGGCGGAAGCGCGGAGCTTTCGTCGTAGGAAGCTGCAGCTCGCACCTTGATGCAGCAAGCAGGTTGATCTTCATGCGCACCTGTGTACCGACCCGTTATGTACATCATCATGTACACTGATGGCGTGAAGGTGATGACCATGTCCGAATCGCGGGCCAACTACGCCGCCACCCTCGACGCCGTCATCGACGACCAGGAAGAAGTCCTCATCACCCGCCCCGGTGGAGAGGGCGTCGTCATGGTGTCGCAGCGCGAATACGAATCGATGCGCGAGACGCTCTACCTGATGGCATCGCCCGCCAACCGCAGGCGGCTGTCAGAGGCGGTCGCCCGTCTGGAGGCAGGCGACGGCACCGTCCGCGAACTGGCCGACGAGGACACCACTTCGTGAAGATCGTCTTCGACGAACTTGCCTGGGATGACTACTGCTACTGGCAGCGAGAAGATCGACGCATCCTCGGAAGGATCAACCAGCTGATCGCCGACATAGCCCGAAACGAGAACGAGGGCATCGGCAAACCGGAGCCGCTGAAATACGAATGGTCCGGCTACTGGTCTCGGCGCATAACCTCAGAACACCGGCTCGTCTACCGCGTCAACGACGACACCATCATGATCGCCGCCTCTCGCTATCACTACGAGAAGTAGCGTCCGTCCGGCCGGTAAACCTCAGCATCCCACCTCGTTTTGAAGAGCAAGTGGAGGGCTTTGCGCTGTCTGCGGCTCCTCTAGCGCAAGTTGTCTGCCACTCACCGGCTGTGGCCAGGGCGATCGACGCCGGGGCTCGACGAAGGGCCCGGCACGGGTGACCTTGGTCGAGGTGACAGCAGCACTGACGGCAACGTCCCACACGCCCGCGCATCCGCGCCACCGTACACGCGCGTCTGACCACAGACATTGGACGGGAAGAATGCCCTGAACGGATTACCGTTCGGGGCTTTTTGATGTTCAATGACGGCAATGTCTCCCAATGAGCCGTCTTCCTGGCGCCGGCCTCATTTCCGCGGCCGAACGTGTGCGACGAGAGCGATCTCGCCGCCGTCGGGCGGCCCTCCAGAGGTTCTACGCTGCGGGGAGGCAGGGATTTGTGGCGAATGAGCGGATGTAGGCCAGCGTGGCGTTCATTGACGCCTCGAGGGGCTGCACGTTGAGCATGGTCTGGGAGAGCAAGGTGCCGCCTTGCAGCGCGGACAGCAGTGCGTAGGCGAGTTCGTCGAGGTCCGCGTCGGCTCGAAGTTCTTCGCGCTCGCGCATGGCCCGCAGCCCGTTGAGGATCAGGTCCTTCCAGCGCAGGAAGCCGTTGGCGAGGTCGGTACGGGACTCCTCGTCGGTGGTGCTCAGTTCGCCGGCCAGTGAGCCGAGGTCGCACCCGCCGCGGCAGCCGTTCTCCTGCTGCCGTTCGATCGCCGCGTCGGCCCAGGCGCGCAGGGCTTCGAAGCTGTCCAGGGCCGCGATCCGCGGCTGGCCGGGCTGGAGGAGCGAGTCGGCCTGCCGGGTGATGACCGCCCTGATGAGGGCCTGCTTGCTGTCGAAGTAGTGGTAGAGCTGCGAGCCGCTGACCCCGGCCGTCGCGCGTACGCCCTACTTTCTGGACAGAACAACCCAGAAAATGAGGCAGGCATCGGTGTCCGGATCAACGGGGTTTCGCCGGGGCCGGTCCGCACCGCGGGCACCAGGGCCATGCTCGGTGAGAACGTCGACGCGCTGGGACGGGCCAATCTCCGCGACCGGATCGGAGAGCCCGAGGAGATCGCCTCGGTCGTCCAGTTCCTCATCGAGGCCGGGAGCAGCTACATCAACGGCACCGTCGTCGTCGCCAACGGCGGCGAGCCCAGCTCGTTGCCGGAGTAGCGGGTACGACGACCCGCCGGCAGCATGTGCGCCGTCCTCGGTATGCCCAGGCGTCTCGTCCGTGGGCGCGCGGAGAGGCGGGTCTGCCTCAGAAGGTGCGTTTGTCCTCGATGTGGACGACCGTCAGATCGTGCCCGTCCTGGCTGCGCTTGCTGCGGCCGAAGAGGCCGACCCTGAGATCGTCGTGGTCGTCCAGCTCGCTCGGGTCGACGTAGGTGAGGATGTCGGGGTGGTGGCCGGTCACGGCCCAGCCGGGTGCGTCGTCCAGGTTGATGATGTCGAAGTCTCCGGCCGGCGTGCCGGCGTGGACGGGACCGTATTCGCGCAGGAGGGCGGTCGCCTGCTGGGCGAGATCCTCGGCCGGCTCCATCAAGATCACACAGGTTCCCTGGGCGAACAGCACCCAGGACTTGGCGGGGTCGAGCAGGCGGCGCCAGGTCTCGATCGTGGCCGTTTCGGTCATGCCGGGCAGCGTAGAGGACGACACCGACAAGCCCGCTGTGCCGGCGCGCGCCGGCCGATGGGGATGGGCGCGGCGCCGAGGTGGCTGGAGAGCCGGCGCGTGATCGCGTATGCGTGTCACAACCTGCCGCACGATTCCCGCCCAAACGGCTGAAGACCGTGAGCGGAAGGTCATCGAGATTCTCTGGTGCCAAAGGGGGTCATTGCGGTGGCCGGAGGTTGGTGGGCCGGATATTGCCGCCATGCTTGGGGATGTCGCGGGGTATGGGCTCAGTCATGATCTTCCTGAGGCGGGCAGCGCATGTCGCCGTACTCATCCTTGTGATCATCCCGATCACCGCTGCCCTCACCGCGTCACCGGCGGCGGCCGAACCGCGTAAGCGATCGCAGGCCGAGGCCCGGCGCATGCTGGCCCAGCTCAAGGTCGCCAGGCCGTTATCCATTCGCGGTTACAGCCGCGCGCGGTTCCACTCCCGATGGGCGCACCACAAGGGCACGTGCAGCACGCGGGAGATGGTGCTGGCTCGTGACGGGCGGCGCGTGCGCCGTAACGCGGCCTGCCATCCGGTCAAGGGGACCTGGTACAGCCCGTACGACGGCAAACGCCTCAAGAGTGTGAAGTACGTGGACGTCGACCACGTCGTGCCGCTCGCCTACGCCTGGCGTTCGGGGGCCAAGCGGTGGAGTCAGGCCAAGCGGCGCGCCTTCGCCAACGATCTCACCCGGCCCGAGCTGCTCACGGTCAGCCACTCCGCCAACATCGCCAAGGGCGGTCAGGGTCCCCAGAGCTGGCGTCCGCAACGTCGCGCCTACTGGTGCCGGTACGCGATCTCCTGGATCACCGTCAAGCGCCAATACCGGCTCTTCGTGACCCGTCCGGAGCGGGCGGCCTTGCTCAACATGCTCCGCACCTGCTGACGCGGGTCGGGGGTGCCGTATCCGTGGTGCCAGGCGTGGGCGGTGTGCTCGGGTGTCGTACGGCTGATGGATGTTGACCGGCGGCGGGCGATTCCGTACGTTCCCAGCGAGCCTGTTGGACGACGGCATTGCCCGGAGGCGGCTTTGACAGAACAGTCCAGCACCACCCCGACCTGGCCGGACCTTCCCCCGGCCCGTACGGCACCCTCTCGCCCGATCTGGTCCGGCGGCACGCCGAGGCGCCGATGGAGCCGGCCACCTTACCGAGCGGCGACCGTGTTCCGATGCTCGTCCGGTACGCGGACGTCCGCGGCCTGCTCATGTCGCCGGCCAGCAGCCGCAACCTGCGCGAGCCGGGCCTGCCCCGGCTGGTCAGAGGGACGTTCCTGGATGACGACCCGGCGGCGCTGATGAACCAGGACCCGCCCGAGCACACCCGCTACCGCCGCATCATGCACGGCACCTTCACCCCCAGGCACATCGAACGCTGGCGGCACCGCGCGGCGGCCATCGCCGGTGAGCTGATCGGCGCGGCCGGAGAGGAGTTCGACCTGGTCGCGGGCTTCGCGCTGCCGCTGCCCGCCCGGGTGATCTGCGAGATGCTCGGCGTGCCGATGGACGCGTACGAGCAGTTCCGCGGCTGGACGGAGATGTTCCTGTCCACCTCCGACGCCAACGCCGAGGCCAGGGCCGAGGGGCTGGCGGAGTTCACGGTCTACACCCGGGAGCTGATCGAGCGGCACCGCGCCGAGCCGGGCGAGGATCTGATCGACCTGCTCATCGGGGCGCGCGACGAAGGCGACGGGCTCAGCGAGGACGAGCTGACCAACATGGTCTTCACGCTGATCCTGGCCGGGCACGAGACCACGGCCTCGATGATCATCCGGGGCGCGTTCCGCCTGCTGTGCCATCCCGGCCAGTACGCGGAGCTGGCCGCCCGTCCTGAGCTGGTCGACGCGGCGGTGGAGGAGATCCTGCGCCACGAGGGCCCCGGCAGCAACGGCATGCTGCGGCGGATCACCCAGGACGTCGAGGTGTCCGCCGGGTGCATCCCGGCCGGAAGTGTCGTGCTGCCCAACCTTTCGGCCGCCAACCACGATCCGGCGGTGTTCGAGGATCCGCTGCGGTTCGACGTCCACCGGTTCGGGGGTGCTCAGCCGATCCCGCATCTGGCGTTCGGTCACGGCCCGCACTACTGCCTGGGCGCGAACCTGGCCAGGATGGAGCTGCAGGAGGCGTTCCGTGCCCTGGTGACGCGCCTGCCCGGGCTGCGGGCCCGGGAGGAGTTGGCGACCGTGCGGTGGAGCGACGGCGGCTTCGTCCACCGGCCGCTCCGGTTGCTGGTCAAGGCCGGTTAACGGCTCCTGCGGACATGAAGTCCTCGCTCGCGGGCCGGGGCGTGGAGGTCAGGGCGAACTCCTGGTGCGCCTGCTCCCTCGCCTCTCCAGCGCCGTGTCGAGCTTGGTGAGGTAGTCGTTTCCAGAACGAGGCTTGCCGAAGGCGGCGCTGGTGAGCACCGACGAGATCGGTACATGGGGGATGACGTGACCGTGCGGGTTCTGGTGTTGTCCGGTCCGCCTGCCGTGGGCAAGAGCACCGTGGGGCGGCTGCTCGCCGAGAGCCGGCCGGGGCGGTGCGCCTTCATCGACGTGGACGATGTGCGTCCGTGGCGGTCATGGTGGTGGGTCTGCACGTCGCGTTCGGTGACGCGCGTGAGCGGGCCCTGCGGCGGCCGGTGTACCTGAGCTGGGACGAGTTCGAGCTGCTGCACCGGGAGCAGGAGGCGGTGGACGGTGCCGACGCGTGGCTGGACACGACCGGGCTGAGCGCCGAGGAGACGGCTGAGCGGGTGGCGGCGGTGTGGGCTGCGGGACCGGGTGGCTGACGGACGAGTTGTGCCGTCGCGGGCTGGACGTCTTCGGGATCGACCTGTCGCCGGAGGCGGGCTGGTGGCCACCGTGGTGCCGGGGCCGGAGCCCGTGGAGCGGATGCCCCACGGGCGCGGGACGGCCCGCAAGCCCTGCTGGAAGAGCGCAGGAACTACTGGAGGGTGCAGACGCTGCCGTTGAGGGTGAAGACGGAGGGGAGGACGTTCGGGCCGGTGTAGTTGCCGACGAAGCCGATCGTGGCCGTCGAGCCCGTCGGCAGTGAGCCGTTGCCCGTTTCGCTGACGGCCTTGACGTCCGGCCCGGTCTGTGTCCAGGCCGCGCTCCAGCCGCTGCCCAGGCTCTGCCAGGTCCTGGGCCAGGCGAAGGCCAGGGTCCAGCCGTTGATCGGGGCGCCGTTGTTGGTGATGTCGATCGCGCCGACGTACCCGCTGGCCCAGTCGGTCTGGATGGTGAGCTTGACCGAGCACGAGCTGGTGGCGGGGGTGCCGGTCGTGAAGGTCAACGGCGGGGAGCTCCACGAGAGGGCGCCGCCGGTGTCCCTGGCGATCACGTTGACCGTGTAGCGGGTGCCGGGGTTGAGGTTGCCCACTGTGAACGTGGTGCCGGAGGTCTCGCCGAGCTGCTCGGTGACGGCGCCGTTCTGGCGGTGGAGCTCGTACTTGGCGATCGGGCGGGCGCCGGGGGCGGCGGCCGGCCAGGTGATCTTGGCGCTGTTGTGCGTCACCTCGGTGGCCTTGGGCTGGCCCGGCGCGCCCGGGCGGCCCGCCGGCGCGGACGAGGGGCGCAGGACGAGCGTGGTGAGGGAGAGCGGGGGCAGCGTCTGGGCGGTCGGGGTGCCCGTGGTGGAGGTGGCGATGCTCGTGGCGCCGTTGGTGTGGGTCAGCACGGTCGGCGCGCCGGCGGCCGGCTTGAAGCCCTCGTAGTCGAGCGCGACGGGGTACGACGTGTCGGACGAGGTGTTGATCAGCAGGACCGACAGGTCGCCGTTGGTACGCCGGGTGGCGTGCGCGGTGACCTTGGGCTGGTCGGTCGCGGCCCTGATGAACTGGTCGCCGGGCCGGGCGAATTTGCTCATCATCTGCAGCGCGTAGTACGGCGCGAAGGGCGTGTTGAGCGGCGGCTCGCAGACCGTGCCGTCCGAGGTGCACACACCGCTCGACAGCAGCCCGAAGTCGCCGTAGTCGGTGTGTCCCTCCACCTCGGTGACGGCGCCGATGCCGTTGTGGACGTTCCACCAGTCCACCGTGAAGACGCCGCCCGCGAGGAGGGAGGCGTAGGCATCGGCGGCGGCCAGGGCGCCGGGCTGGGTGTTGGTGCCGTTGCTGCTCGAACCCGTGTTGAACTCGGTCATGGCGATGCCGATGCGCTCGGAGCCGGGCCCGGCGTATTTGGCGATCTGCTCGCGGGTGAGCTGGATCAGGTCGGGGATGTGGCCGGACTTGTCCAGGGCGCCGGGATACCAGTGCACGATGACGAAGTCGATCTTCGAGCCGGCGGCCGACAGGACGACCTTGTTCCAGCTCCCGTCGTCACCCGTGCCCACGATGGCGTCGGGCCAGTTGGCGGGCGTGGTGAGCACCGCGCCGATCTTGATGGTGGGGTCGACGGCCTTCATCGCGTCGGCGTAGGAGACGACGTGGCGGGCGTACTCGTTCGGGCTCTTGTCGGCGTGATCGTCGGCCTCCCAGGCGGTGCCGTAGTGGCCGTTGCCGTAGTTCTCGTTGCCGATCTCCCAGTACTTGATGCCGTACTTCTTGGTGATGTTGGCCTGGCGTACCCAGGCGGCGGCCTCCTCGGCGGTGCCGGTGCCGTAGTTGGCGGTCACCATCGCCTGCGCCCCGGTACGCCGCACACCGCCCATGAACGTGTCGAAGTCGGTGTTGGGCGCCACGTAGCCGCCGGGGGCGGTGTGGTCGGCCCAGTGGTAGATGTCGGAGTACGAGCCGCCCGGATAGCGCAGCAGCTTCATGCCCGCCGACTTGAGCAGGTCGGCGGTCTCGTTCGTGCCCAGATTCGTGTCCCAGATCGCGTGGTTCGTACCGAGGCCGGTCTCGGGGACCTTCGCGAGCGCGGCACGGGCGTTGACGGTCACCTCGACCGGGGTGACCTCGTCCGCGTGCGCGGCGGGGACGTTCAGCGCGGTCAGCGTCAGCAGGACGGCGAACGCGGCTCGTAAGGGACTGTTCGGCATCGGCGCACCTCGCCATGGCTAGCGGAATTCACTCGACGCCTCCTCCTGACCAGGAAGCATCATGATCATGCGGGGGCGGCCTCGCGCACGTCAATCGCGGCTGAAACTTTCACGGGTGCCATCATGGAC
This sequence comes from Nonomuraea sp. NPDC050643, assembly GCF_040654715.1. NCBI lineage: Bacteria > Bacillati > Actinomycetota > Actinomycetes > Streptosporangiales > Streptosporangiaceae > Nonomuraea > Nonomuraea sp. NPDC050643. Next base: position 70,853 of record NZ_JBFAIM010000038.1, on the reverse strand, counting down.
CGCATGCTGGAGGTTGCCGGGCTGGGCGAGGTGGAGGAGCGGGCGTACCGGTTACTCGTGCGTGCGGGCGAGGCGGACGTGGCGGACCTCGCCGAGGAGCTGGGGCTCACGACGGAGGCGGCGGCCGGCGCGCTGGCCGCCATGCGGAGCGCGGGGCTGGCGCGCGAGGTGGGCGACGGCGGGCGCAGGTTCGCGCCGGTGGCGCCGGAGGTGGCGCTCGGCCCCCGCCTCGTACGCCAGCAGGAGACGATCGACTGGGCCAGGCAGGCCGTGGAGCAGTTGACCGAGGAATACCGGGGCAGCCTGCGCCGCAGGAACGCCGACCGGCTGATCGAGGTGCTGCCGGGCCGGGCCGCGCTGCGCGAGCGGCTGCGCCACCTCCAGGACACCGCCCGCGAGGAGGTCATGTACTTCTGCCGGGCCGGACACGTGGTGATGCCGTCGCAGGACAACACCGAGTCGCTGGAGGCGCTCCAGCGCGGCGTGGCCTACCGGGTCATCTACGAGCGGGCCCTGCTGGAGGAGCCCGGGATGGTGGCCAACGTGGCCTACGGGATCGGGCTGGGCGAGCAGGCCAGGGCCGTGCTGACGCTGCCGGTGCGGATGATGATCGTGGACCGGGCCGTCGCGGTGCTGCCGCTGGTCCAGCACACGCACGGCACGACCGAGCCGACGGCCGCCCTCGTGCGGGGAAGCAGCCTGCTGGAGGCGCTGATCGCGCTGTTCGAGGCCCAGTGGGAGCGGGCCACGCCGATCAGGTTCCGGGAGGACGGCCGGCTGGCCGACGCCGCCGCGTGCCCGCTGGACGAGGACGAGCTCTACCTGCTGTCGCTGCTGGTCGCCGGGGTGCCCGAGAAGACGATCGCCAGCCAGCTCGGGCTCAGCCTCCGTACCGTGCAGCGCCGCGTCTACCACCTCATGGAGCTCGCGGGCGCGCAGACCAGGATGCAACTGGCCTGGCATGCGGCCCGCGAGCGATGGTTGTGAGCTACCTGATCCCGTACGCCCGGGTCACGGTCTGCTCGAAGCGGCTGCCCGCCGCCCCGGTCGCGGTGACCCGCAGGGACACCCCGGTCGTGGTGGGCCGGTGGGCGACCAGCGAGGTGTACCTGCCGTGGCCCAGGGGGACGAGCGGAAGCCGGCGCCAGGTGGCCCCGTCGTCGTAGGAGAGCTCGACGGTCAGCGACTTCGCCTCACGCGCGGTGAAGCCGAGGACGGCCGTCCTGGTCACCTTTCCTTCGAGGTCGGCGGGCACGTCGTAGTCCACGCCGAGCAGCGGCAGCGGCCGGGTGCCCTCGGGGCGGGCCGAGCGGAACGTCCAGGCGCTCCGGGTGGCCGTCGCGTAGCGCCACTCCTCCGAGGTCCGCGTGGTGGACAGCTCCAGGCGGTACTCGGCGTCCTGCGGCACGGCGGGGAAGGCGCCGCGCAGGTTCGCGCGCTCCTCCTGGAGTTGCCCGTCCCGGTAGAAGCGGGCCGAGGTGGTGTCCTTGTCGGCGCTGCCGGACGCGTATCCGCGGTGCCCGTCGGCGTCCACGAACTCGGGCACGTCCACGGACAGGGTGTCACCCGTACGGGCGGCGGTCCGTACGGCCGGGCGTACGACGGGAGCGAACCAGCGCTCCTTGACGACCTCGCCCGCCCGGTACGACCTCGGCTCGTCCGTCACACCCCCGCGCAGCCGGCTCATCGACTCCCACGTGAGCGCGTGCTGGACCACGTGCTGCCACTGGGTGTCGCCCGAGCTGACGTACTCGGCCCGGCGCAGCGGGGTCGGCAGCACCCGCTGGGTCTCCATCTGCAGGCCCAGGTCGTACTGCTGCCAGGGCCGCCAGCCGAACCGCTGGTCCTTGCCGTGGCCCCCGCCGCCGGACTCGTGGTAACCGGAGTCCACCAGGGCGGTGTTGTGCCGGCCCACCTCGTGCACGATCCGCTCGGGGACCCGGCCGGAGGAGACCTGCATGACGTCGTACAGGTACGGCGTCGCGAACGCGCCCGTCACCTCCAGCACCGCCTTGCCGGCCTTGTCCCGCAGCACCTGGCCGCGGTCGTGCGTGATCATCAGGGTGGGGATCGGGTCGCGGTCGCCGACGGGGGACCAGGGCTGCCACATGGCCCGGCCGTCCGGGCCGACGACGATCGCCGCCGCCGCACCGGCCTCGGCCAGCTCCCGCATCTTGTCGTCCCAGTCGCCGAACACCTCGCTGGTGACGACGACGGCCTTGCCCTTGACGTCGCCTCCGGGCTTGACCAGCGGCCAGCGCCTGGTGCCCGTGATCTCCGGTGACCTGATCGTGGGCCGCACGATCAGCGGGTCGCGGCCCAGTCTGACCGTCACCCGGGGCGCGGCGAGCTGCCAGCGGGAGGCGAACTCGAAGGTGCCGTCGGTGACCGGTGCGGTCGGGGTGACCGCGAGGCCCTCGACGGAGGGGAAGTTCATCGAGCCCAGGCTGATCTTGCGGGAGCCGTACGTGCGGTGGGTGAAGTAGGTGGAGATGCCCTCCTGCATCACCGGCTGCGAGGTCTTGATCTCCACCGGGACGGCCGTCCTGGCGTCGAGCGCCACCTCCATGTCCGAGGTGACCCGCAGCTCGGGCTTGACGACGAGGGTGTCCATGGGCAGCTCGTCGCTGGTCTCGCCCATGATGGCCTGCGTGTGGTAGGTGCCCTCGGGCACCTCCACGGTCCAGCCCTCGTGCTCGCGCAGGATGTAGCCGTAGACGTCGTCGCGGCTCGCGGCGCCGTACATGGCGATGAACGGGACGCGGGCGGGGCCGCCGTCGCGGTTGACGCCGGTGAAGTGCACCTTGTGCATCTTGCCGCGGCGGGTCAGGGCGAGCGTGGTGTGCGCCGGCGCCGTGCCGTCCGCTGTGCCGTCCGCCGTCGTGGCGGTGACGTAGCCCGCGTGCCTGCCGTGCGTGAGCTTGGCCAGGTCCACGGCGGCCTCGACGGTGGCGGTCGAGCCCGGGGCCACCGTGAGCGTCGTGGCGGACAGGGTCACCGCTCCCTCGCCGGGGGCGGCGCCGTCCAGGTTGGTCAGGGCGGGGGCGAGCGTCAGGGTGACGGGCTCCTGGCCGGCGTTGGTGTAGGTGAGGGTGCCGCCGGGGGTGGCGGTGGCGCCGTCCTCGTGCACGCCGAGGCTGAGCGAGGCCGTGGCCGTGACGCTCTGCCGCAGGGCACGGGCCACGTCGAGGCGGCCGCCGCCCTGCTCGTACGGCGTCTGCCCGGCGATCGTCTTCGCCGTGGACACCAGGGCGTCCTTGAGCTGCCCGGCCTTCCAGTCGGGGTGCCGCTGGGCCAGGATCGCCGCCGCGCCGGCCACGTGCGGCGTGGCCATGGAGGTGCCGGAGAGCCGGGTGTGCCGGTCGTCGACGGGCGTGCCCAGGCCGGTGCCCGCGGCCCTGGCGGCCGTGATGTTCACGCCCGGCGCGGTGATGTCCGGCTTGAGCGCCTCGTCCAGGCGCGGGCCGCGGCTGGAGAAGGACGCGAGCGCGTCGCCGGCGTCCACGGCGCCGACGGTCAGCGCGGAGGTGGCGGCGCCCGGTGAGCCGACCGTGTACGCGCCGCCCTCGTTGCCGGCCGCGATGACGAACAGGGCGCCGGTCTCCGCCGTCAGCGCGTCCACGGCGGCGCTGAGCGGGTCGGTGCCGTCGGTGGGGCCGCCGCCGAGGCTCATGTTGACGACGTCGGCGCCGCTCTCCCTGGCCGCCCACTCCATGCCCGCGAGCACCTGGGACTCCGTGCCGCTTCCTGAAGCGTCCAGGACCTTGCCGATCACCAGCTCGGCGCCGGGGGCGACGCCCTTGCGCAGCCCGTCCGAGGCCGCGCCGACGCCCGCCACGGTGGCGGCGACGTGGGTGCCGTGGCCGTGCCCGTCCTTGGCCGAGGGGTCGTCGGTGAAGTTGCGGGCCTCGGTGACCTTGGTGGCGACGTCGGGATGGGTCTCGTCGACGCCGGTGTCGAGGACGGCCACCTTGACGCCCTTGCCGTCGTACCCGTCCTGCCACGCCTGCGGCGCGCCCACCTGCGGGACGCTGTGCTCCAGCGACGCGGTGACCCGGCCGTCGAGCCAGATCTTGGCCAGGCCGTCGCGCAGGCGCGGCTCGTTCGCGGTGCTCCACAGGACGGGCAGCTCGTCCTTGTCCGCCCGCAGGGCACGCGCCTTCACGCTGCGCAGCGTGATCGCCTTGTTGTCGCTCTCCTTGTAGGACAGGAGGAGCGGCAGTGTGCCGGTGCTCTCGTCGTCGTACCCCTGCTCGATGAGGTCGCCGACCGAGAACAGCCGCTCGTCCATGAGCCCACGCGACAGGTACGGCACCATGTCGGCGGGGGTGATCACCAGGTCGCCGTTCTCCTCGCGCGTGAAGAACCTGATGTCCTCCCGGCCTTCGCCGGGCTGTACGGTCGCCGTGCGCTTTCCGCCGGATAACTCCCGCACCGTCACCACGTCACCGGTGATCAGCGTGACGTGGCGCAGGGTGCCGGGGGCGACCGGGCCGGGCGCGGCGTGCGCCGGCACCGGTACGGCCAGCAACGCCAGCCCCAGACCGGCGGCGCCGAAGCGGGTGATCCATCGCATGAACGAACCTACTTTGACTAGGTGCTTTACTCGTTCATGAGGATGAGGGATCGGCCCCGCCCGCAGGCACCCTTTTGGCCTGACCAATGAGCGACATGTCATGAACATGACAGCGTCGCGAGGGCCGTGAAGAGGGATGCAGGATGTGCTCATGCGTCGCACCCACATCCTCTTCGACTTCTTCGGCACGCTCGTCGACTACTCGCCCAGCCGCACGGAGCAGGGCTACGACGCGTCGTACGCCTTGCTGCGGCGCTTCGGCGCCACCCTGTCCTACGAGGGGTTCCTCGAGACCTGGTCGCGGGTTTCGGCCGAGCTCGACCGGCTGAGCGACGTGGACGATCACGAGTTCTCGATGGCCGAGGCCGGCACGGCGCTCCTGCGCGAGATCCTGCCGCGTGAGCCGGGGCCGGCCGAGGTCGAGGAGTTCGTCACCGCGTACGTGGGGGAGTGGAACACCGGCGTCCACTACCTGCCCGGGCTGGCCGGGCTCGTCGAGGAGCTGTCGGCCGGCCACCGGCTCGCCGTCGTGACCAACACTCACCTGCCCGCGCTCGTCCCCGGCCACCTGGCGGCCATGGGGCTGCTGAGCGCGTTCGACGCCGTCGTCACCTCGGTCGAGGTGGGCTGGCGCAAACCGCACCCGAAGATCTACGCGAAGGCGCTCGGCGAGCTCGGCATCGAGGCGTCCGCCGCCGTGTTCGTGGGCGACACCTACGGGCCCGACTTCGAGGGGCCCGAGCGCTGCGGCATGGCGGCCTATCTCATCGACCCGCACCGCCGTGCCCCGGTTCCGGAGGCACGGCGGCTGAGGTCGGTGTTCGACCTGCCGGAGCGGCTGCGTTAGGCGCACGTGGCGCCGCGGGGCGGGAGCGCGCCGGTCGTGACGTACCGGCTGACGTGGTCGATCACGCACGGGTTGGCCATGGCGGCGAACAGGTTGTGGCCGGGGCCGTCGAACGTGATGGACCTGCTGCCCGGCACCTGCCGGAGTACGCGGGCGGTGGGCGCGAAGTCCAGCCACGTGCCGGCTCCGAGCATCGGCGGCAGCTTGCGGGGCAGCGGCGACGGCGGATTGGAGACCGGGGCCGGCCAGCCGGCGCAGGAGAGCGGGGCGTGCCAGGCGAGCGGGAACGCGGCGCCGGTGCTGGGCGCGATCGTGTCCAGGCGCTCGATCGACCGGGTCACCTCCCGCAGGCCGGTGGCCCTGGGGAAGTCGAGGCATTCCTTCACGCCGCCGCCCGGGATCCCCGGATACGGGTACTTCTCCGAGACGGCGAAGCCCGAGGCGTCCCCGCGCTCGGCGGCCGCGATGTTCGCCACCACCTCCTCCCACTTCTCGGGGCCCCGCTTGACCTGCTGGAACGCGAGCATCCTGAGCTGCGCGCCGTCGTAGGCGGCGTTGACCTTCGGGGCCGGGATCGGCTGCTTGTCCGCCGCGGCCACCAGGGCCCGCCAGCGCCGCTCCATCCCCTTGTCCTTCTTGCCGGCCCAGGTGAAGAAGCGGCCCATCTGGCCCTCGTAGTCGCGGGCGATGGCGTCGAGCTCGCGCTGCCAGTTCCGGGCGGCGTGGTTGCCCGTGCCGTCGATGTACAGGGTGCGTACCCGCTGGGGGAACTGCCGGGCGTACGCCTGCGCGATCGAGCCCCCGTACGAGGTGCCGATGAAGTTCATCCGCTCCTCGCCGAGCGCCCTGCGGATGGCGTCGGCGTCGCGGGCGTCGTCGGCGGAGCTCATGTGGTCGAACAGCACCGGATCCGTGCTGCGGCATTTGTCGGCCCTGGCCCGGTTGCCGGCCACGAGGCGGTCGAAGGCGGCCTGGTCCTTCGGGAGATCCGGCGTGCGGACGAAGCCCCAGTCGCAGCGCAGCGCCGGCGTGGTGAGCCCGGGGTAGCCACGCGGATCCCAGGTCACGACGTCCATCGACTCCCGGATCTTGGCGAAGATCTGCACCCGGGTCCGCATGATGGCGATCTGGTCACCTTGGGGGCCGCCGAAGTTGATCATCACGGTGCCGCGCTTGGTGCCCGTGGCGGGCAGGCGGGCCACCTTGAGGTTGATCTTCCGGGTGCCGCCCGGCGCCACGGCCACGGGAAGGTCCGCGCATCGCAGCTCGGACGCGGTGTCCCCGGGACAGGCGCTCCACGAGAGTTCCTCCGGGGCCTGGGCGGGCGAGGTGAGCATGGTGAGGGCCAGCAGAGTTCTGATCACGGGACGAACGCTACGAAGGCGGGGCCGGGCCGCTCTGCCGCCGGAAGTCGTCGCCGCTGTTGTCGAAAGTCGTTCTCGAAACCGATGAGTAGGGTGTGGCGCATGACGCGGGTCGTGGCGGTGATGATCGCCGATGCGGTGCTGTTGTGGCTGGACGGGACGGCGGGCTGGACGCCGGCCGCGTACGCGGTGCTGACGGCGCTCGCCATGACGGTCTCCCGCCGCCTGCCCTTCGTGGCGTTCCTGGCCGCCCTGACCATGGCGGTGTTCAGCGGCGGGTCCTACGCGCTGCTGGTGTGCACCGGCTACCAGGCCGGGCAGCGCATCACCGCGCGCGGGCACGTGGTGGCGACGGGCGGCGCGGTGCTGGCGTACATGAGCGTCCTGCTGATGGCGGCGGAGCGGTCGTCGCTCGCGGACGAGCCGTCGGGGGTGCTGGCCCGCGCGGCGGTGCTGACGGTGCTGCCCGTGATGGCCGGGCGTTACCTCGCCCAGCAGCGGGAGCTGACGGCCACCAGGGAGCGGCTGCGGATCGCGCGTGACATGCACGACTCGCTCGGCCATCTGCTCAGCCTGGTGTCGGTGCAGGCGGCGGCCCTGGAGGTGGGGCCGCTGCCGCCCGACCAGCGGCAGGCCGTGCGCGGGCTGGCGGGCGCGGCGCGGGCCGCCGCCGCCGAGCTGCACGACGTGGTGGGAGCGCTGCGGGACACCGGCTCGCCCGGCCTCGACGAGGTCGACGGGCTCGTCGAGCGGTTCCGCGCGGCGGGCGGTGACGTCACGCTCGAACGGTCCGGGCAGGCCGTGCCGCTGGCGGGGGAGTCGGCGTACCGGGTCGTTCAGGAAGGGCTGACGAACGCGGCCAAGCACGCGCCCGGCGCGCCCGTGCGCGTGTCGCTCGACTGGCAGCCCGACGTGCTCCTGGTCACCGTGGCCACGCCCGGCGAACGGGCGGCGGGCGCGGGCGGGCACGGACTGGAGGGGCTGGCCGAGCGGGTGCGCGAGGACGGCGGGCTGCTGCGGGTGCACGCGGGGCCGCACGAGTTCCGGCTGGTCGCGATGGTGCCGGTCCGGCTGGGGGCGGCCGCTTGATCAGAGTGCTGATCGCCGACGACGAGCCGCTCATCACCGCGGGCATCAGGACCGTGCTGGAGTCGGCCGGGGACATCGAGGTGGTGGCCGGCGTGACGAACGGGCGCGAGGCCGTGGAGGCGGCCCGCCGACATCGCGTGGACGTGGCGCTGCTCGACATCTCGATGCCGGTGCTGGACGGCCTGGCGGCGGCGGCCGAGCTGCGGGGGCCGCGGGTGGTGCTGCTGACGGCGTTCGGGGACGAGGAGAACGTACGGAGGGCCGTTCAGCAGGGCGTTTCTGGATTTGTCGTGAAAAGTTGTGAGCCTGCGGAGCTCATCCGCGCCGTCCGCGCCGCACACGCCGGCCAGGCGTACCTCTCCCCGGCCGTGACCCGCCACGTGCTCGGCATGGTCTCCTTCGGCGGCGGCGACCGGGCCCGCGAGGCGGAGCGGCGGCTGTCCGTCCTGACGCCCCGCGAGCGCGAGGTGCTCACCCACGTGGCCGAAGGGCTGTCCAACGCCGAGGTGGGCGGCCGGGTCCACATGAGCGAGGCCACGGTCAAGACGTACGTGAGCCGGGTCCTGGCCAAGCTCGGCTGCGCGAACCGGGTGCAGGCCGCGATGCTGCTGCGGGATGCTGAAGATTGATCATGTACCCCTGGGAGGCGCGTCGATGGCTTTCGATCACAACGACCACTACCACCGCCGGCTCCTGAGGCTGGCGCCCAGCGGCGGCGGGAAGGCGCTCGACGTCGGGTGCGGCACCGGGCGGTTCGCGCGGCGGCTCGCGGAGCGCGGGCTGGAGGTCGACGCGGTCGACCCGGCCTCGGAGGTGATCGAGGCCGCGACCCCGGCTCCCGGCGTGCGTTACCACCACGCCGACGTCACGCGGATGGAGCTGCCCCACGACCACTACGCCTACATCTCGTGCCTGGCGAGCATCCACCACATGCCGTTCGGCACCGTCGCCACGCTGCGGGACGCGCTGGCCCCCGGCGGCGTCCTGGCCATCCTCGGCTGCTACCTGGAGAGCACGGCCACGGATTACGCCTGGGCCCTGGCCGCCGTCCCGGTGAACGCGGCGGCCCGGCTCGCGAAGGCGGGCAGGGGCACGGCCAGCCCCGCCCCGGTGAAGCGGCCGGAGCTGTCGCTGACGGAGATCAGGCGGGAAGCGGCGGTGCTGCTGCCCGGCGCCAGCCTGCGCAGGCTGCTCTTCTGGCGTTACCTGCTGGTCTACCGGCGGCCCTGACCCATGGACCTGCTGGTGGCCCGGCTGCGCCGAGCCGGATTCGAGACGGAGCACGTACGCGCGGCGCCCGGGGGCGTGGTGGCCGTGGCCGGTCTGGCGACCCTGCGCGACGGCTCCCAGGTGTTCGCCAAGACGTTGCGGACGGCCGGCTCCGACCTCTTCGAGGTCGAGGCGGAAGGGCTGCGCGTGCTGCGCGAGCTGGGCGGCGTGCCCACGCCCGAGGTGCTCGCGGTGACGCCTGACCTGCTCGTGCTCGAGCCGTTGCCGCCCCGCCGGGAGGAGGACGAGCGGTTCTGGGAGGAGCTGGGCCGTACCGTGGCCGTCCTGCACACCGCCACGGAAGGCGAGCGGTTCGGCTGGCACCGGGACGGCTGGCTGGGACGGCTGCGCCAGGACAACACCTGGGACACGGACGGGCACGCCTTCTTCGCCGCCCGCCGCATCCTGCGCTGGCTGCCCGAGCCGCTGGTGGCGGCGGCCTTCGACGCACGGGAGCGGCGGGCGCTCGAACGCCTCTGCGCGGCGCTGCCCGAGCTGCTGCCGCCCGGCCCGCCGGTGCTCACGCACGGCGACCTGTGGCGCGAGAACATCCTCGCCACGAGCGCGGGCGGCCCGGCGCTGATCGACCCGGCCGTCTCCTACAGCTGGGCCGAGGCCGACCTCAGCATGCTCTGGTGCTCACCCCGCCCGCCCGCCGCAGACCGCTTCTTCGAGGCGTACGCGGCCACCGCGCCCCTGCCCGGCGGCTGGCAGGAGCGCATGCGGCTGTTCCACCTGCGCGAGCTGCTGAGCAGCATCGCCCACGACGACAACGCCGCTGAGTGCGCCGAGGCCATACGCGAGACCATCGCCCCCTTCACCCGGCGCTAGCCGGAGGCGGGGGTCAGTTGTACTTGTAGAGCCGGCTGCCCTTGCGGCGCCCGTGGTCGAACACCGAGGCGCGGTACATGCTGACCGACAGGTCGCCGTGTTCGGCCTTGCCGCAGGTGTTCAGGCCGGCGAGCTGGTGGATCTCGAAGCGCGCGGTCGGGTCGCCGCCCACGAAGTACTCGGCGCGGGCCTGGTACTGGTCGGCCTTGGTGTCGCAGGCGAAGACGACGGTCGCGCGCTCGGTGAAGCAGGTGGTCGCGGCGCCCTTCGTCGAGGTGCACACCCTCGACCTGTCCTGGGCGGCGGCGGGGCTGACGCGGGTCTCGCGCTTGACGGGGTATTTGGCGATGTTGCGCACGGTCTTCCAGCGGCCGTACTTGACCCGGTGGCCGCCCCGGTACAGGGCCGCGCGGAAGGTCACGGTCCGGCCGATCTCGCGGCTGCCGCGCACCTCGCCGTTCCTGGCGAGGTTGTGGATGACGTACTTGGTGCCGAGGTAGCCGTTCAGGTAGTACTCGACCGCGGGATGCATCTTGTCGTCGGCCGTGTCCTCGATCGTGACGCCCGGCCGGTTGCTCCCGTCGGGCCCCACGCACGCCTCCGCGCCCTTCAGGCGGGCGCACACGGGCTCGGCGGTGGTCTCCGTGGTGCTCTGCTTCGTGGTGGCGGCCGCGGGAGCCGCCGTCGGCGCGGTGGCCTGGGCCACGGGCGCCTGGACCGCCCGGGGCGCGACCCCCGCCGACGCGCCCTCCGCGCCGAACACGGTGGCCACCATCACGACCGTCGCGATGAACGTGCGCTGTAACGCCACTCGAACCTCACCAGCCTCATTCGTCCCAGTGCTTTGCCTCGATGTGACGTGAAAAGTACGGGAAAGGTTCCGAATCGTTCATAAAGCGGCAAGAAAAGCCTTCATCTCCAGCAGGTCCACCTTCTCGACGTCCGCCCGCCGGATGACGACGACGAGCTCCCGGCAGATGGGACACGTCCTGGACTGGGCGACGAACGACAGGATGGTCATCTTGAGCAGGTTCTCGCGGTCGAGGGCGTGCACCCGAGCCAGCTCGGCCCCCATGATGGGCACCGCCACCCGGTTGAGCTGGCCCTTTCGCGCGATGGCCGCCCAGAGATGCCCCAGGCTCAGCCACAGGTCGTCGATCGACGACCGCGCGGTCAGGTCGTTGCCCATCCGGCTGTAGGCCACGCAGTAGATCCGCCGGAACGGTGACCCGATGGTCGCGACGGTGCCCAGGGGATAGCGCTTCAGCTTGCCCTTGGGTTTGTCCGCCCTCGTCTCCACGGAGATCGGCACGACCGCCGCCATGGCCTGCTCCAGCTCCTCGTCCAGCCGCGCGAGGTCGCCGTCGTACATGCGGCCCAGCAACTGGCCCTGCAGGCTGCCCCGGTTGATGACCGCGTTGTCGCCGATGTCGGTGTCGAACGTGTCGGTGAAGCCGATCACCAGGTCCGCGTCCTGGTTCAGCAGGTCGCCGACCCTGATCGTGATCGTCACGTCGGGATGGACGAGGTCGCGGGAGATCCGGCCGCGCGGGAAGGCGCGCAGCAGGCCCCAGGCCAGGCACGCGGCCAGCGAGATCGCGGTGACCCCCGCCGGGTTCGCGAAGCGCGCGCCGAACACCTGGCCGACGAACTGGACGGCGGCCGAGACGATCCCGAAGGCGATGAAGAACTGCGTCGCCAGCAGGATCCGGCCGCGCGACGTACGGACGACCAGCCTCAGCCCCTGCGCAAGGCGCATCGCCGGCCGCCTAACGCGGAGGCCGGCGCGTGTAGGCCGCGAGGTCGCGCAGCAGGGCGGGATCGAAGTAGTCGACGCCCGTCCCCAGCGGCTTGCACCCCGCGTTCTCGAGTCGCAGCCGCAGCTTCTGCACGCTGCCGGGGGCGCCGTCGAGCTGGACGTAGTTCAGTCCGGCGATGTCGGAGACCGGCCGCATACGCCCGAGCCGCACCAGCAGCGTCCGCCTGGGGCTCACCCCGAACGCCATCCCGGCCTCGAACAGCACGTTGGGCCGCGCCTGACAGCCCACCCCGCCGTCCTCCTCGTCGTCCCCGGCGAGCCCGGGGTGGAGCTGGACGACGTCGTCGGGCGTCATGAGCACCACGACCGCCTGCGCCATGGTCAGCGCCTGGCCGACCACGTCCAGCAGGTGCGGGCTGGCGCTCGCGGTCTCGCGCACGAGCGTCTCCCATTCGAGCGGGACCAGGCCCATCCGGCGCAGCAGGTCGAAGACGGCCAGGCGCGCCTGCTCGTCGCGGCCGTGGATGACGAAGACGTTGCGCTCCTTGTCGGGGCTCGGCTTGAGGGGCTCGGGCTCGGGCGCGGACCCGTACGAGATCGCCCGCGCGCCAGGCCCGGCCGCGATGGAGGAGCCCGTCACCTGTCCACCACTGACGTGTATGCCGTAGTTGTCACCCACAGCGGCTCACCTTCTGCCGTCTCCGCCAGGCGCGTACTGGAAGCTGCTGGCCTGCGCGCCACTGCCGGCCGCGACGCTCTGCGCCTGGATGGAGCCGCCGCCGGTCACGAGCACTCCGTGGTTGAGTATCGTCGTCTGCCGTTTGATCAACTCCCCGGTGTCCACTTCGTGGCCGTCCAGGAACTGCACCAGGGCGTCGAAGATACGCTGCTCGACGACCTTTGTGTACATCTCGCTGTCCAGTTTCTGGAAGTAGCGGTGATAGCGCTTGTCACTGGCCGCCTCACGCACGCTGTAGGACGCGCCGTGGTCGAAGTTCCGCCGGTACGGCATGACCGGCGCCTCGCCCAGCGCCCGGCGATCGCAGGCGTGCTCGGCCCGGTGCGAGAACGCCGACATGACGTCCCCGAACATGCCCACCCCGCGCGCGGCCAGCCGCACGAAGTCCCACGGTGACGAGATGGGCCGGATCTTGTCGTAGACGTCGAACTTCTCCTGCAGCGGCGTGAGGATGGAGTGGCTCGCCTCGATGAACAGGTTCCGCTTCACGATCACGAAGCGCAGGAAGATGGTCAGCGCCAGCTCGCCGTCCCAGCCCACCAGCCGGATCACCGTGTACGGCCGCGCCCTGCCGTCCCGCTCCCCGAGCAGCCGGTCGAACCGCGCGCCGTCCACCTCGGCCCGGGGCCGGCCGGCCGCGTCCACGAAGTCGTGGTCCCCGTGCACGTCACGGCCGCTGACGAAGACCCGGTCCTCGACCTCGAGCCCGATCCATTCGAGCGCCTCGACCTGGGCGGTCACGTGACTGCGGATGTCGTGGACCTCGAACGGCAGCGTCGTGCCGCCCTCGTGGCGGGGCTTGTCCACGTCGATGGCGAAGGACCAGCCGCCGATCACCTTCCCGTAGCCGCTGAACGGCTTGAACCCGCTGTAGATCGAGACGTTGCCGCGCGCCAGGGCCGCGATCTCGTCGATGCGCGCCCGCAGCAGCCGCTTCACCGGCGCGGGGGCGGCGCGCGGGTCGAACCGGTCGGGGTGGAGCGTTCTGGTGATCACCCGGTTGTAGGCCAGCTCGGACAGCGACTTCACCAGCGTCGTGCCGACCAGCAGCAGGCCCAGCGCCCACGGCACGAGGCGGAGCGGGTCGAAGGAGAGCGTGAGGACGGCGAGCATGATCGAGACCAGCACGGCGGCCAGCGCGAGCAGCTCCGCGGCCGTGAGCAGGCAGTCGCGCACCGCCCTGCGCCGCCGGCCCGCGCAGGCGTGCTTCAGCACGGCCGGGAGGTCGACGCCGGGGGAGACCGAGACGCCCAGCCTCGGTTGACGGATGACGTGGTCGAACAGGCGCTGGGCGAACATCAGGTCGGACTGCGCGGCGCAGCACAGCCGCCGGGTCACCTCGGTGTCGGCCTTGCCGATGTCCACGGCGCGCGGGTGGCGGCGTGAACCGCCCGGCGCCGCCGGTGGGGCGTTCGCCTCGACGTCGAGATCCATCAGGGGACACTCGGCACAGGCGTCGGCCCCGGACCAGCGGCCCGGGCATACGGCGCAATGCATCCTCTTGCCCATCCCTCACGCACTCCCTCGCCGGCGTAGCTTGCGGGATCAGTCGCCTGAACAGAGGGACGGCGCGTGCGGCCGGATACCGGCGGCCGGGTAAAGAAGGGCGGTCAGGACGCCGGTTTGGTCTTGGAGATCAGGCTGGCCAGCAGTAGGAGCAGCGAGCTCTGGGCCAGCATGCCGGGGGCGAGGGGCGGGGCGTTGCCGACCGACTTCGTGAGCGCGTACCACCATTGGGTGAGCGGCGTGAGCGAGTCCCAGGAGGAGTCCATCCCGCCCATGCCGTGGTTCACGGACACGTGCATGAACACGCCGTACGCCGAGGCGAGCAGCACGGCGCCGGCCAGCACGCGGACCACGGTCACCACCCGGGGAGAGTCGCGCAGGGCGAGCAGCGCGAGCGCGGCCACCAGGAGCGCCAGGGCGAACCAGGGGATGAGCTGGGTGAAGCTCTGCCAGTGGCGTTCGAAGGCGAGCTCGAGAGCCGCGCCGCCGATGCCGATGGCGACGAGCGCCAGGAGCCCCAGGCGCAGGGCCGTGGTGCCCGCCGGGGCGCGCCGATGGGTGGGCCGGTCAGTGGTGCGAGGGGGAGTTGAGGTCATTCGGGGGACCACCGTCCGATGCGAGGGTCTCTTCGTCGCCTTCAAACTCTCCGGGAATCCTTGGAGGAACCTCAGCGAAGTCTGAAGATCTCGTGAGAAGTCAGGTGATCTCCCGCCGCAGGACCCCGTCGAAGATCTCGGCCAGCTCGGCGGCGTCCTCACCCGCGTGATGCGTGTGCGGCAGTCCGTCGAGGCCCAGCCGCCGCTTGATCGCCCGCTTGTGCGTCTCGCCCCACTCGCAGCCGGTCGAGCCCATCCAGTAGCTGCGCAGGTCGACCCCGGAGCCGGTGGTCCCGAACGGGTTCCTGCCGGTGTACCGGACGAAGTACCAGTGCACGAACATGCCGTCCCACACCGCCGGCGCGGCCAGGAACACGGGCCGGCCGATCCGCCGCAGGCCGTTCACCCAGCGGGCGGCCGCCGCCATAGCCGCCTTCGGGTGCGGCGCCTCGCGCAGCAGCCGGTCGCGGTCGAGGCCGGAGACGGCCAGCGCCTCGGGCACGAAGTCGTCGGAGATCGGTCGCAGCTCCGTGTAGAACGTCAGGTCCGGCCGCCCCGCGACGGCCATGCCCAGGGAGATCATGCTGTACGGGCCCGGGATCGGCCCGTCGGCCTCGACGTCTACGGCCACATAGAGCTCAGGAAGTGCGGACACGGCCGAAAGGATAGCTGCACGACATCTTCACGACATTCGCACACCGGCCTGGTGGATCGGTACGGCCCCGCAGGGTGTGCTCGAAAATGCCCTGGCGTTCCACCGGCGGTGCGATGAGAGTGGTGCCATGACGGCGACAAATGCGTCAAGGAGGACCGGCAGGTCGATTGCCGCACATTCCGTATGACGGCCTGAGAGCGAGGGTCAGTGGTGGTGAACTGGATTGACGAGCCGATCGTGGATCCCGGCATTCCCGAACGGGACAGGTGGCGCCTCATCGGCGCGTCCACACTCCTGCTCGGCCGCCCGGAGCCGGCCCCGCCGCGCTGGGCGCGCCGCCTGTTCGCGCTGGGCGCCGCCACGGCGGCGGCGGGAGGAGCCGCGCTGAGCCTCGCGGCCGTCCAGACCGGCCACGAATCCACCGGGTTCGCGGCCCTGATGGTCTTCCTCACCGCGCTGATCTTCATCGGCGTCGCCCGGCCCAGCATGGGCCAGCGCCTGGCCGGTCAGTACGGCGACCACTACGTCATCCCCGTGGAACTGGACGCCCCCGCCCTCGAACTGGTGACCCGGGCCAGGAAGGCGATCGACGAGGTCACCGCCTCCCGCGTGCACCACCTGGGTCTCCTAGACGGCATCGCCAACGACATCGTGCTGCCGGAGCGCTTATGGGAGGTCGCCCGCCTCGTACGCATCCAGGCCACCCTGCGCGCCGAGCAGGCCGAGGCGATGACCGAGCTGATGACCCCCGAGCTCACCGCCGTGCTCGAACCCCAGCGGGAGGCCCTGAACCGCTCGGTGGCGGCGGTCACCGAACGCGTCTGGGACCTGGAGACGTACGCCGCCCGCGTACGGGAGGCCGACTCGGCCCTGCGGGCGAGCGAACTGCAGAAGAGCAACGACAAGTATCGCGACCTGCTGGCCCAGACGGGCGACACGGCGGGCCTGCGCGACCTGGCCGACCAGGCCGACACCCTGACGAGGAGCCTACGCGAGGCGATCACCGCCGGCCAGACGCTGAGCCTGTAGAAGGCGTCAGGAAGGGCCGGGCCCGTGACGCCGTCAGAAGTCGTGCCACCCGTCGAACCACGCCCCGGCCTCCGCGTGCGGGACGCCCGCCCGCCTCGCCAGCCCCATGAAGGCGTCGAACGCCTCCTCCCGCAGCACGGTGTCGATCATCCCGTGCCGCTCCTCGATCGTGTTGAGCCTCTCGACGAACTCCCGCAGGATCCCCCGCGCGTCGGCCACGGCGGCCGGATGATCGTCGACCCCCAGCCCCTCGATCGCCCGCTCCGCCGCCGCGTAGGCCCGGCACGCCGCCGCGCCCCCGCGCTTGTGATCGTCGACCCAGTCGCGCAGCGGATTGTCGATGTTGACCGCCAGCCATTTGTCCGACTTGGCCCCGCTGATCCGGACCGCCACCTCACTGCCCCGGTAGCGCTGCTTGATCGCCCTGACCTGGCTGCTCCGCAGGCAACTGATGCCGAGCCGCCGCAGCGGCCCTCCGGGAGCGGGCAACATCGCGGCCTCGACCCCGTAGGCGTCGCTCAGCTCCAGGGTGTGCAGCCGGTCGAACCCGTCGAGCCCCGCCAGGGCGCCGTAGGACCCCGCCCACCGCACCCGCAGCGACTCCAGCCCGGCCGCGGCCGGCACCACCGCCTCGCCCGTCACGTCGAGCTCCAGGTCGCGCACCCCGCGCAACCCGTCGGGCGCAGCCACGCCGCCCACCAGGGCCAGGGTGATCCAGCGCCCGGCCGAGGCCGCCGTCACGACCTCCGGCGCCGCACCCCCGAGCCGTAACGACATGAGCTCCGCCGGCAGCGCGAGCCGTCGCGGCGCCCGCCCGGGAAAGACCAGGCCCCGCAGACCGGTCCGGCTCACATCGACCTCGTCAGGCGGATCCTCCCAGGTCAACGCGGTGATCATGGGCCTGCCCTCCAGCGCCCGCACGAGCCCCCGCTCGGCCCCCGCCCAGCTCAACGTGGTGACCTGCGGCAACGCGTCGAGCCCCGCCCACCGGACCTCGTCGCGATGCTCACGGAGATCCAGCCGCGACACCTGGCCGGGCCTGCGCAGCGGCGGACCGCCCAGATCCACCTCGACCTGCCGGGCGGAGGCGGCCTTGTAGGCGGCCTTGGCCGCGGCGGGCAGCCGCAGGTCCCAGTGCCGCTGCAGCTCGACCTGGAGCGCCTCGCCCTCCCACGGGCCGTAGGAGTCGCACTCGCGGGGCATGGCCGCGTGCAGCGGTAGCGACCCCAGGACCACGAAGCCGGCGGGAAGGGGCACGTCGGCGCTCACCCACGTGGGCTTCGGCCCGCCCTCCCAGCTATGGTGATCGACGCTCAGCGGGCCGGCGTCACGCAGGTCGCCGAGCACGGGCGGTGAGTCGGAGCGCCAGTCGAGCGCGCACACCATCACCAGGCCGTCACGCACGCCGGTCACCTGGCACGCGCCGTGACCTCCCAGGGGCAGTGGCATGACCACGACGTCACCCATCTCGAGCATGCCGGGGAGGCTAGCAACCGCCTACGACAACCCCGGCCGCGTCGCCCGGTCGAAGATCTCCACGAGCTCGTCCGCGACACGCCTCGCCGGGGACCCCATGTCAGCCCGGACCGCCACGTCCGGCGGCGAAGCACGCCCAGCCGGATGACAGGCAACCGCGGAACAGCCGTGATCGGTACGGACCCGCCGTACCGATCACACCGGGGGAAACTACATGTTGATCATGTGTCCGGCGAGGCCGTGGACGGCCTCCTTGACCGCTTCCCCGAGCGTCGGGTGCGCGTGGACGTTGCGCGCGACCTCGTGGACGGTCAGGTCCCACTGCTGGGCCAGGGTCAGCTCGGGCAGCAGCTCGGTCACCTCGGGACCGATCAGGTGCGCGCCGAGCAGCTCGCCGTGCGTGTTGTCACTGATGATCTTGACGAAGCCGGCCGTGTCGCCCAGGCCGTGCGCCTTGCCGTTGGCCGTGAACGGGAACTTCGCCACCTTCACGTCAAAGCCCAGCTCACGCGCCTGCGCCTCGGTGTAGCCGAAGCTCGCCACCTGCGGCTGGCAGTAGGTCGCCCGCGGGATCATCACGTAGTCGAGCTCCATGGTCTCCGCGTCGCCGATCGTCTCGGCGGCGATGATGCCCATGGACTCCGCGGCGTGCGCCAGCATCAGCTTGGCCGTGACGTCGCCGATGGCATAGATGTGCGGCACGTTCGTCCGGCACCGCCCGTCGACCTCGATCGCGCCCCGCTCGGTCAGCGCCACGCCGGTCTTCTCCAGCCCGTAGCCGTCGACACGCGGCTGGAACCCGATGGCCTGCATGACCTTGTCCGCCTCCAGCACCCGCGTCTGGCCGTCGCGCGTGACGGTGACCTTGACGGAGGAGCCGGTGTCCTCGATGCCGTCCACGCGGGTCGAGGTCAGCACCTCGATGCCGAGCCGCTTGTAACGCTTGGCCAGCTCGGCCGACACCTCCTCGTCCTCCAGCGGCACGACCCGGTCGAGGAACTCGACGATCGTCACCTTGACGCCGTAGTTGTGCAGCACGTACGCGAACTCCACGCCGATCGCGCCGGCGCCCGCGATGACGATGCTGCCCGGCAGCTCCTCGGTGAGGATCTGCTCCTCGTACGTCACCACCCGCTCCGACAACCGCGTGCCCGGGATCAGCCTGGTCGAGGCCCCCGCGGCGATGATGCAGTTGGAGAAGGTGATCGTCTCGCCGTTCACCTGGATCGTGTTGGCGTCCAGGAAGGTGCCGCGGCCGTCATATTCCGTGATGGCGTTCTTCTTCATCAGGTAGTGAACGCCCTTGACCCGCCCGTCGGCCACCTTGCGGCTGCGCTGGAAGGCCGCCCCGTAGTCGAAGGTGACCTCACCGCTGATGCCGAAGGTCTTGGCCTCGTTGTGGAAGATGTGAGCCAGCTCGGCGTTGCGCAGCAGCGCCTTGGACGGGATACAGCCCACATTGAGGCAGACGCCACCCCAGTACTTCTCCTCGACGACCGCGGTGCGCAGTCCGAGCTGGGCGGCGCGGACCGCGGCCGTGTATCCTCCCGGACCCGCGCCGAGAACGACGACGTCATAGTGAGTGCTCATGAGTCGGACCATACCGTCCGGCCGTCATGACTCCCGACGTCAGACCTCCACCTTGTACGACAGAGTCAGCTCATCTGCGGGAACCCCGCGAATTCCCCAGTTGACCTTGGGCATCTCGATGATCGTGATCTCCACGTCGGCGGCGTCGTAGCCCGACTTGTCGTAGATCTCCCGGATCAACGCCCGCTTGGCGTCGTCGCTGCGACCCGTGAAGCAGACCACCTCGATGATCAGATAGCGCTCGCTCCGCGCCGGGCACACGAAGTCGTCGGCGTCCAGCAGCAGGAACCGGTGGAACCGCTTGTCCTGCGGCACCCCCCAGGCGCTCACCAGACACGACTGGATCAGGTCGGAGACCTCCCGCTGCCGCCCGGCCCACACGTCTTTCCTGCCGTACACCTTCACCTGAGCCATGCCCGCCAATATAGGTCGGCCACTATAGAGGTGTGATCCGCATCCTCCTGGCCGACGACGAGGCCATGATCCGGGCCGGGGTCCGCGCGATCCTCGCCTCCGACCCCACGCTGGACGTCGTGGCCGAGGCCGGCGACGGCCGGCAGGCCGTGGACCTGGCCATCAGCCACCACCCCGACGTCGCGCTCCTGGACATCCGCATGCCCAGGCTCGACGGGCTGGCCGCGGCGGCGGAGATCCGCAGGGCCGCGCCGGGCACGGCCGTGGTGATGCTCACCACGTTCGGGGAGGACGACTACATCGCCAAGGCGCTCGACGTCGGGGCCAGCGGGTTCCTGCTCAAGTCGGGCGACCCGCGCGAGCTCATCGCGGGGATCCACGCGGTGGCGGACGGGGCGGCGTACCTGTCGCCGAAGGTCGCCCAGCGCGTCATCACCCAGCTCGCGGGCGGCCGGATGGCCAAGGGGGCGCTGGCCCGCGACCGCATCGCGGCGCTCACCGAACGCGAGCGGGAGGTGCTCGCCCTGCTCGGCGCGGGCATGTCCAACGCCGAGATCGCCCGTGAGCTGCACATCGTGGAGGGCACGGTGAAGGCGTACGTGAGCGCGATCCTCACCCGGCTCGACATACGCAACCGCGTACAGGCCGCGATCATCGCCTATGAGGCCGGCTTGGTAGCCTGACGCGTGATGTATCGCCTCGTGTTCTCGCAGGTCTTGCGGCGTTTCGACGCCGAGGCCGTGCACCATCTCACCGTGAGCGCCCTCGCGCTCCTCGCGCGGCTGCCGCTGCTCAAGCGGCTGCTGCACCAGGCGTTCGCGCCGCACGACCCGGCCCTGCGCGTGAGCGCGTTCGGTGTCCACTTCCCGGGGCCGCTCGGCCTGGCCGCCGGGTTCGACAAGGACGCCGCGTGCGCCGAGGCCGTCGCCTCCCTGGGCTTCGGCCACGTCGAGGTCGGCACCATCACCGCGCACGCCCAGCCGGGCAACCCGCGCCCGCGCCTGTTCAGGCTCGTCCCGGAGCGGGCGGTGATCAACCGGATGGGCTTCAACAACGCCGGCGCCGTGGCCGCCGACCGCAGGCTGCGCCGCACCCGGGGCGTCCCGGTGGTGGTCGGGGTGAACATCGGCAAGACCAAGGTGGTGCCCGAGTCCGAGGCCACGGCCGACTACGTGGCCTCCGCCAGGAGACTCGCCCCACTGGCCGACTACCTGGTGGTCAACGTCAGCTCGCCCAACACGCCGGGCCTGCGCAACCTCCAGGCGGTCTCGCTGCTGCGCCCGCTGCTGACCGCCGTCAAGGAGGTCGCCGACGCCACCCCCCGCCGCACGCCGCTCCTGGTCAAGATCGCGCCCGACCTCGCCGACGAGGACGTCGACGCGGTCGCCGAGCTGGCCGTGGAGCTGGGCCTCGACGGCATCATCGCCACCAACACCACGATCAGGCATGGGGGCGAGACCGGCGGCCTGTCGGGCCGTCCGCTGAAGGCCCGCTCGCTGGAGGTCCTCAGGCGCCTGCGCGCCAAGGTCGGCGACCGGCTCACGCTGGTGTCGGCGGGCGGGGTGGAGGACGCGGACGACGTCTGGGAGCGCCTCCTGGCCGGCGCCACCCTGGTCCAGGGCTACACGGGCTGGATCTACGGCGGCCCCCTGTGGGCCTCCCGCATCCACCGGCAGCTCTCCCGCCGCGTACGCCGCCACGGCATGAAGTCGATCACCGAGGCCATCGGCCGGACATCCTGAGGCCCCGGGAAGACCGCACCCCTTCATCTCCTATGGTGGGACGGTGATCGAAGCAGTAACGCTCGCGGGCGATGTCGTCCTCCGCCCGGTGACCGAGCGTGACACGGAGGCCCTGGTCGACGCCTACATCCGCAACCGCGATCACCTTCGCAGGTGGGAGCCCAGCAGGCCGGCGGAGTTCTTCACGCACGCCGGCCAGGCCGAGCGCCTCAAGAGCCTGCTCGAGCAGCAGGCCCGGGGCGGCGCGGTGGCCTGGGTGCTGGCCGACGGTGAGCGCGTCGTGGGCCGCATGACGCTCAGCACCATCGTCCGCGGCCCGTTCCTCAGCGCCGACCTCGGCTACTGGCTGGACGCCGGCTACACCGGCCGCGGCCTGGCCACCCAGGGGGTGCGGGCGGTGTGCCGGATGGCCGACCAGGAGCTCGGCCTGCACCGGATCGCGGCGAGCACGCTGCTCGACAACGTGGCCTCCCAGACCGTCCTGCGCAAGGCCGGGTTCGAGCCCTACGGCCTCGCCCCGCGCTACCTCGCGATCGACGGCAAATGGCAGGACCACCGGTTGTTCCAGCGCATTCTCCACGAGCGGCCCGCCTAGCTCACATGCTGGGCCGGGTCGACTCCGCGTCGTGCGTCATCGAGTCGATCCGGGCCATCACGTCCACCACGCGCACCCCGCTGGGCCGGTGCGGGCGCCGCCGCTGCCACGGGTGCGGCCCCGCCGGCGGGCGATACTCCACGCCGAGGGCGTCCAGCCGCCCGTAGTGCCCGGCCAGCCGCGCGCCGAAGTCCGCCGAGGCCGAGCCCGACCAGGCCACCTCCGCCAGCGCACAGGCCCGCGGCCACAGGCGGTAGTCCACCGTACGGGGGTCGGGCACGCGCTCGGTCCACAGTTGCGCCTGCACCCC
This sequence comes from Nonomuraea sp. NPDC050643, assembly GCF_040654715.1. NCBI lineage: Bacteria > Bacillati > Actinomycetota > Actinomycetes > Streptosporangiales > Streptosporangiaceae > Nonomuraea > Nonomuraea sp. NPDC050643. The sequence continues at coordinate 48,466 of NZ_JBFAIM010000038.1, read as the reverse complement.
GATGACACGGGCCCGCTCCTCCTCCGTCCAGTCCTCGGGCGCCGGCCGGAACGCGGCCACGTCCTCGACCGTGATCGCGTCGCCGATGGCCATCGGCTCGTCCGGCGAGGCGGCCTCGGCGTAGTCGAAGTACAGCGGGTAGACCGGCGTGGCCACCACGTCGTGCCCCGCCGCGGCCGCCCGCCAGCCCACGCCCATGCCGCGCCACGGCATGACGATGGTGTCCTGGCGCAGCCCGCCGCTGACGAACGCCTCGTCCCACACCACGGCCCGCGCGCCCCGCTCGGCCAGCGCGTCCGCCAGCCGCCGCAGGAACCACGCCTGCAGGTCGTTGGCCGTGGCCAGCCCGAGCGAGTCACGGTAGGCGACGATCTCCGCCGACTCCGTCCAGCGGTCGAGCACGACCTCGTCGCCGCCGATGTGCACGTAGGGTGTCTCGCCCAGCGCCCCGATCAGCTCGTCGAAGATCGTGGTCAGGAACTCCACGGTCCGCGGCAGCGGCGACAGGATCGCGGGGGAGATGCCCCACCGGTCGAGCACGTCGTGCGGTTCCCCGGTGGCCCCGAGCGCAGGGTAGGCCGCCAGGATCGCCGACGCGTGCCCCGGCACGTCGATCTCGGGCACGACGGTCACGCACCGGGACCGCGCGTAGGCGCCGATCTCGGCCAGGTCGTCGAGCGTGTAGTAGCCGCCGTGCGGGATGTCGTCGTAGGTGTCGGGCTCGCGGTAGTAGTTGGTCGCCGTGCGAGGCCGGTGCGAGGACACCTCGTGCAGCAGCGGATAGGCCCGGCTCTCCACCCGCCAGCCCTGGTCGTCCACCAGGTGCAGGTGCAGCCGGTTGAGCTTGTGCACCGCCATCAGGTCGATCAGGCGCAGGATCTCCCGCTTGGGGAAGAAGTGCCGTGCCACGTCAAGATGCAGCCCCCGCCACGCGAACCGTGGCGCGTCCTCCACCCGCACCCCCGGGACGGGCCACGAAGCGCCGTCGGAGAACCGGTAGGAGGCGTCCGGCAGCAACTGGTGCAACGACTGCGCCGCGTAGAACGCCCCGGCCCGCCCACCGGCGGTGATCTCCACTCCCCGCGACCCGGTCACCAGCCGGTAGGCCTCCGCACCCAGCGCGGGGTCCCGCCGGACCTCGATCTCGCCCGAGTCTCCGGGGCGCGGGTCGAGCCGGGGCAGCGCCAGGCGTACGGTGTCGGGAAAGTCGCCGGACACCGTCGCGCCCGAGGTCAGCACATAGGAACCGGACAGATCACTGAGCAGCTCTGGGCGAGGAATCATGCTTTGAGATAGTGCTGCAATCCGTTCGCCAGCGCCAGCGCGATCCGCTGCCGGAACTTCGGGTCCTGGAACTTGGCCGCCTCGGCGGCGTTGCGCATGTTGCCGCTCTCCACGAAGATCTTCGGCACCGTGGACAGGTTGAGCCCGCCGAGGTCGTTGCGGTAGTCGAGCGCCTTGGCGCCGATGTAGGTGGAGTAGGGCAGCCCCGTGCCCTTGGCGAAGGCGTCGCGCACGGCGATGCCCAGCTTGCTGGAGGCGCCCACGACCTTGTCGACCGGCCCGTTGATCTTCTTGGGCATGATGACGTGGAAGCCGTGGTTGGCCGCGGCCGAGCCGTCGGCGTGCACCGAGATCGCGGCGTCGGCCTCGGCCTTGTTGCCGATGGCGGCCCGCTCGGTGATGCAGGGGCCGACGCCGTTGTTGCCGGTCCTGGTCAGCTTCACGGTGGCGCCGCGGCCTTCGAGGATCTTCACCATGCGCTTGGACACGTCCCAAGTGAAGGCGGCCTCGCTGTAGCCGTTGTTGGTCGAGGTGCCGGTCGTGTCGCAGGCCTTCCACTGGGTCAGCACGTTGACCTTGCGGTTGATGGCCTTGGGGTTGCGGTAGTTGCCGCCGTTGTGGCCCGGGTCGATGACGATGACCTTGCCGTCGAGAGGCTTGGCGTCCGGCGGCGCGTCCTTCGCCTGCGCGGGTGAGGCGGCGGTGGAAGCCTGCCCCGCCCCGGCCGCGGGGGCGGCCTGACCTGCCGCGGCGTCACCGGAGCCGGTGCCGCCGCAGGCGGAGGCGATCAGGCCGCAAACGGCGAGGACTGTGGCTGGTAGAGCACGCATGGCGTCCAACTTACGTCACGCCTGGAGCTCAAGCCCGTTTTATGCCAAGTGCGGTGCGTGGCCACTCACCAGGCGTGCTCGCCGACCTCCTGCCGCTCGAGCAGGGCGGCCAGCTCCCGCGCGTCCTCGGCGTCGAGGCCGAGGACGACGCGGGGGCGGCCCCACGGATGGTCGAGCGAGTGGGCGACGTAGCTGGCGACCGATTCCGCGCCGCCATCGGTGCCCCGTCCCCTGCCCGCCCGCCAGTGTCCCCAGGCGCGCTCGAGCTCGGCCGCCGCGCGCTGGGCGCATGACACCAGTTCCGGATCACGCATGACTGTTCCCCCGGATCAGACGTGACCGGAGCGAATCCGGCCACTCTTAGCATGACCCTGCCGAGTAAACCGCCGTGCGGCCGCGCCTCCACACGGCTTGACCCAGCCTTGGTGTGTTCTTAGGCGGGACCCGTGCTCCGTCGCACGATCAGTTCTGGGCGGATCTCCCGCAGGCGCGCGAGCTTGCCGGGATCACCGATGCGGTCGCTCAGCATCGCGGCCGCCGACCTGCCCATGGCCCGGCGAGGCTGGTCGACCGAGGTGAGCGAGATGTGGCGGGACGCGGACAGGTGCGTGTTGTCGTAGCCCACCACCGAAAGGTCCTCAGGCACGCTCAGGCCCAGTTCGCTCGCGGCTGCGAGCACGCCGAGCGCCACCACGTCATTGGCGGCGAAGATCGCCGTGGGCCTGGGGTCGCGGGTCAGCAGCGCGAGCGCCGCCTCCCTGCCGCCCTCTTCGGTCGAGTCCGCGGCCTCGACCATGATGTACGGCGCCAGCGAATGCCTGCGCATCGCCACGAGATAACCCTCGCAGCGCGACGATCGCCGGCCCTCGATGTGCGCGATCCGCTTGTGACCGAATTCGACCAGGTGGTCGATGGCCAGACGGGCACCGAGCTGGTCGTCGTCGCACACGATGTCGACGCCGTCGAGCTCGATGTCACGTTCCCCTACGACGACCGTGGGGGTGTAGGCGGTCGCCTCGATCAGCGTCTCGCTGGTCGGGGCTATGCCGAGCAGGACCAGCCCGTCGACCCTGAGCTCGAGGAAGGCCTCCACGGCCTCGTCCTCGAACGCCGGGTCCCATTGGCTGTTCCCGATCAGCATGCGCAGTCCGTCGCCGTGCAGGCTCTCCTGCAGTCCGTCGAGGAACTCCGCGTAGAACGGGTTGTGCAGGTCGGCGACGAGCGCGCCCACCAGGTGTGTACGACCCTCCACGAGGCTGCGGGCGACCGCGTTCGGCCGGTAGCCGAGCTCGCGGGCGGCCTGCAGCACGGCCTGGCGCCGGTGCTCACTCACGTGCGGGGAACCGCGCAGCACGAGTGACACCAGCGATTTGGACACGCCGGCTCGTTCGGCGACGTTGCGGATGGTCGGTCTGGGCCGAGGCAGCGTATCTACCTCTCTGAGCTCAGCGATGGTTGAAGTGTTGACGGGCGGTCCTGACATGTGTCTCCCCCGCGATGCGGATATGGGCACCTGTCTGACCAAACGATCGAGTTCGCCGCAGGGTACGGCCTCCGTAACGGATTGGCTTAACATCTGTCACGGCGAGGCTGATTTTGGCGGAAAACCCACACGTCAGCTATTGGGCAGGACGTCGGATACTGTGCAGGTGTGACACCCGGGAAGTCAGCCGAGACGGCACGGCCGGCACGGCGCAGGCTCAGCGTTGACCGGCGTCGGGAAGAGCTCATGACGGCCGCGCTGGAGTTGTTCAGCACCCGCGACGCGGAAGACGTCTCGATAGACGACGTGGCCTCGGCGGCGGGGGCTTCACGGGCCCTGGTCTACCACTACTTCGGCGGCAAGCAGGAGCTCTACGTGGCGGCGCTGAGAAGCGCGGCGGAGCAACTGGAGTCCCGGCTGCGCCCCCAGGAGGGCGGCAGGCCGCTCGACGAGCTGGCCTCCGGGCTCAGGCGCTACTTCGACTTCGTCGAGGAGCACGCGGCCGGTTTCGCCGCGCTCCTGCGCGGTGGCCCGGCCAACAGGACCGGTGAGGTCGGCGAGATCGTCGACGGCGTGCGCCGGCGGCTGTTCCGCCTCATCCAGAAGCAAATGGGCGTCGAAGAACCGAGCCCGGTGCTGCGCACGACCCTGCGGTCGTGGATCGCCTCGGTCGAGACGGCCGGTCTCGACTGGCTCGAGCATCGCGACCTCGAACGGCCGATGCTCGAGAAGATGCTCGTCGAGCACATGGCCGCGCTGCTTGGCGTCGCCGCCGCGCATGACGGTGACGTCGCCGAACTGCTCGAACGCATGGCGTGACCAAGGGAAGAATGGCGCCGGGCGGGCGACGCCAACTTCCCGAACGACGTCATGTCGTCACAGTGGTGGACCGGGCCCGGTCGTGACCTGGTCCACCCTTCTAACCCCCCTGAGGTCCGTGACGACCCTTCGCTACTCGGAGCGCTGCTGCGGAATCCCCGCGAGCAGTGCGCGAACCTCGGTCTCCCGGTAACGCCGATGACCGCCGAGGGTACGAATCGACGTCAACTTGCCCGCCTTGGCCCACCGCGTAACGGTCTTGGGGTCGACCCTGAACATGGTCGCGACCTCAGCGGGCGTGAGCAGCGGCTCGGCCTCGGGTGTACGAGCTGACATTTGTGCGGCCTCTCCTCCGTGTGGACCGGCTTAGCGATCCTGTGACTGCCTTTGCGCGTGTCACGGATGTCCCCCTATGGCGCAGAGCGTGCGGCTTTTCTGAGCCATATGCGGCATCACCCGATGTGACCATACCGCCACGCAGAGCGATTGGCGAGCCCTTCTTTGACCCAACTGCCCGCCCCCCGTGGCCATGTCACGCTCGGTGATTCTAGCGACACGGTTCGTGGTATCGCAGTGAAAACGGCAAACTACTCAGTTCGCAGAAGAGAGCAGCCGCGAGACGTGACCTACTCATGCAGGTCAGACGGCCGTATTGGGGCTCAGTTGGCAGATTCCAGCTGTTGCATTGACTTCCACCGGAGAATGACCCTCTGGTACATGGCGTAGGCAAGTTCTTCTTGACCCGTGTCCAGGCCCGTCAGGGCCGCCGAGAGCTCCGCGACGGACTGGTCTGCCTGCAGCGCGTCGTCGTCCATGAGGTGCACGAGGCCGCCGTAGTCGAGCTCGACCAGGGAATGGGGGTGGAACTCCTCCAGCCACCTGGCGATGTCTTCCACGTCGAAGTTGGCCGCCACGTCGCCCAGGTGCCGGCGGAGCACGTTGAGCGCCCGCGCCGACCGCCTCCTGGCCTGCGCCATGGAGGTCACGTAGATCAGGTTACGCCCTGTAGCGGTCGTCACGTCCTGTCCAGGGTTGGCCGAGCCGAGCACCAGCCAGCGCTCGTTCCCATCAAACGGCACGAACCACGATGGCGGCACATGCCACGCCGTGGTGCGAATGTGCGTGCGCAATGCCGCCGAACCGGCCTTCCGCTTGTACCGGTCGAAGTCGTCGGCGGTCTGCTCGGCGATCGCCTTGGGCACGAGGTGATCCATCAGCTTGACCGGAGTGGTGCCACGAAGCCGTGAGAACGCCAGCCACGAGCGCAGGCGGGTTTGCCAGGGACACACGTACAAGCGGTCCTCAACACGCCGGAGATAGGCGTTGGGGCTCTCCTGGGCGGGAACGGGTTGAGGGGGCATGCCGAGCAGGCGCATGACGGACTCGCCGTGCTCCGCATTGAGCGCGTTCGCGCGGCGCGGGCGGTCACGTGAGTCGGCGTAGTCGGCCCACACCTTGCGCTCGGACTCGGCGAACGCGGTCAGTGGCTCATAGACACGGAGGTAGGCGGCATAGGGCAGCACGGAGGCATCGTGTCACGAAGCGAACCTGCATGCACCGTTGTGGCTTACTACTCTGTGAGGTGATCTCCGCCGCAATGGAGCGGTGGACCGGACAGGGAGTCACTACCGTGACCGACGTCTTCGGAGCGTCCCACAAGGACGTCCACGAGCAGGTCGTGTTCTGCGCCGACGAGCAGAGCGGCCTGCGCGCCATCATCGCCATCCACAACACGGCGCTGGGCCCGGCCCTGGGCGGCACGAGGTTCTATCCGTACGAGAGCGAGCAGGCGGCCCTGGCCGACGTGCTCAACCTGGCCAAGGGCATGGCCTACAAGAACGCGCTGGCCGGCCTCGACCTGGGCGGGGGCAAGGCGGTCATCATCGGCGACCCGGCCAGGGACAAGAGCGAGGCGCTGCTGCGCGCGTACGGTAGGTTCGTGCAGTCGCTCGGCGGGCGTTACATCACCGCCTGTGACGTCGGCACCTACAGCGAGGACATGGACATCGTCGCGCGCGAGTCGCGCTTCGTGACCGGCCGCACGCTCTCCCACGGCGGGGCCGGCGACTCCTCCATCCTCACGTCGTTCGGCGTGTTCCAGGGCATGCGCGCCTCGGCCGAGGTCGTCTACGGCACGCCGTCGCTCCATGGCAGGAGGGTCGGCGTCGAAGGCGTCGGCAAGGTGGGCCACCGCCTGGTCGACCTCCTGCGGGAGGACGGCGCCGACGTCGTCGTCTGCGACGTCGACCCCAAGGCCGTCGAGCGGGTACGCCTGCGCCATCCCGAGGTCGAGGTGGTGGCCGACGCGCGGGCGCTGGTGGCCGCCGACATCGACGTCTTCGCGCCCTGCGCGCTGGGCGGCGCGCTCGACGACGCGAGCGTGGCCGCGCTGAAGGCGAAGATCGTCTGCGGCGCGGCGAACAACCAGCTCGCCCACCCCGGGGTGGAGAAGCAGCTCGCCGAGCGCGGGATCCTGTACGCGCCCGACTACGTCGTCAATTCGGGCGGTGTGATTCAGGTCGCAGACGAGATCGAGGGTTTCGACATGGAGCGAGCCAGGTCGAAGGCGGCCCAGATCTACCAAACGACTCTGAAGATCTTCGGAATCGCCGCGGAGGAGGGCGTTCCTCCCGCGGTCGCAGCGGATAGGCTAGCCGAGCGCAGAATGTCGGAAGTCGGGCGTATTAGGGCCATTTGGCTAGGCCACTGACGCCCCACGCCCATACGGCGTACCGAGCTGGGCACAAAACAGGTACGGTAATAGGCGAACGATAGGCTGACGCCCAAAGTCAGGCGGCGTCAGTGTGTGGTGCGTTAGCGACGAGGGGTCGGGGACGACCCCACACGAGGGGGTCGAGCCAATGGGGCGCGGCCGAGCAAAGGCCAAGCAGGTCAAGGTTGCTCGCCAGCTGAAGTACAACAGCGGTGGCACGGATCTTGACCGTCTTCGCGACGAACTCGGGGTCGGAGACTCCAGTAATGACGACGCCGACGACCTCAATGATGAGCTGGCGGATCGCTATGCCGATTACGCCGATGACTATGGCGCCGGAGACGACGACGATGGCCGTACGTCCGGTCGTCGATAGCCGTTCTCCTGGTTGACGTGGCCGAGGGCCCGGCGCGGGTGCCGGTTCCTCGCTCACGATCGTCGGGCCCCACGGGCAACCGTGGGGCTTTCGTCACGTGGTCAGCCTTTTTGAGGAAGCCGGCCTGATCTGCGGCAGTTCCTCCTTGAGCGCGACGTGTCCGGTGTGGGGTACCTCACACCGGTACGCGTGAGCGCGCTGCCGGCGTAGCCGTGCCTGCCGCGATGTCCTGGAACGTGCCGACATCGGTGATCTAATGCGTCAACGGTGAGCGGTACCATTAGCGGCCATGGACTTACTGACAGGTGAGCCCCTGGCACTCGACCTGGTCAACACGCGCGTCGTCACCCCATCGGGCGCCGTCCACGACGCCCTGGACCGCGCGGACGACTTCCAGGCATGGCTGAGCGGCCAATCCCACCGGCTGACCGTTCCCGAGCGCCCTCTCACGGCCTCCGGCCTGCGGGCCGTGAAAACGCTCCGCGGCCACGTGGAGCTGATCCTCGGCGCGACCCGTGAGGCCACCCCGCCGCCCGCCGCGTCACTCGAGGCCCTGAACGAGGCGCTGAGGGCGGCGCCGCCGTACGCGTACGTGGAGGCCAGGGGCGCCGTGCTGGTGAGCGGCAGCCGCAGGGACGGCCCCGTCCTGTCCCGGCTGCTCACCGAGCTGGCCGAGGCCGCCATGACCTTGCTGACGGACCCGAGCGTGGGCAAGGTCCGATCCTGCGAGGCCCCGCACTGCCGCATGCTCTTCCTGCCGGCCCACCCCCGCCGCCGCTGGTGCTCACCGGACCTGTGCGGCAACCGGGTCCGCGTGGCCCGCTACTACCAGCGCCACAAGCCGGCCTGACCGCCCGGCGCGAACGAAAGCGGGCGGCCCCGGAAGGACCGCCCGCCCGTCAGCGCCCACGTCAGCGGTAGCGCGCCTGCCCCGAGCCGCCGACGACCTCGCCCAGCACCCAGGCCGCGAGCCCGCGCCCGCGCAGCACGCGGAGCGCCTCGTCGGCCGAGCCGGCCGCGACCACCGCGGCCATCCCGATCCCGAGGTTGAAGGTCCGGTCCATGTCCCGCTGAGCGATCCGCCCGTATCCGGCCAGCACCCCGAAGACGGGCGGCGGGGTCCACGACGACCGGTCGAGCACGGCGTCCAGGTGGGTGGGCAACGAGCGTGCCAGGTTGTTCTCCACGCCCCCGCCGGTGATGTGCGCGTAGGCGTGCACGTCCACCGCCCGTGCCAGCTCCAGGCAGTCGAGCGAGTAGATCCGGGTCGGCTCCAGGAGCTCCTCGCCCAGTGGCCGCTCCAGCTCGGGCAGCACCGTGTCCAGCGACAGCGACGACTCGCGCAGCACATGCCGTACGAGCGAGTAGCCGTTGGAGTGCACCCCGGAGGAGGCCAGCCCCAGCACCACGTCACCCTCGGTCACCCGCTCGGGCCCGAGCATGGCGGAGGCCTCCACCACGCCGGTGCCGGCGCCCGCCAGGTCGTATTCGTCGGGCCCCATCGCCCCCGGGTGCTCGGCCGTCTCGCCGCCCACCAGCGCGGCCCCGGCCAGGCGGCAGCCCTCGGCGACGCCGCCGACGATCTCCGCGATGCGCTCGGGCACCACCTTGCCGCAGGCGATGTAGTCGGTCATGAACAGCGGCTCGGCCCCCACGACCACCAGGTCGTCGAGGACCATGCCCACCAGGTCGATGCCGATCGTGTCGTGCTTGCCGTACTGCTGGGCGATCATGACCTTGGTGCCCACGCCGTCGGTGGAGCTGGCCAGCAGCGGTCGCCGGTAGCGCAGCAGCGCCGAGGCGTCGAACAGGCCCGCGAACCCGCTGGCGTCGTCGACCACCTCCGGCCGCCGGGCGCGCGCCACCTTGTCCTTCATCAGCTTGACGGCGAGCTCACCGGCCTCGATGTCGACACCCGCGGCTTCGTACGTGCTCACGCTTTCGTCTCCAAAACGAACTTGCCCACGTTGTCCTGGTCGATCGGGATCGGGTAGGAGCCGTCGAAGCAGGCCATGCAGAGGCGCTCGGCCGGGATCGTGGTGGCCTTGGTCAGGCCCTCCAGCGAGATGTAGCCGAGCGAGTCGGCCCCGAGCGAGGCGCGGATCTCCTCCACCGTCAGCGAGCCCGCGATCAGCTCGGCCCGGGTGGCGAAGTCGATGCCGTAGAAGCACGGCCAGGCCACGGGTGGCGAGGAGATGCGTACGTGCACCTCACGCGCCCCCGCCTCGCGCAGCATCTTGACGATCGCGCGCTGGGTGTTGCCGCGCACGATCGAGTCGTCCACGACCACCAGCCGCTTGCCCTCCACGACCTCGCGCAGCGGGTTGAGCTTGAGCCGGATGCCGAGTTGGCGGATGGTCTGCGAGGGCTGGATGAACGTGCGGCCCACGTAGGAGTTCTTGACCAGGCCCTGGCCGTAGGGGATGCCGCTCTCCTGCGCGTAGCCCACGGCGGCGGGCGTGCCGGACTCAGGGGTCGGGATGACCAGATCGGCCTCCACCGGGTGCTCGCGGGCCAGCTCGCGGCCCACCTCGACCCGGGTGACCTGCACGCCGCGCCCCGCGATGGTGGTGTCGGGGCGGGCGAGGTAGACGTATTCGAACAGGCAGCCCTTCGGGTCGGCCAGCGCGAAGCGGCGGGACCTGACGCCGCGCTCGTCGATGGTGAGCATCTCGCCGGGCTCGATCTCGCGGACGAACGTGGCGCCCACGATGTCGAGGGCCGCCGTCTCCGACGCCACCACCCAGCCGCGCTCCAGGCGGCCCAGGACCATCGGGCGGATGCCCTGCGGGTCACGGGCCGCGTAGAGGGTCTGCTCGTCCATGAACACCAGCGAATAGGCGCCCTTGACCTGCGGGAGCAGCTCGGCGGCCGAGTCTTCGATGGAGCGGGTGCGGTCCTGCGCGAGCAGCGTGGTCAGGACCTCGGTGTCGGTGGTGGCGCGCGTGGAGCCCGGGGTCAGACGCTGGGCCAGCTCCGGGGTGTTGATGAGGTTGCCGTTGTGGGCGAGCGCGAGCCCGCCGACGTCGGTCGAGCTCAGCGTGGGCTGAGCGTTCTCCCACACGCTGGATCCGGTCGTGGAGTAGCGGCAGTGACCGATGGCCAGGTGGCCGCGCAGGGTTCCGAGCACCGACTCGTCGAAGACCTGGGCCACCAGGCCCATGTCCTTGTAGACGAGAATGCGGCTCCCCTCGCTGACCGCGATGCCCGCGGACTCCTGGCCGCGGTGCTGCAACGCGTACAGCCCGTAGTAGGTGAGTTTGGAAACTTCCTCGCCTGGCGCCCAGACGCCGAAGACGCCACAGGCGTCTTTAGGTGCACGGTCGTGGGGGTCCAGGTCATGGCCGAGCCGGCCGTCGCCCTTCAGCACATGCCTCAGTCTAGGTTGACGACTTCCGTGCTCGCACACCCGGGGCCGATATCACGGTGCGTGTGCTGACCTGCCCGCATTCGAACCGTCCCGGATGATCTCTCCCGTGAGGTTGCGGTTCGCGGCGGATCCGAGGAAGACGATGAGCGCCGCCATGTCGTCGGCGGTGGAGAGCCGGCGGCTGGGTGTGCGGGCCGCCAGCCGGTCGAGGGCCTCCTGGGGGATGTGGACGGGCCGGTCGGTGATCGTGAGCCCGGCGACGGCCACGTTGACCAGGATGCCGTCGCGGCCGGCCTCCCATGCCAGGGCGCGGGCCAGGCCGTGCAGGGCCGCCTTCGCGGTCCCGTACGGCCCCGGCCCCGGCACCCCCTCCTCCGCGATCCCCGACGAGACGAACACGATCCGCCCGAACCCCTTACGCCGCATCTCCGGCAGCACGGCCTGGGCGAGCAGGGCGTTGCCGGTCACGTTCGCGTGCAGGGCGGCGGACCACTCGGCGGCCGGCACGTCCTCGAACGCCACGCTGCCCGGCATGAGGGTGCCCCAGCGGACGGCGTTGGCCACGAGCGCGTCCACAGGGCCGCTCTGCGCGACCGCGGGCGCGATGGTGGCGTGCTCCTCCAGGTCCAGGTGTACGGCCGCCGCCTGGCCGCCCTCCGCCCTGATCCGCTCGACCACGCCGGCCGCCCGGTCCGCGCCGGTGTTGTAGGTGATCGTGACCCGCGCGCCGGTCCTGGCGTAGGCGAGCGCGGTGGCGGCGCCGATGCCGGACGAGCCACCGGTGATGAGCACATGCATGGAAAACTCCTAGTTAGCCGACTAATTAGCCAGCTAACCCACCTGCATGGCTCCTCCGCAAGGGCGTTTCGCTAGGAGTGAAACGGCGGATGGGGCATGGCACGGATGAGCCGGGACAGCAGGTCGCGCTCTTCGGGCGTGAAGTCCCGCAACATGCTCTCGTCCATCCGGTTCCAGATCTCCTCGACCGGCTCGCGCAGGGCCTTGCCCGCGTCGGTGAGGTGCACCCGGCCCACCCGGGGCCGCTCGGGGTCGGGGGCCCGGTAGACGACGCCCGCGCGCTCCAGGCGCTGAAGGGTCTTGGTGACGGTGGGAGGTTCGACGCCGAGTCTGGCGATCAGCTCGCCCTGGGTCAGGCCGTCCTCCCGCCATAGCTGGTTGAGCAGCAGTTCCTGGCCGACGTGCAACCCGAGCGGGACCAGCGCGGCGGCCAGTTGGTTGCGGTGCGTCTTCATGACCATGATCAACGCGTACGTCAGGGTCTCGTCCAGCATGCACTCATCTTGCCCTCCGCCTGCCGTTTTGGCGCATGGTGACCCAAGGATGAGCGCCCTCTTACCGTGTCGCGCGGTTTAGCCGGCGCCTTCCGCGAAAGGGTGAAGTATCCGGCACGCAGACCCGTCGGGAGACGCAGACGTGACCACACCTGGGGACCCGCGCGAAGACCGTCCCGAAGAGGACGAGTCCGGCCACACTCCACCGCCGCACACGCCCGAGTGGTGGAGCGAGGGCACGTTGGAGGAGGACGAGCGGACGCCCGCCCAGCCCCCGCGCGAGAAGGGGGCCACGGGCGGCGAGGACCCGGGCATGTGCATGATGCCCGGCGAGGGGCCCGACGAGAAGCCCGGTGAGAGGCCCGGGGAGAGGCCGGGTGAGAGGCCCGGTGAGAGGCCCGGGGAGAGGCCGGGTGGCGAGGAGCCGATCACGCCGCGGCCGCCCGTGGTGCCGCGGCCCGACGCGCCGCCGGAGCGCGGCCCCGCCGGGGAGCCGTCCCACCCCGACCTGCCGACCTCGCCGGAGACTCCGAGGCCGACGGGGGACGACGCCGAGGAGACGCAGGTGTACCGGGTTCCGGGCGCCACCCCCACCTACCCGGGCTGGGAGGGCGCCCCACCGGAGGGCGAGGCGCCGGGCAGGCAGTCGCCGTCGCGTTACGACCAGGAGCCGAACTTCGCCCCGCCACCGGACGAGCCGTCCCGGAACGAGCCGTCCCGGAACGAGCCCCAGCAGGGCGAGCCCCGCCAGAACGAGCCGTACCAGAGTGGGCCCTACCAGAACGAGCCTTACCGGAGCGAGCCGTCCCGGAGTGACGAGCCGACGGTGCCGGGCACGACGCCCTCCAGCCCGTACGGCGGCCCGCCCGGCTACCCGCCCCCGCCCCCCGGCGCCTACGGAGCGCCCTACCAGCAGCGGGCCCAGCCGGGCAGCGGCCTGGCCACCGCCTCGCTCGTCCTCGGCGTGGCCAGCCCCTTCCTGGTGTTCGTCTGCTTCACCGGCCTGATCACCGCGATCCTGTCGATCGTCTTCGGCTGCGTGGCGCTGGCCAAGCAGGCGGGCAAGGGCCGCGCCATCGCCGGCATCGTCATCAGCATCCTGTCGCTGATCCTCTTCGCGATCGTGGCCATCTGGTTCTGGAACGTGGTCCAGGAGTGCGCCCACCTGCCCGGCCAGCTCGCCGACCAGTGCTTCGAGGACCGCTTCCCCTGGATGAACGGCAGCCGCTAGAGCGGCAGATGCGCTGACAGGTCCGCGCGGGAGCCGCTGGCGGCGACCGCGCCCTTGGCCATGGCCTCGGCCCAGGTCAGCCGGCCGAGGGCGAGCTCGATCCAGGTGCGCCCGTCCGTTTCGACCACGTTGGGCGGGGTGCCGCGGGTATGGCGGGGCCCGGGGATCGCCTGGACGGCCGCGTACGGCGGGACGCGTACTTCGACGGTCCTGCCCGGGGCCGCGGTCGCCAGTTTGTCGAGCAGATAACGCACCGCCTGCCTGGCCGCGTCGCGCTCGGGCTGCCGCCCGCGGTCGTACGCCGCCAGCACGGCGGCCACGAGCGCGTCGGGCATGGCGGACGCCGGCCCGTCGTAGGCGGGTTCGTCGAGGGCGATGAGCTGGCCGTCGAGGGCGGATCTCAGCTTTTCCTGGTCCATCTTGCGTGGTGGCACCCCAACATTGTCTCCCGGGAAGCGTTCACCGAGATGGAGGTCGTCGTTCACCTGTGGTTTCGACGGCGACCGTAGCCTCCCCGCCGTACAACCGCGCACATTTATGGAGGACCTGTGGCGAACCCCAACGGGGTCGGGCGGCCGCTGCCGCTGCTTTCCACCCCGCACAAAGGTGGCCGATCCGCCCTGACCTGCCAGTTCCGCTGCGGCAACGCGTGCGCGCATGACGTGGCGAACACGACCTCGAACGCCTACTTCGGCGACGTGGTGAAGGAGGCGCTGTCGCGGCGCGGCGTGCTGCGGGCCGGGGCGCTCGGCGCCCTCGTGGCCGGCGTGGGCGTGGCGGGGGCCGTACCGGCCCTGGCCGACGAGCCGGCACCGACTCCGACGCCGACGCGGCCCGCGCCCGGCGGACCGTCTTTCACCCCTGTGCCGCCCAACAAGGACGACGCGTTGACCGTCCCGGACGGCTACCAGTCCTCCGTGGTCGTGCGCTGGGGCGACCCCGTGCTGCCGGACGCGCCGGCCTTCGACTTCGACAACCAGACCGCCGACGCCCAGAACAAGCAGTTCGGCTACAACTGCGACTTCGTGACGGTGTTCCCGATGGGCACCGACCGGGCGCTCATGTGGGTCAACCACGAGTACTCCAGCGAAGGCATGATGTTCCGCGGTTACACCGGCGGCGCCGCGGCCACCTTGGAGCAGATCAAGATCGGGCTCGCCGCGCACGGCGGCTCCGTCGTGGAGATCGCGCGGGTGGGCGCCACCGGCCAGTGGAAGCTGGTCACCGGGGGCCGCCGCCGCTACAACCGGCGGATCACCGCTCAGACCCCCATGAAGTTCACCGGCCCCGCGGCCGGCAGCGACCTGCTCAAGACGGCCGCCGACCCCGACGGCCGCACGCCCCTCGGCATGCTGAACAACTGCGCGGGCGGCACCACCCCGTGGGGCACCGTGCTGACCGCCGAGGAGAACTTCGACCAGTACTTCGTCAACGGCGACAAGGTGCCCGAGGCGCAGAAGCCGTACATCTCCCGTTACACGATCACGACCGGCACCCCTTCGAGCAGCCGCAGGTTCGACCGCGTGGAGGAGCGCTTCGACCTGGCCAAGCACCCGAAGGAGGCCAACAGGTTCGGCTGGATCGTCGAGATCGACCCGTTCGACCCCGAGTCCACGCCGGTCAAGCGCACGGCGCTGGGCCGGTTCAAGCACGAGGCCGCCACCACGACGTTGGCCGAGGACGGCCGCCTGGTCGTCTACATGGGCGACGACTCCCGCTTCGAGTACATCTACAAGTTCATCTCGAAGGACCGCTTCATCACCGGCAACGACGCCCACAACCGGGCGCTGCTGGACGAGGGCACCCTGTACGTCGCCAAGTTCACCGGCGACAGCCCGGCCTCCGAGATCGACGGCACGGGCAAGCTGCCCGCCGACGGCGACTTCGACGGCTCGGGCGAGTGGATCCCGCTGGTCTCGGGCACCACGTCGCACGTGCCCGGCATGTCGGCCATCGAGGTGCTCGTCTACACCCGCACCGCGGCCGACAAGGTGGGCGCCACCAAGATGGACCGCCCCGAGGACATGGAGCGCAACCCGATCACGGGCGGCGTGTACGTGGCCCTGACCAACAACACCAACCGCACCCCGGCCCAGGCCGACGAGGCCAACCCGCGCTCGTCGAACAAGCACGGCCACGTCCTGGAGATCCTCGAGCAGGGCAACGACGCGGGCCAGACCTCGTTCGCCTGGTCGCTCCCGCTGGTCTGCGGCGACCCGAAGGACCCGGCCACGTATTTCGCCGGGTACGACAAGACCAAGGTCTCCCCGATCTCCTGTCCCGACAACGTCACGTTCGACCGCGACGGCAACCTGTGGATCTCCACGGACGGCAATGCGCTCGGCACCAACGACGGCCTGTTCGTGATGCCCGTCAAGGGCGCGGAGCGCGGCCACCTGCGCCAGTTCCTCACGGTCCCGATCGGCGCCGAGACCTGCGGCCCCCTGGTCTCCAATGACCAGCGCAGCGTGTTCGTCGCCGTGCAGCACCCCGGCGAGGTCGACGGCGCCTCCCCGGACAACCCGGGCAGCCGCTGGCCCGACAACGGCCAGCCCCTGCCCTCGGTCGCCGTGGTCTGGCACGCCCAGGGCCAGAAGGTCGGCTCTTGACCTCAAGTTAAGTTGAGGCCATAGCGTCCATGCCATGAGCATGGAGATGACCGCTTGGCACCAGCTTTACTCGATGAACAACCGGCCGGAGCGTCGCCCCCTGTCGCGGGTGACGCTCCGGCGCATAGTGGGCTTCGCCCGTCCGCACCGCCGAAGACTCACCCTGTTCCTGCTGCTCAGCGTGGTGACGGCGGGGCTGGCGGTGGGCTCGCCGCTGCTCGCGGGGCGGGTCGTGGACGCCATCTTCAAGGGCGAGCCGCTGGACGTGGTCGTCGTGGTGGCGCTGCTGATCGCGGGCCTGGCGATCGCCGAGGCGGGGCTCGGGCTGCTGATCCGGTGGCTGTCGGCGGGCCTGGGCGAGAGCCTGATCCTCGACCTGCGCACGGCCGTCTTCGACCACGTACAGAAGATGCCGATCGCGTTCTTCACCAGGACCCGCACGGGCGCGCTGGTCAGCCGCCTGAACAACGACGTGATCGGGGCGCAGCGGGCGTTCACCGACACGCTGTCGGGTGTGGTGGGCAACCTCGTGACGCTCATGCTCACGCTCGTCGCGATGATCGGCATCTCCTGGCAGATCACGCTACTCGCGCTGCTGCTGTTGCCGGTGTTCGTGCTGCCCGCCCGGCGCATGGGTACCAGGATCGCCCGGCTGCGGCGCGAGGCGGCCGACCACAACGCGGCCATGGGCACGCAGATGACCGAGCGCTTCTCGGCGCCGGGCGCGACGCTGGTGAAGCTGTTCGGCCGGCCCGCGCACGAGTCGGCCGAGTTCGCCGGGCGAGCCCGCCGCGTCCGCGACATCGGGGTGCGCTCGGCCATGACCCAGTCGGCCTTCGTCACCGCGCTGACCCTGGTCTCGGCGCTGGCCCTGGCCCTCGTGTACGGCCTCGGCGGCTTCTACGCCCTGCGCGGGGAGCTCGCCCCCGGCGCCCTGGTGGCGATGGCCATGCTGCTCACCCGCCTCTACGCCCCCTTGACCGCCCTGGCCAGCGCCCGCGTGGACGTGATGAGCGCCATCGTCAGCTTCGAGCGCGTCTTCGAGATCCTCGACCTCAAACCCCTCATCCAGGACAAGCCGGACGCCCGCGTGGTCCCCGAAGGGCCGGTGGCGGTCGAGTTCGACGACGTGCGCTTCGCCTACCCCTCGGCCGACAAGGTCTCGCTCGCCTCGCTGGAGGAGGTCGCCACGCTCGACTCGCGCGGCGGCGTCGAGGTGCTGCACGGCGTCTCGTTCCGGGCCGAGCCCGGCCAGATGGTGGCCCTGGTCGGCTCCTCGGGGGCGGGCAAGTCCACGATCGCGCAGTTGCTGCCCCGCCTGTACGACGTCGACTCCGGCGCCGTACGGCTCGGCGGCGTGGACGTCCGCGACCTGAGCGCCGACTCCATCCGCGACACGCTCGGCATGGTCACCCAGGACGGCCACCTCTTCCACGAGACGATCAGGGCGAACCTGCTGCTGGCCAGGCCGGAGGCGAGCGAGGAGGAGGTCTGGGACGCGCTCACCAGGGC
Source organism: Nonomuraea sp. NPDC050643 (assembly GCF_040654715.1). Taxonomy (NCBI): domain Bacteria; kingdom Bacillati; phylum Actinomycetota; class Actinomycetes; order Streptosporangiales; family Streptosporangiaceae; genus Nonomuraea; species Nonomuraea sp. NPDC050643. The sequence goes on along the minus strand of NZ_JBFAIM010000038.1, from coordinate 30,947 downwards.
CAGGCTCGCCACCCTCATCGAGTCGCTGCCCGACGGTCTCGACACGGTCGTGGGCGAGCGCGGCTACCGGCTGTCCGGCGGCGAGCGCCAGCGGCTGACGATCGCCCGGCTGCTGCTGGCCAGGCCCAGGGTGGTGATCCTGGACGAGGCCACGGCGGCGCTCGACTCCACCTCGGAGGCGGCCGTGCAGGCGGCGCTCGGCGAGGCGCTGGAGGGCAGGACCGCCGTGGTGATCGCGCACCGGCTCTCCACGATCCGCGCCGCCGACGTGATCCTGGTGATCGAGGACGGGCGGGTGGTCGAGCGTGGCACGCACACCGACCTGCTCGCCGCCGGGGGCCGCTATGAGGAGCTGTACCGCACTCAGTTCGACGAGCCCACCGTGGCCGCCGCCTGAGGCTCGTCGTCGCGCTCCATGGGGGCGGGGCGTAGCGAGTGGAGCGCGACCGGGATCGCCGCCAGCACCACGACCGCCGCGATGACCAGCGTGAACTGGTAGGCGTCGAGGAAGGCCGGCAGCGGTGCCTGGTCGCTCGCGCTCTGCCTGGCGCTCAGGAACGCCCCCAGCACCGTGATGCCGAGCAGGCCGAACACCTCGCGGGAGACGTTGAGCATGCCCGAGGCCACGCCTGACCTCTCCTTGGGCATGCCGTTGAGGATGGCGGCCGTCAGGGGGACCAGCATGCCGCCGCCGAGGCCGTACAGGATGAACCAGGGCGCCACGTCGGCGTAGTCGCCGTCGGCGCCCACGCGCGAGATCAGGAAGATCGCGCTGCCCATGAGCGCCATCCCGAGCGCCACCGTGCGGCCGATGCCGATCGCCGCGCTGATCGACTGCGACAGGAGCGCGATCACGAACATCACCAGCGCCATCGGCACGAACGCGCCGCCGGCCTCGGTGGGGGAGAAGCCGAGCACGTTCTGCAGCCACAGGGCGCTGAAGAAGTAGATCCCGAACACGCCGAATGACCAGATCCCGCTGGTGAGCAGCCCTCCGGTGAACACCCGTGACCTGAACAGCGACATCACGATCATCGGCTCGGCGGCCCGCGACTCGGCCAGCACGAACGCCACGGCCGCCGCCGCGAACACGCCGAACGCGGCCAGGATCTCCGGCGAGGTCCAGCCGGCGGCCTGGCCCTCGATGAGCGCGTAGGTCAGGGCGAACAGGGCGATCGCCGAGGTGGCCAGGCCGGGCAGGTCGAGGTTGTGGCGTACGCGCTCGAACGCCGGCCTGACGGCCCACAGTGCCAGCCCGAGCGTCGCCAGCCCGATCGGGACGTTGATCAGGTAGATCCAGCCCCAGTGCAGGTTCTCGCTGATGAAGCCGCCCGCCGCCGGGCCGAGGGCCATGGAGAGCGCCCCCGAGGCGCTCCAGATGCCCACGGCCCTGCCGCGCTCGGCCGGGTCGGGGAAGATCTGGCCGATCAGCGCCAGCGCGGTCGGCGTGAGCAGCGCGGCCCCGACCCCCTGTACGGCCCGCGCCCCGATCAGCATCCCGCCGGAGGTGGCCAGCCCGGCCGCCAGCGACGAGAGTGTGAAGATCGTCAGCCCGCCGAGGAACACCCTGCGGGCCCCGAACACGTCCGCGAGCCGCCCGCCGACCAGCATGAGCCCGGCGAAGACCAGGATGTACGAGCTCACGATCCACTCCAGCCCCGAGATCGTGAGCCCGAGGTCCCGCTGGATCGTCGGCAGGGCGACGTTCCCCACGTTGTTATCCAAATAGGTCATGAAGGTGCCCAAAGTCACCGCGACCAACGCCCACCAGCGCATGACGACATCCTCCTATACAGCGTACTTGTACGTCGTATAGTTGAACTTGTACGGCGTATAGTTGTCAACCGTGATGGGAAAACTGACGGCGCGGGCGATCGCGGACCGTGCCCTGGAGATCGGCGACGCCGAGGGCCTCGACGCCGTGACGATCAGGCGCCTGGCCACCGACCTCGGCGTGACCCCGATGGCCCTCTACTGGCACTACAAGAACAAGGAGCAACTGCTCGTCGGCATGGCCGACCACCTGATCGGCGGCTTCGCCCCCAAGCCCGCCGACGAGCGGCCCTGGCAGGAGCAACTGCGCGACCTGACGGAGGGCCTGATCAGGACGCTGCGCACCCACCCCTGCGCCAAGAACGTGATCGAGCAGATCGACCCGGTCGAGGTGCCGAACTTCCTGACCGTCTGGGACCGGGCGCTCGGGCTGGCCCGCACGGCGGGGTTCGGCGTGGAGGAGAGCTGCCTGATCACCAAATACATCCTGCAGAGCGCCATCGCCATCGCCGACGCCCCGGTCCACCACCAGTCCGGCCGGTCGGACGAGGAGGCCGAGCAGATCGTCAGGACCAAGAAGGCCGGCCTGCAGTCACTGCCGACCGACCGCTACCCGCACCTGGTGGAGATGGCGGGGCCACTGGTGGCGGGCATGGACTCGGCCCTCTACGACACCTTCGGCGTCGACCTCGTCCTCAGCGGCATCGAGGCCCTGGCGACCCGGCGGTAGAGCAGCGATGTCCTGACGACCACACCGGCGGGGCGACCGTGTCCAGCGTGGCCGTGGCCCACGAGGTCGAGGCGATGGGCGGGCGCGGCATCGCCTGCCTCAACCCCCCGTGACCGCAACCTGCTGGGCTTCCGGCGCGACCTGCTGACGGCGGCGGCGTACCTCGCCCGCCTTCCGTCTGGGTGCGGCCGCCGCGTTGCGCCCGTTGCCGGCCTGGAAGCGTACGGCCGACTTCCTGTTCTCTCAGGTGAGCTTCTCGGTGGAGGCCCAGCTCCGCTGGCGCGAGGAGCACCCGGCCGCCGCGCCCGTCTACGCCGGCGTCCACCTCATCCCGGTCTCCCGCTACCGCGACGTGGAATCCCGGCTCTCCGCCGCCCTCAGATGAGGCCGAGCTTCAGCATGAGGGCACGATCCAGCGCCGTGATCTCGTGCGCTTCGAGCGTGCCCCTGAACTCGCCCAGCCTCGACGGAGACACGGAGTAGATCTGGTCTGTCAGGATGCGCGACTTCGTGTCGTCGAACTCCACCTCTGGCCGGTAGCCGGCGGGCCCGGCGCTCGTGGAGGTCATGGCCACCGTGATGGTGCTCGTGGCGAAGCGATCCGACTGAATGATCACCCCATGGCGGCGGCCCTGTTGCTCGTGGCCGCGAGCTTAATGCGCGCGCGGCCGGGCGAGGGTCGCGAGGGCCAGGCCGGCCAGGGCCACGGTGAACAGCACCGCGTACGCCCGCTGGAACCCGTCCATGAGCTGCCCCACCGCCACCGGCGAGAGCCGGGACAGCGTCCCCGCGTAGACCTGCTCGCGCAGTGCCGGCCCCACAGAGGCGGTCAGGACGCTGAGCGACAGGCCGACACTGATCACGATGCCGACGTTCATGATCATGACCCGGAAGCCGTTGACCACCCCCAGACTGCCCACCGGCAGCGCCCGCATGACCTGGGTGGTGTTGCCGGTGAGGAACGTTCCGCTGCCGCAGCCGGCCACGAACAGGCCGATCCCGATCACCCAGTAGGGCGTGGCGGGGTCGGCCGTCAGCATGAGGGTGCCGAGCCCGGCCGTGGTCATCGCCGCGCCGCCGATCGACAGCGCGTACGGCGACACCCTCCGCCCCAGCATCCCCACGATCGGGGAGGCCAGCCCGATCCCGACGGGCACGGGCAGCACGCTCAGCCCCGCCGTGAACGCGTCCACGCCCCTGGCCGCCTGGAAGTACAGCGCCACCACGAGGATCAGCGCCGAGCGGGCGAGGGCGTTGCAGAACGAGGCCGCGTTGGCGTAGGCCAGCAGCCGCCCCCCGAACAGCCGCAGATCCAGCACCGGGTTCGAGGAGCGCCGCTCGGCCAGCACGATCAGCGGCAGCAGCACCACGAAGACGGCCGCCCCGGTGAGCACCACGGGGCTGGACAGCCCGCCCGAGCCCGCCTCCGACAGCGCCAGCAGCACCGCCGACAGCGCCGCGAACAGCAGGACGTTGCCCAGCGCGTCCACCGGTTCCTTCGGCCGCCTGGGCATCTTGCGCAGCAGCGACGCGCCCACCCCGAGCGCGATCAGCCCGGCGGGCACGTTCACCCAGAAGATCCACTGCCAGCCGGCGACCTCCGCGATCAGGCCGCCCAGCGTGGGCCCGGCCAGTTGCGCCACCGACAGGGTGCCGATGTAGACGCCCATGCCCTGGCTGAGCCGGTCGGGCGGGAACGCGTCGGTGATGATCACCGTGCCGTTCGCCAGGATCATCGCCGCCCCGACGGCCTGTAACACCCGCATCGCGATCAGGAACCACACGTCCGGCGACAGCCCGGCCAGCAGCGAGGCCAGCGTGAACAGGCCGAACCCCGCCAGGTACACCTCCCGCCTGCCGAGCAGGTCGGCCACGCGGCCGAAGAACACCAGGCTCGCGGTGTTGACCAGCAGGAACGCCAGCAGGATCCACCCCGACTCCAGGGCGTTGGCCTGGAAGTGCCGCACCACCGCCGGCAGCGCGACGTTGAGCGTGCTGCCGGCGATGCCGATGAGGACGAGACCCAGGCTGGTGACCGCGCACACCCGCCAGGCATAGCGGAGACGGTTGTCGTCCTGGGGGGTGACCGCGACCATGCCCTCCACTATGACGTACGACGTACGTCCGTTTTGTGCCAGGGGTTACCGGGCGCGCTTGCGCAACCCGTCGATGTCGTGGATCACCACGCGCCGCCGGCCGGTCTCGATCAGGCCCCGGTCGCGCAGCGTGCGCAGCGCCTTGCTGACGGCCTCGCGGGAGGCGCCGGTCCAGCCGGCCAACTCGTCCTGCGACAGCGGGAGCGCCACCCGTACGCCGCTGTTGGTCTTCTCCCCGTAGCGGTCGGCCAGTTCCAGCAGCCGCGTCGCCACCCGCCCGGTGGTGTCGAACGCGCCGTACTCGATGCGCTTGCGGTCGGCGTCGCGCAGCCGCCCGCTGACGAGCTGCATGAGCAGCACGGCCACGCGCCCGTGGGTCTCCAGGAAGGAGGGGAAGTCGCGCACCACGATGCCGGAGATCGGCTCCAGCGCGGTGACGGTCGTCGAGCGCGGCGAGCCGTCGATGGCCGACAGCTCGCCGAGCAGCGCGCCGGGACCGCGTACGGCCAGCACCACCTCGGTGCCGCTGCTCGTGTGCGAGGAGCACTTGACCCGGCCCTCCAGCAGCAGGAGAACCCAGTCGGAGGTGTCGCCCTCGGTCATGATGGTGGTGCCTCGGTCCCAGCGCCGTGGCCGTCCGGCCGAGCGCAGGGCCTCGGCCTCCTCGTTGGTGAGCATGGACAGGAACTCGCCGGGCTCTGGATCCATGCGCCCGATTATGTCGGTAGTGGCCTCCCCCTTCTATCCCATTTCGGTCAGAACGTAGGCCGCAACCAGTTCTTCCTTTCCCTTGAGGTTGAGCCGTCCCAGCGGGTTCACCGTCACGTTGGGCCCCAGTTGCTTGAGCGTCGTCTCGCCGATCACCACCGTTCCCGGCTCGGCGATGCCCTGGAGCCTGGCGGCCACGTTGACGGCGTCGCCCATCGCGTTGAACCCGCGCAGCTCGGGGCTGCCGATGTTGCCGACGAGGGCGGGACCCGTGTTGACCCCCACCCGGAACGTCGGCCACTCCACGCCGTCCTCCATCCGCCAGGCCATCTCCTCGGCGATCTCGGCGGCGGCCTGCTGCATGTCGAGCGCGGCCCGGCAGGCGGCGCGCGCGTGCCCCGTCTGCATGGCTGGGGCGTTGAACAGGGCCAGCAGCGCGTCGCCGACGAACTGCACGATCGTGCCGCCGTTGTTGAGAATGCAGGGGACGGCGGCCGTGTGGTAGCGGTTGAGCATCTCGACGATCTCGCCGGGCGTGACCTTCTCCGAGAAGGTGGTGAAGCCCTTGAGGTCGGCGAAGAGCGCGGTCAGCTCCTTCAGCTCGCCGCCCAGCGCCGCCTGCCCCGGGTCGGCGAGCAGCGCGTGTGCCACGTCGGGCGACATGTACTGGTGGAAGAGCGTGTGCAGCTCCGAGTAGAGGCGGGCGTTCTCCAGCGAGATGGACAACTGCCCGGCCAGCGTGGCGGCCAGCGCCTCGTCCTGGTTGGTCCGCCCGACCGGCACCTCCAGCACGCCCGCCAGGTTCCCCTTGACGGTCAGCGGGAAGGCGAGCAACTGGTCGCGCTTGATCGGGTTGCCGTCGTCGAACTGGTAGTGACGCGAGCCGATCTGCGTCTTGCCGTCGGCCACCAGGGCGATCTTGACGTCGCCGTACGCCTGCCGCACCCGCTCGAGCGAGGTGGTCAGCAATTGGTCCTCGGGCAGGCCGATCCTGGTCTGCGCGCTCACGGCCACCAGCGCGGCCAGCCGCTCCGACAGCTCCCGCTCGTTGGCCAGCGCCTCGCCCGCCCGGTCGAGCACCGCGGCCTGGCTCTCGTTGAGCCGGAACTTGCCCGACAGCCGGGTGGCCGCCAGCGGCTCGCCCCTGCGCACGTGCTCGACCATCTCCTCCAGCGCCTCCGCGTAGTCGCGCTGGATGCGCGCCACGGTCGCCGCCAGCGTCACCGAGTCGAACAGGCCCGCGCTGGAGCCCTCGCGCCTGAACTGCAGGTAGGCGCTGTAGGCCACGAACACGAAGGCGAGGGTGAGCAGGAGGTGCCACTCCCACCAGGACAGGTGCCAGTTGAGCTGCGACATCCCGGCGACCATGGATTCGGCCAGCAGCGCGTACGCGGTGATCAGGCTGATCAGCATGGCCGACGGGCGACGCCGGTGGAGCAGGAACATCATCACGGTGGCGGCCACGTACAGGAGCAGGCCGGGGATGGAGGCCCAGGCCAGCCAGGGGACCGGGGTGACCGGGGGCGGGTCGCTGAGCGCCGTCAGGCCGGGCACCAGCGACGCGATCCCCCACAGGACCATGAAGCCCAGCAACGCCCCGCGGATGAAGTGCTGCGCGTTGAGCACGGTCTTGGCCGCCTGCTCGCCCAGCGGCAGGGCCGAGGTGAACGCGAACACCGCCGCGACCGAGAGCCCCACCTGCTGGCCCACGTCGAAGCCGAGCGAGCCGATCGGCAGGATGATCATCGGGGTGGCCAGGCCGTGCATGAAGAAGAAGCCGGCGCTGCTGAGGAAGACCATGGACACCAGGAACAGCCGCGCGTCCTGGCGCCGCCGCGACGCCTCGCTGATCATCAGGCCGAGGAACACGTTGATCCCGGCCACGACGATGATCAGCCAGAAGTGGCTCGGGTTGTGGTGCCACTCGATGTTGATGGTCGGCTGCGCGAGCAGCAGCCAGAGGCCGAGCAGCGGCAGGACGAGGTGGATCCCCCAGACGACGCCGCGCACAGGTTGCGTGGCGGGAGGAAGGTAAGGGGTGGGACCAGGGATTGGCACAGACCGATTATCCACGGGCGATCGCCGCCGCCAACGCGTCCTTTTACATACCCGTGTCGGCAACTATCGGTCAATCACGTCAGTAACCCTCTGTTTCGTGATGGATACGTTACGTAATTCTTGTCATCCCTTGGAACGTTTGAAACGTGACTCTCATGCACCACATGAGCAACACACGTTCCTCTGGAAGGAAAGCCGTGGCTATCAAGGTTCGCGGCGGGCGCACGATCACGCTCGCCACCGTCGGGGCGCTGGCCGCCTCGCTCCTCGCCATCGGTGGCACCGCCACCGCCTCCTCCGCCGGCGCGGCCGAGGTGCACGCCTGCGTGCACAAGAAGACGCGGTACGCACGCATCGTCAACCCGTCCACCAAGTGCAGGAGGACGGAGGAGCGAATCCTGATCGGCGGCGGCACGTCCACGACCACCGTCCAGCAGGGCCAGCAGGGTGAGCAGGGCAGGCCGGGTCCGCAGGGCCCCAAGGGCGACACCGGCCTCAGCGGACCGCAGGGCCCCCAGGGCAAGCAGGGCCCGAAGGGCGACGCCGGCCCGCAGGGCCCGAAGGGGGAGCAGGGACCGAAGGGCGAGCAGGGCCTGCCCGGCAAGCAGGGGGAGCAGGGGCCGAAGGGTGACACCGGCCCGCAGGGCCCGAAGGGCGCGACCGGTCCTGAGGGGCCGAAGGGCGACCGCGGCCTGCCCGGCTCGAAGGGCGACAAGGGTGACAAGGGTGACAAGGGCGACCGCGGCTTCCAGGGCCCCAAGGGCGACGCCGGCCCGCAGGGTCCGAAGGGCGAGCAGGGGCCGAAGGGTGAGCCCGGCAGCGGCGCCAACTACACGACGTACGTCAAGACCGCGTCCATCAACTCGACCGGCGAGGAGACGGCCAGTTGCGGGCAGGGCGGCATGGTGACCGGCGGCGGCTTCTCGTTCGGCACGCTCAAGAACGCCGTCGTCATGAGCAGCGCCCCTGAGGGCAACGGCTGGTCGGTCTACGTGGCCAAGGACGACAACGGCTACGGCAACAACTCCGTGGCCGACACCCCCGCCACCGGCGAGACCGCCAAGACCACCACCAGTGGCAACCACGGCACCAGCGTCAACGGCACCGTCTACGTGGTCTGCCTGAAGAAGGCGTAACACGCGAAAGAGGGCCGGTACGCGGTGGCGTACCGGCCCTCGTGCGGAAACCTCAGCCGAACAGCGCGGGAAGCGCCGCCGAGTGCGTTTCCCGCAGCTCCTCGACCGGCACCTCGAACACGCCCTCGATCATCAGCGACGTCCCGCCGGTCCTCCCGAGCCCGTAGCAGGGCACCTCGTGCCGCCCGCACAGCGAGGCGAACTCGTCGTACGCCTCCGGCCGCACGACGACCAGCGCCCGCGCCGCGGACTCGCTGAACAGGTCGGTGAAGGCGTCACCGCTCAGCGCCACCGAGGCGCCGATGCCCCGGGCCAGGCAGGACTCGGCCAGCGCGATCGCCAGCCCGCCGTCCGACAGGTCGTGCGAGCCTTCGAGCAGCCCCCGGCGCGCCGACTCGACCAGCACGGTCGCCAGCGCCTGCTCCGCCTGGAGCGCGGCGTGCGGCGGCAGCCCGCCCAGGTGGCGGTGCGCCACGTGCGCCCACTCGGAGCCGCCGAACTCCTCGTGCGTGTCGCCGAGCAGCACGACCCGCAGCCCCTCGGCGACGAATCCGGTCGGCACCCGCTTGGCCACGTCGTCGATGACGCCGAGCACGCCCACGACCGGCGTCGGGTGGATGGCCGCCGAGCCGGTCTGGTTGTAGAAGGAGACGTTGCCGCCGGTCACCGGCACGCCCAGCGTCCGGCAGGCGTCGGCCAGGCCGCGCACGGCCTCGGCGAACTGCCACATGACCTCCGGGTCCTCGGGGGAGCCGAAGTTGAGGCAGTTGGTGACGGCCAGCGGCTTGGCCCCGGTCACGGCCACGTTCCGGTACGCCTCGGCCAGCGCGAGCTGCGCCCCCGCGTACGGGTCGAGCTTGGCGTAGCGGCCGTTGCCGTCGGTGGACAGCGCGATGCCGCGGGTCGTGGGTTCGGCGCCTGCGATGACCTCGGAGATCCGCAGCATGCCCGCGTCGGCCGGCTGCGCCAGCACGGTGTTGGAGCGGACGTAGCGGTCGTACTGGGAGGTCACCCACTCTTTGGAGGCCAGGTTGGGCGAGCCGAGCAGCTTGAGCAGCGTCTCGCGCAGGTCGGAGGGCCGTTCGAGCCGGTCAACCGTGTCGGCGTTGAGCGCGGCCTGCCCGGCGGGCTCGTGGAACGGGCGCTCGTAGACGGGCCCGTCGTCGGCGGCGGTGCCCGGCGGGATGTCCACGATGACCTCGCCGTCCCAGGTCATCACCAGGCGGCCGGTGTCGGTGACCTCGCCGATGACGGTGGCGGGCACGTCCCACTTCTCGCAGATCGCCAGGAACGCGGAGATGTCGTCGGGCCGGACCACGGCCATCATCCGCTCCTGCGACTCGCTCATGAGGATCTCCTCGGGCCTGAGCGAGGGGTCGCGGAGCGGGACCAGGTTGAGGTCGACCCGCATGCCGCCGGTGCCCTTGGCGGCCAGTTCGGTCGTGGCGCAGGAGACGCCGGCCGCGCCGAGGTCCTGGATGCCCACGACCACGTCGGCCGCGTACAGCTCCAGGCAGCACTCGATGAGCAGCTTCTCCATGAACGGGTCGCCCACCTGCACGGCGGGCCGCTTGGCCTGCGACTCGTCCTCGAACGTGGCGCTCGCCAGCACCGAGGCGCCGCCGATGCCGTCAGGACCGGTGGAGGCGCCGAACAGCACGACCTGGTTGCCGGGGCCCGGTGCGGTGGCCAGCTTGATCTGGTCTTTGCGCAGCAGGCCGACGCAGAGCGCGTTGACCAGGGGGTTGCCGATGTAGCAGGGGTCGAAGGCGACCTCGCCGCCGATGTTGGGCAGGCCCAGGCAGTTGCCGTAGGAGCTGATGCCCTCGACCACGCCCGGCAGCACCCTGCGGGTGTCGACGGCGTCGGCGCCGCCGAAGCGCAGCGCGTCCATGACGGCGATCGGGCGCGCGCCCATCGACATGATGTCGCGCACGATCCCGCCGACGCCGGTGGCCGCGCCCTGGTGCGGCTCGACGTAGGACGGATGGTTGTGCGACTCGATCTTGAACGTGGCCGCCCAGCCGTCGCCGATGTCGACCACGCCGGCGTTCTCGCCCATGCCCACCAGCAGCGCCTCGGACTTGGGGGCCTTGGTGGCGAACTGCCGCAGGTGCACCTTGGACGACTTGTACGAGCAGTGCTCGGACCACATGACGCTGTAGATGGCCAGCTCGGAGCCGGTGGGACGGCGGCCCAGGATCTCTTTGACCCGGTCGTACTCGTCCTGCTTCATCCCCAGCTCGGCGAAGGGCATCGGCTCGTCGGGAGTCTCGGCCGCCCGCTGCACGCTGTCGGTCATGCGTTCACCAGATTCTTCAGGATGGAGGTGAAGAAGCCCAGGCCGTCGGTGCTGGGGGCGCCGACGAGCTCCTCGACGGCGTGCTCGGGGTGCGGCATGAGGCCGACCACGTTGCCCGCCTCGTTGCGGATGCCGGCGATGTCGTTGAGCGAGCCGTTGGGGTTGCCCAGATAGCGCACGACCACGTGGCCGCCCGCCTCGAGCGCGGCCAGGGTGTCGTCGGAGGCGACGTAGCGGCCCTCGCCGTGCTTGATCGGCAGCACGATCTCCTGGCCCCGCTCGAAGGAGTTGGTCCAGGCGGTCGCGGTCTGCTCGACCCTGATGCGCTGGTCACGGCAGACGTAGTGGAGCGAGCCGTTGCGGGTCAGCGCGCCGGGCAGCAGGTGCGCCTCGCACAGGATCTGGAACCCGTTGCACGTGCCGATCACCGGCAGCCCCGCCCTGGCGGCGGGGATGAGCTCGTCCATGAGCGGCGCGAACCGCGAGATGGCGCCGCAGCGCAGGTAGTCGCCGTAGGAGAAGCCGCCGGGCAGGAAGACGGCGTCGACTCCCTTCAGGTCGTGGTCGGCGTGCCACAGCGGGACCGCCTCGGCGCCCACGAGGCGCACGGCTCTGGCGGCGTCCTGGTCGTCGAGAGTTCCTGGAAACGTGACTACGCCCACGCGGGCAGCGCTCATGACAGTCGTCCCCTCCGGAGGAATGCGCGCGCCACCGCCCTTGCGGGGTGGACGGCGGTGTAATCAGGTTATCGGGTGCTCTGAAATGGTCCGCATCGGCTCGCGCGGCCGGACGCACAGGCCGGGCGAACGGGCAGGTCAGACCGCGGCCAGCTCGCGGGGACGGGCGTCGGCCCCATCTTCCCAGGCGAGCAGCTTACGCAGGTGGACCGTGGTGCCCCGGCCGGGCGTGATGCCGAAGGAGATCTCGTCGACCACGGAGCGCATGATCAGCAGGCCGCGGCCGTTCTCGGTGTCGGGAGGGGGAAAGCAGGGCGGGAACGACGGAACGCCGTCACCGTTGTCCGCGACGCGCACGTCGCACTGTCCGTAGCCGATCGCCGCCGTCACCTCGTAGCGGTTGGCCGGCCCTCCGTGCCGAACCGCGTTGGAGCATGCCTCGGAGACGGCGAGCAACATGTCGGCGATGCACGTCTCGCTCACGTTGAGTGAACGCATGGCATCGCCAAGCACTCGCCTGACCATCGGTATGCCGATCGCATCCCGAGGCAGTGCCAACGAGAACTCAATATCCACCGGACTCCTCCGGGCGCCTGAATGTCACCTCGAGTAGGTTTCCCTGAGAAATCGGGGCTAACCGCAAAATCACGTTGTTGTTATTTAGTGTTGGCAAGCCCGTGGCATTGTGGCACGTCAGAACCCGGCTTTAACCGCCCAGGGGGAAATCCGGGGAGCAAAAGTGCCTTCTAGTCCTCAACCCGGACGCTGTAGTCCTCGATGACCGTGTTGGCGAGCAGGGTCTCGGCCATCTTGCGGACCTCCTCCAGCGCCGCCTCGTCGGCCGGGCCCTCAAGTTCGACCTCGAAGCGCTTGCCCTGACGCACGGCCGAGACGCCGGAGAAGCCGAGCCGGGGCAGTGCCCTGGCGATCGCCTGGCCCTGCGGGTCGAGGATCTCGGGCTTCAACATGACGTCCACGATGACGCGGGCCACTGCGTTCCTCCTGGGAGCGGTGGGTGAATGGGAAGCACAGCCTACCGGCGCGTGTGGCTGCCGACACAACGGGAACGGGGAGGACATGGGGCTTGCGCACAGGGCTGTGACGTCTGCCACGATGGCCCCAAACGCGTACGAACCACCACCTCATGGTTCATCGCAAGGTAAGGCTGGCCTAAGGTGGCAACCCCATCGACACCAGCCCCGACCAGCAGGAGTGGCATGACGACCGACGCCTCTCGCGGTGCGGAAGCACCCCCGGAGCTCGTCCAGTTGCTCACCCCGGAGGGCGAGCGGGTCGAGCACCCCGACTACGACATCGACCTGACCCCGGAGGAGATCCGGTCGCTCTACCGCGACCTGATGCTCGTCCGGCGCATCGACCTGGAGGCCGTGGCCCTGCAACGCCAGGGCGAGCTGGGCATCTGGGCCTCGCTGCTGGGCCAGGAGGCGGCCCAGATCGGTTCCGGCCGCGCGCTGACCGACTCCGACATGGCCTTCCCCACCTACCGTGAGCACGGTGTGGCGTGGTGCCGCGACGTCGACCCGGTGAAGCTGCTCGGCCTGTTCAGGGGGGTCAACCACGGTGGGTGGGACCCCAAGGAGCACAACTTCCACCTCTACACGATCGTGATCGGCAGCCAGACGCTGCACGCGGTCGGTTACGCGATGGGCATACAGCGCGACGACGCCAACGCCGCGACCATCGTCTATTTCGGCGACGGCGCCACCTCCCAGGGCGACGTCAACGAGTCGTTCATCTGGGCCAGCGTGTTCAACGCGCCCATCGTGTTCTTCTGCCAGAACAACCAGTGGGCCATCTCCGAGCCGCTGGAGAAGCAGACGCGCATCCCCCTCTACCGCCGGGCCTCCGGGTTCGGGTTCCCCGGGATCAGGGTCGACGGAAACGACGTGTTCGCCTGCCTGGCGGTGACGCGCAAGGCGCTCGAGGCCGCCCGTACGGGGCAGGGGCCGACGCTCATCGAGGCGTTCACGTACCGGATGGGCGCCCACACCACCACCGACGACCCCACGCGCTACCGGGTGGCCAGCGAGCTGGAGGCGTGGAAGCTGAAGGACCCGATCGAGCGGGTCAAGTCCTACCTGTTCAAGAACGAGCAGGCCGACCAGGCGTTCTTCGACTCCGTCGACGCCGAGGCCGACCAGCTCGGCGCGGACCTGCGCAGGCGCTGCCTGGCCATGCCCGACCCCGAGCCGCTCGACATGTTCGACCACGTCTACAGCGAGCCCCACGCCCTGATCGACCGGGAGCGCGCCCAGTTCGCCGCCTACTTGGAGGGGTTCGAAAAGTGAGTGTCATGAGCCTGTCCAAGGCGCTCAACGAGGGCATGCGCAAGGCCATGGAGGACGACTCCAAGGTCCTCATCATGGGCGAGGACGTCGGCAAGCTCGGCGGCGTGTTCCGGGTCACCGACGGCCTGCAGAAGGACTTCGGCGAGGACCGCGTGATCGACACGCCGCTGGCCGAGTCGGGCATCATCGGCACCGCGATCGGGCTGGCGCTGCGCGGATACCGGCCGGTGTGCGAGATCCAGTTCGACGGGTTCGTCTTCCCGGCGGCCGACCAGATCATCACCCAGCTCGCCAAGATGCCGATGCGCGCGCTCGGGGCGATCCGGCTGCCCGTCGTCGTACGCATCCCCTGCGGCGGCGGCATCGGCGCGGTCGAGCACCACAGCGAGTCGCCGGAGGCGTACTTCACCCACACGGCGGGGCTGCGCGTGGTCGCCTGCTCCAACCCGGCCGACGCCTACACGATGATCCAGCAGGCCATCCGCAGCGACGACCCGGTGATCTTCTTCGAGCCCAAGCGCCGCTACTGGGAGAAGGCCGACATCGACACCACCTCCACCGACTGGTGGACGCCGCTGCACAACGCCAAGGTCGTACGCCCCGGCACCGACGTCACGCTGCTGGCCTACGGCCCCATGGTCAAGACCTGCCTGGAGGCCGCCACGGCCGCCGAGGACGACGGGCGTTCGCTGGAGGTCATCGACCTGCGCTCGCTCAACCCGCTGGACGAGTCCGTGGTGATGGAGTCGGCGACCAGGACCGGGCGGGTCGTGGTGGTGCACGAGGCGCCGGTCAACAGCGGCTTCGGCGCCGAGCTCGCGGCCGGCATCACCGAGCGGTGCTTCTACCACCTGGAGTCGCCCGTGCTGCGGGTCGGCGGCTTCTCCACCCCCTACCCCCCGTCGAAGCTGGAGGAGCACTATCTGCCGGACCTGGACCGGGTGCTCGACGCCGTCGACCGGACCTTCGGCTACTGAGGGGATTGCCATGCGACGCGAGTTCAAGCTCCCGGACGTCGGCGAGGGCCTGACGGAGGCGGAGATCGTCCGCTGGCACGTCAAGGCGGGTGACGACGTCAAGGTCAACCAGATCGTCGTGGAGATCGAGACGGCCAAGTCGATCGTCGAGCTGCCCATCCCGTGGGACGGCGTGGTGGCGGGCCTGCTGGCCGACGAGGGCCAGACGGTCGACGTGGGCGCCCCGATCATCGCCGTGAACACCGGCGAGGACGACGGCCCCGCCGGCGCGGGCCGGGTCGAGGCGCTGGCCGACGACATGGTGCCGAAGCCGCCGGCGGAGGGCGCGGTCGAGCCCGGCGCCCACGGCAGCCCGGCGCCCAAGGAGGAGCGCCAGGCGGTCCTGGTGGGTTACGGCGTCAAGACCGGCGCCACCAAACGCCGCACCCGCAAGCAGCCGGCGGGCCGCATCGCGGCCAACCCGGTCGCCAACCCCGACCGCGTCGAGGTCGGCGGCCCCCGGGCCGGCCAGGCGGTGGAGGCGCCCGCCCCCGGGCCAGAGGTCGGTGCGGCGCCCGCGATGCCCGGCCGGGTGGCCGTGCTCGCCAAGCCACCGGTACGGAAGATGGCCAAGGACCTCGGCGTGGACCTGACGGCCGTCACGGGCACGGGCCCCCAGGGCTCGATCACCCGCGAAGACGTCCAGGCGGCGGCCCAGGAGGGCGAGGTCGTCACGGCGGCCCCGAGGCCCGCGCTCCAGCGCGAGGAGCGCATCCCCGTCAAGGGCGTGCGCAAGATGACCGCCCAGGCCATGGTCGCCAGCGCGTTCACCGCCCCCCATGCCACCGAGTTCCTCCAGGTGGACATGACCAGGACCATGGAGGCGGTCCAGCGCCTGCGCGCCCTGCCCGAGTTCGCCGAGGTCAAGGTCTCGCCGCTGCTCCTGGTGGCCAAGGCCGTGCTGACCGGGGTCGGCCGCCATCCGATGATCAACTCGGCGTGGGACGAGGAGGCCCAGGAGATCGTGGTCAAGCACTACGTGAACCTGGGCATCGCCGCCGCCACTCCGCGCGGCCTCGTGGTGCCCAACGTGAAGGGCGCGCACGAGCTGTCGCTCCCGGACCTGGCACGGGGGCTCGCCGAGCTCACGGAGACGGCCCGGGCCGGCCGTACGCAACCGGCCGAGATGTCCGCGGGCACCATCACGATCACCAACGTCGGCGTGTTCGGCGTCGACGGCGGCACCCCGATCCTCAACCCCGGAGAGTCGGCCATCCTCGCCTTCGGCCAGGTCAGGGACATGCCCTGGGTGGTGGACGGCGAGCTGGCGGTCCGCAAGGTGACGACGCTGTCGCTCTCCTTCGACCACCGGATCGTGGACGGCGAGCTGGGCTCGCTGTTCCTGCGCGACGTGGGCGCCATGCTGGAAGACCCGCTGCGCATGCTCGCCTGGAGCTGACCGGGGATACGGCGACCGCCGGGAGGACCCCTCTCCCGGCGATCGCCGTAGGCGGGACACCCGCACCCGACTACCTCAGAGGAGGGATGGGCCCGATCGAATACATCGATCCGGCCTCCGGATAAAGTTGCCCGCATGATCCGCCACATCGTGCTGTTCACCTGGACCGAAGACGCGACCGACGAGCAGAAGGCCGCCGTGACGGCCGAGCTGGGCAAGCTGCCCGGCCTCATCCCGCAGTTGCGCTCCTACACCGTGGGCGCCGACGCGGGCATCAACCAGGGCAATCACGAATACGGGGTGGTGGCCGACTTCGACAGCGTCGAGGACTACCTGGTCTACCGCGACCACCCCCAGCACCAGACGGTGATCGCCGAGCACATCAAGCCGATCCTGGCGAGCCGCGCCGCCGTCCAGCTCAGCCTTTAGAGATCAGGCGGGTTGTTCTCGCGGTGCATCAGCCGGCCGTCGGAGGTCTGGCCCCGCCGGGGAGCCAGCACGATGCTCAGCACCACCCCCACGCCACCGACGATCATGAAGATGACGCCGATGACATCCATGCGGACGCTCTCGCCGAACACATCGGGGTCGATCGCGAACTTCAGGATGGCGCCAAGCGTGAGGAAGAAGATGCTTACTCCGACACCCATGACGACCTCCAGGCAAACGGCTGGTACAGCCACGGTCATACCCGGCTATCACGGATCACACCCGTGACATGTCACGCGAGACACGACAGTGGTTCGCCGCCGTTGTAGGTGATCATGTCGAGTACGGCGGTGACCAGGTCGATCGGGGCGCCGAGGGGCCGGCCGTCGAGTTCGGAGTAGGCGCGGTGCAGGTTGCCCACGATGCGCTCCGAGTCCAGCAGCCCGCCCCACTCGCCGAGGTCGGTCTCCCTGGCCGCGTCCAGCGGCGACAGCCCCGCCGCCCTGCCGCGCTCGGCGGTCTCCTGCACGAAGCGCAGGTAGCCCTCGACCCGGTCGTACACCTCCGGCCCGCACACCTCGCCGTGCCCCGGCACGATCGTCTCGGCCCCCAGCTCCCTGAGCTGGTCGAGGGAGCGCAGCGCGCCCGCCACCGAGCCCATCAGCACGAACGGCGTGCCCCCGTTGAAGACGAGGTCACCGGCGAACAGCAGCCGCCGCTCCGGGATCCACACGTAGGAGTCGTTGGTGGTGTGGGCGGCGTGCCCGACGTGCCTCACCTCGCAGCGCAGGTCGTCGGAGTGCACCGTGATTCGGTCGGTGAAGGTCAGGAACGGCGGCGCGAGCTCCAACCGGCCCCACTCCACCTCGGGCGACCACGCCGCCCGGTAGGCCGGGATGCCGTCGGCGATGATCTGCTCGCGCACGCCCTCGTGCCCGACGATCGTGGCCTCGGGGAAGAGCCAGTTGCCGAACGTGTGGTCGCCGTGGTGGTGGGTGTTGATCAGCGTGGTGATCGGCCGGTCGGTGACCTTGCCGATGGCCTCGCGCAGACCCCGCGTACGGCGCTCGGTCGAGCAGGCGTCGACGCAGATGACGCCACGCCGCCCGGCCAGGAAGCCGGTGTTGTTGATCCACCAGCTCCCGTCAGGCTGGAGGTAGGCGTAGACGCCGTCCGACACCTCCTCCACGTGCGGCGGAGGCAGGGGATGGTCCTGGGCAGACGAACTCATGCCGGTGAAGCTACTCGCCACCGGCGCGCCTGACTGTGCCTTTCACGACAGAACGCCCGCGCGAAGGCGGGCGTTCTGCCGGTGCGACTGCCGCGGGTGGCAGAGGCGGACTAGAAGGCCTCTTCGGGCAGCTCCATGAGCTCCTGGCCGGTCGAGGCGAGCACGCGCCGCTCGGCGGTGAGCCGGGGCAGCACGGTCTTGGCGAAGAAGGAGGCGGCGGCCACCTTGCCGAGGTAGAAGGGATCCTCGGCCTCGGCCAGCCTGGCCAGGGCCACCTCGGCCTGGCGCAGCAGCAGCCAGCCGATCACCAGGTCGCCCAGGGAGAGCAGGAAGCGGGTGGTGTTCAGCCCGACCTTGTAGACCTCCGCGGGCGCCTCCAGGGAGCCGAGCGCCCAGCCCGCCATGATGTCGCCCATGGCCTTGACCTCGGCGGCGGCCTCGATGAGCAGCTTGCGCTCCTCCTTGAGCCGCCCGTTGCCGGCCTCGGAGCCGGCGAACTCGTTGATCTCGGCCAGCAGCGACCCGACGGCGGCGCCCTGGTTGCGCAGGATCTTCCTGAAGAACAGGTCGAGGCCCTGGATCGCGGTGGTGCCCTCGTACAGGGAGTCGATCTTGGCGTCGCGGATGTACTGCTCGATCGGGTAGTCCTGGAGGTAGCCGGAGCCGCCCAGGGTCTGCAGCGAGCGGGAGAGCAGTTCGTACGACCGCTCGGAGCCGACGCCCTTGACGATGGGCAGCAGCAGGTCGTTCATGGCGCTGGAGTGCCGGTCGTCGGGGTCGATCAGCAGGGCGTCCTGGAAGGTGGCCGTGTAGAGCACCAGGGCGCGCATGCCCTCGGCGTACGCCTTCTGCAGCATCAGCTCGCGGCGTACGTCCGGGTGGTGGGTCACGGTCACCCGGGGGGCGCCCTTGTCGGCCATCCTGGTCAGGTCGGCACCCTGCACGCGGGACTTGGCATATTCCAGGGCGTTGAGGTAGCCCGTGGAGAGCGTGGCGATGGCCTTGGTGCCGACCATCATGCGCGCGTGCTCGATCACCGTGAACATCTGCCTGATGCCCTCGTGCACCTCGCCGACCAGCCAGCCGACCGCCGGATGCTTGTCGCCGAACGTGAGCTCACAGGTCGTGGAGACCTTCAGGCCCATCTTCTTCTCAACATTGGTCACATAGACGCCGTTGCGCTCGCCGAGCTCGCCGGTCTCGAGGTCCACATGGAATTTCGGCACCAGGAACATCGACAGGCCCTTGGTGCCGGGGCCGTGGCCCTCGGGGCGGGCCAGCACGAGGTGGAAGATGTTGTCGGCCATGTCGTGCTCGGCGCTGGTGATGAAGCGCTTGACGCCCTCGATGTGCCAGCTCCCGTCGGGCTGCCGCACCGCCTTCGCGCGCCCGGAGCCCACGTCGGAGCCCGCGTCGGGCTCGGTCAGCACCATGGTGGCGCCCCAGTTGCGCTCGATGGCCAGCTCGGCGAAGCGCTTCTGGTCCCGCGTGCCCAGCTTCCACAAGGTGTAGGCGAAATTGGGGCCGGCGGCGTACATGTAGAGCGCGGGGTTGGCGCCGAGCACCATTTCGGCCGTGGCCCAGGCCAGGCTCCGCGGGATGCCGGGGCCGCCCAGGTCGGCCGGCAGGTCGAGGTGCGCCCAGCCGCCGTTCACCAGCGCCTTGAACGACTTCTTGAAGCCCGCGGGCACGGTCACCGAGCCGGTCGCCGCGTCGAACACGGGCGGATGCCGGTCGCCT
Organism: Nonomuraea sp. NPDC050643; assembly: GCF_040654715.1. Lineage (NCBI taxonomy): Bacteria > Bacillati > Actinomycetota > Actinomycetes > Streptosporangiales > Streptosporangiaceae > Nonomuraea > Nonomuraea sp. NPDC050643. Next base: position 11,343 of record NZ_JBFAIM010000038.1, on the reverse strand, counting down.
TCCTCGAAGGAGTCGGCGAGGACGCCGGTCGCCAGGCGGTTCACCTCCTCCAGGAGGCTGCGGGCGACATCCTCGTCCACGTCCGGGAAGGGCCCCGTGCCGAGGATTTCGCGTCTCCCGAACACCTCGAAGAGGTTGAACTCCAGGTCACGCACGTTGCTCTTGTAGTGGCCCATGGGCGTCGATCTCCTTGAACCGAGGCGTCTGTACTGGCGAGTAACCTTACTCTGAAATGCTACCCGCGGGTAACCCGTGCCATGCATGGCATGCTCGTCTCCATGGACGCCGAAGAACTCGCCACCCGATGGCGAGAGCGACTGGATTCCTGGGCCATTCCGCCCGAGATCCTGGCCAAGGCTCCCGTGGATCCGTGGAGCCATTCGCCCGAGCGGTTCGGCACCCGTACCGACAGGGCGCTGGCCGAGCCCGACGACGGCCCCACCATGACGCGCCTGTCCGAGGGGCTGCCCGACAAGGGCACGCTGCTCGACGTGGGCTCCGGCCCCGGCGCGTCGTCGCTGCCGCTGCACGCGCGCATCGGCCACCTCTACGCCGTCGACACCTCCGCGTCCATGCTGGAAGGGCTGACGGCCCGGGCGGAGAAGCTGGGCGTCCCGGTCACGACGGTCGTGGGCCGCTGGCCCGACGTGGCGGACCGGGTGCCGGTGGCCGACGCGGCCGTGGCGGCCCACGTGGTCTACAACGTGCCCGACCTGGCCGCCTTCCTGCGCGCGCTCGACGGGCACACTCAGGGGCGGGTCGTGCTGGAGTTGCCGCACCGCCATCCCATGAGCTGGATGGCGCCGCTCTGGCAGCACTTCCACGGCGTCGACCGGCCGGTTCGGCCCATCGCCGAAGACTGCGTGGCGCTGGCCGCGGCGCTCGGGTTCGCCGTTCACGTGGAGGAGAGAGAGGCTCCCCTGGAACGTTTCACGTCGCTGGAAGAGCTGGCCGCGAGCGTGTGCCGCCGGGTCTGCCTCGACCCCGCCAGGGCGGAGGAGGTGGCCGGCACGGTGGTGGAGCTGGGCATGTGGCCGATGCCGCGCGACCGATGGGTCACGATCTGGTGGGAATGACCGTGCGTCCCGCGACGTTCACCCAGATGAGCTGAGAAGGCTCCCGGACGAGACGCGCCGTACCCGGAACGCCAAGACGACGCACCGAGTCACTCGTCTTCAGGGAGTTGTCATCGTGGCGTGGATTCTGCTCGTCCTGGCCGGCGTCTTCGAGGTCGCCATGGCCCTTTCGCTCAAGCTCAGCAACGGGTTCTCCCACCTGTGGTGGACCCTGTCGTTCCTGTCCATGGCCGTGCTCAGCTTCGGCCTGCTCTCGTACGCGCTCAAGACCCTCGACGTGGGCACCGCGTACGCCGTCTGGACCGGCGTCGGCGCGGCCGGCACCGCGGTGCTCGGCATGATCGCCCTGGGCGACGACGTCTCGCCGGCGCGCCTCATCTCGATCGCCCTGATCCTGGCCGGTGTCATCGGGCTACGAACACTGGCTTGACGTCTTAGGTGGTGTCGGGTTGGGTGGGCGGATGATCGAAATCCATGCCGTCACCATTGACGCCGCCGACCCGTACGAGATCGCCAGTTGGTGGAGCAAGGCCACGGGCCTGCCCCTGGGAGAAGGGGACGTGCCCGGGGACGACGAGGTGATGCTGCGTACCGAGCACGACCCGTTCCTGCTGTTCATCCGCGTGCCCGAGGGCAAGACCGTCAAGAACCGGATACACCTCGACGTCAACGGGACCGAGGGGCGGACTCGTGACCAGGAGGTCGAGCGGCTGCTCGGGCTGGGCGCGACCGTCTTCGACGATCGGCGCACGCCCGACGGCACCGGCTGGGTGACGATGCTCGACCCCGAGGGCAACGAGTTCTGTGTGTGCAGGAGCCAGGCGGAGAGGGAGGGGCAGAGCGGCTGATCGGGTCACCGCTCGGGACGCGCTCGTCCCCGCATCGTGAGCGTCAGGATGGCGGCGATCAGGTAGACGAGCGCGCCGTGCCACATTGCCTGCACGGCCGAGCCGAACACGCCCTCGCCGTCGAGCACGAGCTGCACGGGGTAGTCGAGGGCGGCCGCGAGACCGGCGGGCAGGAGCGCGAACTTCCACGGGTGCCGTAGGGACCACTGGCGCGCCTGACGGGTCACCCGGTCGCCCTCGTGCGGCTTGGCCACCGCGCCGATGGCGGCGATCAGGGCGAACAGGCTGATGCCCAGGCCCAGCGCCCACACCAGGTCACCGCCGCCGGTGAGCAGGCTGACCCCGGTGCCGGCCACGGCCACGACGCCGCCGCCGACTGCGGCGGCCTTCCAAGGGGCGCCCCGCAGAGCGGCGCCCGAGAGCGATATCTCATCGCGTCGGCTGATTTCGTTCATGTCACCCATGCTGCCTTTTGCCCACCCCTGGAGGCATCGGGGATGGACCCTGAGCCGCCCCTGACATGATTCGGGCATGCAGGAAATCGACATTGTGCACCTCAAGCCGGGTGAAGGCGAGCGGCTGCGGCGGATCCGGCTGCGCGCGCTCCAGGACTCGCCGGACTCGTTCGGCTCCTCGTACGGCCGGGAGATCGAGTTCGCCCCCGCCGAATGGGCGCAAAGACTGGAGAACCCCGAATCGCGCTGGTGGGTGGCCACGGCCGGCGACGCCGACGTGGGGCTCGTCCGCGTGCAGATGGAGGACGGCGTGGCGCACCTGCTGGCCATGTGGGTCGCGCCGGAGGCCAGGGGCGAGGGCCTGGGCTCCCGGCTGGTCGACGTGGCCGTGGCGTGGGCCAGGAGCGCCGGCGCCGAGGAGATCGGGCTCTGGGCCGTGGACCGGAACCGGGCCGCCCGCGCCCTCTACACGCGCAAGGGTTTCACCCCCAGCGGCAAGGTGATGGCGCTGCCGTCCAACCCCGCCCTCATGGAGTCCCACTACGTGCTGTCGCTGATCTTCCGCCAGGCCCGCAGGGAGGACGTGCCCGCCATCGTGGCGATGCTGGCCGACGACCACCTCGGAGCCGCCCGCGAGGGCGACCCGGGTGACGAGCGGTATCTGGCGGCGTTCGCGCGGATCGACGCCGACCCCTACGACGAGCTGATCGTGGCCGAGCACGACGGCAAGGTGGTGGGGACGATGCAGCTCACGTACCTGGCCGGGCTGTCGCGGCTGGGCGCCGAGCGGTGCCAGATCGAGGCCGTCAGGGTCTCCGCCGCCGCTCGCGGCCAGGGGCTGGGCCGCAAGATGATCACATGGGCGATCGGCCGGGCGCGGGCGCGCGGCTGCGCGATGGTGCAGCTCACCTCCGACAGATCACGTACGGACGCGCACCGCTTCTACGACTCCCTCGGCTTCACCGACTCCCACGTGGGATACAAGCTCACATTGAGGTGATCTCGACCAGGTTGTCGTGGAAGCCGGGCCCCCTGCCCATGTCCCCGTCCCGCTCGGCCACCACCGCGTTGGGGTTGGCGCCGCCGGGGCTGAGCTTGGGCCAGCGGCCCTTGGGCGAGGCCACGACCCCGGCCGACACCCGGTCGCTGATCTCGACGTCGGCCAGGAACTCGCCGCCGTCGTTGTGCACGCGTACGCGCTGGCCGTCCACCAGCCCGCGCGCCGCCGCGTCGGCCGGGTTGACCATCACCACCGGGTCCTTGGCGCGGCGCCGCAGCTCCGGGTTGTTGCCGAAGGTCGTGTTGAGGAACATGTGCGAGGCGGGCGTGACCAGCCGCAGCCGGTAGGGCGAGCGCCCCGCCTCGCCGGCCCAGTGCGGCGGCACGTACGCCTTGCCCCGCGGCGGGAAGCGCAGCCGCCCTGAGGACGTCGGGAAGCCCTCGGCGAACGGCGCGAACGGCTGCGGGTAGTTCATCCGCACCCAGCCCTCCTTGCGCAGCCGGTCCAGCGTGATGCCCTCCACCGAAGGATGACCGCTCGACAGGAGCTGCTCGGCCAGCTCCAGGTCCGAGTCGTACAGGGACGGCTCGGTCATCCCCATGTGCTCCGCCAGCCGCCGGAACGTCTCCGTCGTGGACAGGCACTCGCCGGGCGGCGCGGTCGCGGGCTCGTTCCACAGCAGGTACATGTGGCCGTACCCGGCGTGCAGGTCGTGGTGCTCGGTCTGCATGGTCGCGGGCAGCACGATGTCGGCGTAGTCCACGGTGTCGGTCGGGAACTGCTCCATGACCACCGTGAACAGGTCCTCGCGGGCGAGCTGCCGCCTGATCGCGTTGGCGTCGGGGGTGGAGCCGAGGGGGTTGGCGGCGTACACCCACAGGCACTTCACGTCGTCGAGCTGTGAGGCCAGCTTGGTCATGACCAGCGTCCGGACCGGCTTGGCCAGCAGGTCGTCGCGCCTGTCGACGTTCAGGTGGACGTGGCCGCTGGTGGAGAAGGCGACGCCGCCGCCGGGGTGGCGCCAGTCGCCGGTGACGCCGGGGATCGCGGCGATCGTCCGCATCGTGGTGCCGCCGCCCGCGTGCCGCTGCAGGCCGTGCGTGGCGCGGATCGCGGTGGGGCGGGTGTGGGCCAGGCGTATCCCCAGCCTGTGGACGGCCTCGGCCGGGATCCCGGTGATCTCGGCCACCTTGCCGACCGGGTGGTCCAGGATCTCCTCCCGGAACTCCGCCCAGCCCTCGGTGTGCTCGGCCAGGAACTCCTCGTCCTGCGCGTTCTCCGCCAGCACGACGTTGAGCAGCCCGAGCGCGAGCACGGCGTCCGTGCCCGGCCTGATCGCCAGCCACTCGTCGGCCTGGTCGGCGGTCCTGGTGCGGATCGGGTCGATGGCGACGACGTGGGCGCCGCCGGCCTTGGCGTCCTGGATGAACTTCCACAGGTGGTGCCCGCTGGTCAGCGTGTTCGTGCCCCAGAGCAGGATCAGCCTGGCCTGCGCGAAGTTCTCCGGGTCCATGCCGCCCGCGGTGCCGTTCGTACGCCACAGGCCGGTGCTGCCCGCCGCCGAGCAGATGTTGAGCCAGTGCTTGGAGGCGCCCAGCATGTTCCAGAACCGCCGCCCGGCCACGCCCTCGCAGCCCTGCAGATAGCCGAGCGTGCCGGTGCCCAGGTACGGCCAGATGGCCTGGCCGCCGTGCTCCTCGACGATGCCGCGCAGCCGTACGGAGATCTCGTCGAGCGCCTCTTCCCAGGTGATCCGCTCGAACCGGCCGGAGCCCTTCGGCCCGGTGCGGCGCATCGGGTGAAGGATGCGGTCGTCCGCCTGGGTGTGCTCCAGGTAGCGGTTGACCTTCACGCAGAGCGCGCCCCTGGTGTAGGGCTGGTCGGGATTGCCCCGCATCTTGACGGCCTTACCGTCCTGGACAGTGACCACCCAGGAGCAGGTATCCGGACAGTCAAGGGGGCATGCCCCCAAAACCCTCAATTCACCCGACATGGGTCACAGCCTACGTCTCCTGCCAGGCATGATGGCCGCACAGGATATCGGAGGTGAAGGGTGGGAACTCCACCGTGTAGCCTGCCCGATGCGACGACTGGGGGAGGCACCATTGAGGAGACTGGAAGCCTAGAGATCGTACGGTCCGCCCGGGAAGGTGCAGAATCGCTGTCGGTGGCCGATATCAGGGAACGAGACGATACGGAGGGCCTCTCGGGGGAGGGGGAACCAGCCGTGGCCGAATCGCGCGCGCACAACGACATCTACGTCGTGGAGCCACTGCTGCCCCAGCGCCTGCGCCGCCCTTCCGACCTGCTGCGCTTCTTCGCCACGCTGATCGTGCTCAGCGCGGTCATCCTGCTCGCCCTCGTCGCCAAGCAGACGCTCATCGGCCTGGAGGCCGACGTCCAGGACGGCGCCGAGCTCGTACCGCTGCTCAGCAGGATCGCCGCGTTCCTCGGCGGCGCGGCCGTGCTCATCGTGCCCGCCGCCTTCGCCGTCGAGCGGGTCTTCCACCGTGACGGCCTGCGGGTCGCCGAAGGACTGATCGCCGCCATCATCGGCATGGCCGGGTCGTTCCTGCTCGGCCAGTGGCTGACCGCGGGCAACATCGACGACCTGCGCGTGCTGCTGACCGGCGACCGGGCGATCGAGCCGCTCAACACGCTGCTCACCTCGGTCATCGCCTACTCCACCGCCGTCCGCATCTCCCGCCGCCCCACCTGGCGGATGCTGATGTGGGCCACGGTCGCCCTCTACATCCTCGCCTTCTTCTCCGGCAGGCAGATCACGCTGCCCAGCGCCATCGTCACCGTCCTGGTCGGCATGGCCATCGGCTACGCCACCCTCTACGGCGTCGGCAGCCCCAACACCAGGCCGCCGGGCAGCGCCGTGGTGGCCGCGCTGCGCAAGCTGTCGTTCTCGCCGCTCTCCGCCCGCCGCATCGAGGACGACCACCAGGGCAGCCGCCGCTACGCCATCGGCCTCATCGACGGCACCAGCCTCGACGTCACCGTGCTCGACCGCGACCGCCAGGTGGCCGGGCTCCCCTACCGGCTGTGGCGGCGCATCCGGCTCAACTCCGAGACCAGGCGCCGGGCGATCAGGTCGCTGCGGGCCGAGCTCGAACGCGAGGCGCTCATGGCGTACGCGGCCCAGGCCGCCGGCGCCAGCACGCCCCGCCTGCTCGGCACCAGCGAGATCGGCACCGAGGCCGCGCTGCTCGCCTACGAGCACCTCGACACCCGCCCGCTCGACGAGGTCCCCGACGACGAGATCGACGACGCCCTGCTCGCCCAGATCTGGGAGCAGGTCGAGCTGCTGCAGATCCAGCGCCTGGCGCACCGGCGGCTCACCGGCGACGGCATCCACCTCGACCGGGCCGGCCGCGTGGTGCTCACCGACGCGCGCAGCGGCGAGATCGCCGCCGGCGACCTGCTGCTCAGGCTCGACGTCGCCCAGCTCCTCACCTACCTGGCGCTGCGCGTGGGCCCCGAGCGCTCGGTCCGGACCGCGGCGGCCGTCATGGGCCCCGACTCACTGGCCGCCGCGATGCCGCTGCTCCAGCGCATCGCGCTCACCAGGGAGACCCGCGCGGCCCTGTCGAAGGCCAAGAGCGTGCTGCCCGGCCTGCGCGACCACATCGTGGCGCTCAAGCCGCAGGGCAAGGTCGAGGAGGTGCGCCTCGAGCGGTTCAGGCCGCGCACGTTGATCACGATCATCGCCAGCACCATCGCCGCCTACATCGTGCTCTCCCAGCTCAGCCAGGTCGACGTCTACCACGTCATCACCACGGCCAACTGGGCCTGGACGGGGCTGGCGCTGGTGGCCTCGTTCGTCAGCTTCGTGGCCGCCGCGCTGATGCTGCGCGGGTTCGTGCCCGAGCCCCTGCCGCTCTGGCGTACGGTGCTCGTGCAGTTCGCGTCCTCGTTCGTCAAGCTCGTCGCGCCCGCGGCGGTCGGCGGTGTCGCGATCAACACGCGCTACCTGCAGAAACGCGGCATCCCGCCGGCGAGCGCGGTGGCCAGCGTGGGCGCCTCGCAGCTCATCATGCTGGTCTTCCACATCGCGCTGCTGCTGCTGTTCGCCTACATCACCGGCTCGACCACGGCCACCTCGTTCACGCCGTCGCGCGGGCTGGTCGTGGTGCTGCTCGCGGTCGCGGTGCTCGTCGTGGCCCTGCTCGGCGTGCCGCCGCTGCGCAGGCTGCTGACCTCGCGGCTGCACAAGCTGTTCTCGAATGTGCTGCCCAGGCTGCTCGACGTGCTCCAGTCGCCGCGCAAGATGGTCGAGGCGTCGGTGGGCACGCTCATGATCACCATCATGTTCGTGCTGTGTCTGCACGCCTGCGTCGCCGCGTTCGGCGGCTCACTGAGCTTCACCGCCGTCGCGGTCGTCTTCCTGACGGCCAACGCGATCGGCTCGGCCGCGCCCACACCTGGCGGTCTGGGCGCGGTCGAGCTGGCGCTCGTGGGCGGCCTGGTGCTGGCCGGGGTGCCCAAGGAACTGGCCACCTCGGCCGTCCTGCTGTACCGGCTGCTCACGTTCTGGCTGCCTGTGCTTCCCGGCTGGGCCTCCTTCACCTACCTCCAGCGGCACGAGGACCTGTGAGCTTCTCGATGGACCGAAGTTCGTCCTCGGTGAAGTCGGGGCCGTCCACGCAGGCCACGTTGTCCTCGAGCTGCTTCACGCTGCTCGCGCCGATCAGCACGCTGGTCACCCTCGGGTCCCTGAGCGTCCACGACAGCGCCATCTGAGCCAGCGTCTGCCCCCTGGTCTTGGCGATCTCGTTGAGGTCGCGCGCCAGGTCGCGGTCGATCTGGTCCTCGCTCAGGAACCGGCTCGTGGCCGCTCGCGAGCCGGCCGGCACGCCGTCCAGGTAGCGGTCGGTGAGTAGGCCCTGGGCCAGCGGCGAGAACACGATGCAGCCCATCCCCGCCTCCTCCAGCGCGTCCAGCAGGCCGTCCTCGATCCACCGGTTGATCATGGAGTAGGACGGCTGGTGGATGAGCAGCGGCGTGCCCAGCTCGCGCATGATCCGCGCGGCCTGGGTGGTCTGCTCGGCCGAGTAGTTGGAGATGCCCGCGTACAGCGCCTTGCCCGAGCGCACCGCCCGGTCGAGCGCGCCCATGGTCTCCTCCAGCGGCGTGCCCGGGTCGGGACGGTGGCTGTAGAAGATGTCGACGTAGTCGAGGCCCATGCGCTGGAGCGACTGGTCGAGGCTCGCCAGCACGTATTTGCGCGACCCCCACTCGCCGTACGGGCCCGGCCACATGTCGAACCCGGCCTTGGTGGAGATGACCAGCTCGTCCCGGTAGGGGAGGAAGTCCTCGCGCAGGATCCGGCCGAAGTTCCGCTCCGCCGACCCGTACGGGACTCCGTAGTTGTTGGCCAGGTCGAAGTGCGACACCCCGAGGTCGAACGCCCGGCGCAGGATCGCCCGCGAGTTCTCGATCGGCCGGTCGTCGCCGAAGTTGTGCCACAACCCCAGAGAGACCGCGGGCAGCTTGAGACCGCTGCGACCGCTGCGGTTGTAGGGCTGACGCTCGTAGCGCTGGTCGTCGGCCTGATAAGTCATGACGTGCCCCTCTCGATGATCCAGGAAAGCGCGAAGGCCTCCTCACGCCAGGCGTCGTAACGCCCGCTGCGGCCGCCATGCCCCGCGCCCATTTCCGTCTTCAGCAGGAACGGCCCACCGCTCGCCGTCACCCGCAGCCTCGCGATCCACTTCGCCGGCTCGTGGTAGAGCACGCGCGTGTCGTTCAGGCTCGTGATCGCCAGAATCGGCGGGTACGGCCTGCCGTCCACGTTCTCGTACGGCGAGTAGCTCTTCATGTAGGCGTAGACGTCGGCATTATGCAGGGGATCGCCCCACTCGTCCCATTCGATCACGGTCAGCGGGAGAGAGGGGTCGAGAATGGTGTTCAGGGCGTCAACGAACGGCACCTCGGCCACCACCCCCGCGAACTCCTCGGGAGCCAGGTTCGCCGCCGCGCCCATCAGCAGGCCACCGGCCGACCCGCCCCTGGCGATGACCCGCTCGCTCCAGCCGGCCGCCTTCAGGTGCCTGGCCGCGGCCACGAAGTCGGTGAACGTGTTGCGCTTCCTGGTGAGCTTGCCCTCTTCGTACCAGTGGCGGCCCATCTCGCCGCCGCCCCGCACGTGCGCGATGGCGAAGGCGAAGCCGCGGTCGAGCAGCGACAGCCTCGGCACCGAGAAGCTGGGATCGATGGAGGTCTCGTAGCTGCCGTACCCGTAGAGCACGGTCGGGGCGGGCCTGGCCGCGTCCTTGCGCTTGACGATCGACACGGGGATCTTCGTGCCGTCCTCGGCCGTGGCCCACTCGCGGAACTGCTCGTAGTCGGCCGGGTTGTAGCCGCCCAGCACCGGGCGCTGCTTGAGCAGGATCAGCTCGTGCGTGTCGAGTTCGTAGTCGTACACGCTGGGCGGGGTGACCATGCTCGTGTAGGCGAGCCTGAGGCGCGTGGTGGTGAACTCGGGGTTGCCGGCGGGGCCGACGTCGTAGAGAGGCTCGGGAAAGTCGATCTCGTACGCGTTCCGCTCCGCCGCCGCCACCCGCTCGCCCCACGTCTCCCCGGCCGGGCTGTAGGGGAGCACGCGCAGCCCCGTCAGGCCGTCGCGGCGGAAGTGCACCACGGCATGGTCGGAGAACGCGTCGATGTCGAGAAGCCTCGTGTCCTCACGGTGGGCGATCAGCGGGGTCCACGCGCCGGGGTCGTCGATCGGGGCGGTGGCCAGCTCGAAGTTCTCGGCGTTCTCGTTGTGGAGCACGTAGAAGAAGTCGCCCGCGTGCTCGACGTTGTACTCGACACCGGTGGTCCTGGGGCGCACGACCCGGAACTCGCCCGTGGGGTCGGTCGCGTCGAGGAGCCGCACCTCACTGGTGATCTTGCTGCCCGTGCCGAGAACCAGGTAGCGCTCGCTGCGGGTCAGCCCGATGCCGACCCAGTAACGCTCGTCGCCCTCCTCGTAGACCAGCACGTCCTCCTGGGTCCCCAGGGTGTGCCGGTAGACCTGGTAGGGACGCCAGGCGTCGTCCACGCGCGTGTAGAAGAACGCCGAGCCGTCGGCCGACCAGGCGCCCCCGTAGAAGATGTCGGTGATCTCGTCGGGGAGCACCTCACCGGTCTCGAGGTTCTTGAACTTGAGCGTGAAGCGCTCGGCGCCCTTGTAGTCGGTCGAGAACGCCAGCATCGTGCCGTCGGGGGTGACGGAGCTGGTGCCGACCGAGAAGAACGGGCTGTCGCCGGCGAGCTCGTTGCCGTCGAGGATCACGTGCTCGCGGTCGAGCCTGACGCCCGGGGTGATCACCGGCGGCGCGTCACTGTCGGCCGGTACGCGGCAGGAGACGGCGTACTGCTTGCCCTCCTCGGTGCGGGTGAAGTACCACCACGCGCCCTTGCGGCTGGGCACCGACAGGTCGGTTTCCTGGGTGCGGCCCTTGATCTCCTGGAACACCTGCTCCTGGAGCTCGGAGAGGTGAGCGGTCTCCTGTTTGAGAAAGTCGTTCTCGGCCTCCAGATAGGCCGTGGTATCTGGATCCTCCTTGTTGCTCAGCCAGGCGTACTCGTCGATGACGATGTCGCCGTGATGAGTGCGCTCCGTCGGAACCTTCTTCGCCACTGGCGGTGTGTTGCTGCTCACGTGGGGAGTCTATGTTCGGTTGTGATCGTTCCGTTGCCGGGGAAGATGTCGATCCGGTCCGAGAGGTCGGGAGCGCTGCTAATCTTTAGGAGCTGACGCAGTGCAGCGCAACCCTCCTCCTTCACCTAGGTGACTTTGGTGTGTTGCGTCACGAATGTCGGCAATCCCTTCCGGCTCGCGGGTCTGGAGATCGATTCGCAGATCGGTCGACAGGCTGGTAAGTTAGAGGGGTTGTCTCCGAAAGGGGACAGAGCTTAATTCCCGCAGAACGAGCAGGGCCGGTCAATTTGACAGGGACTTGAACGGC